>JAXKGF010000027.1:0-95195 GCA_036550515.1 Collinsella sp.
CTGCTCTACAGTCCTGCGCAAGACGGAAAGCACATTAAGTGCTTTCCTTTGCGTGCGGAACTCGCGACAAACTTCATGCCCTCCGGTCCGCCCCGGGAGCCAGGTTAACTAATTCGGGCCCGGCATTCAGAAAAGTCAGTGCAGCAAAATGGCGATGCGGGTAGGGCGCACAAGAAAGGGGCACGTTGCTGAAACGTGCCCCTTAAGTTGCGGTGGAATATGGACTGTTTTTGGCTGTTGAGGTGTTATTTAGTCCGTATTTCACCGCAACTGAGGGGTGGGATGTGGGGTTAACGCTCGTAGATTAAGTTACCTGCCAGATAGGTTGCCTGAACTTTGGTGTCTTGGAGCTCTTGGGGGTCAATGGTGAGTGGGTTTTGGTCCAGGACTACCAGGTCGGCGTATTTGCCGGGCTCCAGGCTGCCGAGGTTTTGCTCGTCGCCCGCTGCGTACGCGCTGCCAAGCGTGTAGTTGCGCAGGGCCGTTGCCGCATCGATGCGCTCGCTGGGGAGCCAGCCGCCCTCGGGCCAGTGGCTGCGAGGGTCTTGGCGCGTAATAGCCGTGTAGAGCACGTTCATGCTGGTAACGGCCGTGATGGGGCTGTCGGTACCAAAAGCTTGGCGGATGCCGCGCCGCTTATAGGTCGCAAACGGCCACATGATGCGGCTGCGTTCCAGGCCCAGGTCGCGCTCCGGGCCACCCGGGTCGAGCGTGATGTGGCAAGGCTGGCTCGAGGCAATGACGTTGAGCTTGCGCAGACGATCGATGTCCTGAGGCAGCAGATTCTCCAAATGCTCAAGCGTATTATGACCGTGCTGGGGCAGGCCGTAGAGCTCTGCCGCCTCCTCAAAGATATCGAGTGCGGCATGGATGGCACCGTCGCCGATAACGTGGATGCGCACGGTGTGGCCGCGCTCGGCTGCCGCCAGAACCAACTTGCGCATGCGCTCGACAGGAACCGTCAGGCGCCCCTGGTCACCCGGGAAGCGCGGGTTAGTATAGGGCTCAGTGAGGTATGCGGTATGCTCGCTCGACACGCCGTCGAAGAACTGTTTAAATCCTGGCGCCGAGAGCAGCGCGTTGTTCGCGTAGCGGGTCTGGAGTTCTTCCAAGCGCGATTGGTCATCCAGCAGCGTGGGAAACAGATGGGCGCGGATGCCCAGCTTGCCGGCGGCCTGCAGCCTGTCGTAAACATCGTCGCGAATAAAGTCGCAGCCCGGCATGGGCATGAGCGACATATCGCAGATTGAGGTGATGCCCTGCTCGGCCATACGCTTCATCTGGTCGGCGTAAGCGCTCGCGATGCGATCCTCGCCCAGCCACTCAAGACAGCGCGGCAGCAGCTGCATGGCCGCAGCCTCGTGAGCGATGCCCGTGAGTTCGCCATTTGCATTCTTGTCGTAGCTGCCGCCCGCCGGCGGCTCGCTGTCACGCGTCACGCCGAGGGCTTCGAGTGCGCGGCTGTTGAGCCACAGGGTATGCCCGTCGCCCGAATACATAACACAGGGGCGATCGGGGAAGGCGGCGTCGAGGGAGGCCTTGGTAGGATGCTCGGGCGGATCCCAACGGTAGTCGCGCCAGCCCTGCGTTACAACCCAAGCGTCGTCAGGCAGGTCCTGGGAAAACTCGAGCGCGTGTTGTACCAGTGCCGCCTCTGACGTGCCCATATCCATGAGCATGTACGGCGAGGAACCGACCGAGGTATGGAAGAAGTGCAGGTGCGCATCATGGAAACCGGGGCAGATGAATTGCTCGCCGTAGTCGACCACCGGCGTGGCAGCAGGGGCGGCGGCAATCACGTCATCGGGCGCGCCGACTGCGACGATGCGATCACCCGCGATGGCGATCGCCAACTCGCGGGCGGCATCGATGCCGTCTTGGGCGGTAAAAACGTTCTTGGAGCGGATAATCCGATCGATATGTTGCATGGGCATCCCCATCTCTGGCAGGAAATTCAACACCCCCGAGTGTACTCCCCCACTCTTGTTACAAAACCCCAAGCGGCAAACGGCAACTTTACCAGCCCTAGCGGCAGGTGGCATACTGGAGAAAGCCTGTACGATTTTGCGATCGAGCCAGCAAGGAGCAAATCGACCATGACGAAGACCAAGGCACAGCAAATTATGGCGGCAACCGAGGTTCGCGCGGCAGACGACGTCACCGCGGCCATCCAGGATATCGCCGCCGAGTTTGAACCCTACATCATCAAGCAGCGCCGGCACTTCCATAAGCACCCGGAGCTGAGCCTTGCCGAGGAGCGCACGACTTCCGACATCGCCAACCAGCTCGACGCCATGAATATCCCCTACGAGCGTCCGCTCAAGACGGGCCTGGTGGCGACGCTTCGCGGTACCGCGCCGGATGCCTACCGCGAGGACGGCACGCCGCGCCGCCGTATCCTGCTGCGCGCCGATATCGACGCCCTGCCTGTCACCGAGCAGACCGGCGAGGAGTTCGCCAGCGTCAACGAGGGCTGCATGCACGCCTGCGGTCACGACTGCCATATCGCCATGATGCTCGGCACACTGCAGATTCTGCGCCACATGACCGATGACATCCACGGCGAGATTCGCATCGTTTTCCAGCCCAGCGAGGAAAACGGCCAGGGCGCCAAGCTCATGATCGGCACCGGCGTACTCGATGGCGTCGACGGCGCCTACGCCGCGCACATCTGGAGCGAGGTCGACGCCGGCACCGTAAGCTGCGAGCCCGGCCCGCGCATGGCAAACACCGACTGGTTCCGCATCGACGTCCGCGGCACCTCGTGCCATGGCGCCATGCCCCAGCGCGGCCACGACGCCGTTATGGTTGCCGCCGAAATCGTCAACGCCCTGCAGACCATCGTCTCGCGCGAGATTAGCCCCTACGAACCCGCCGTCATCACCGTCGGCGAGCTGCACGGCGGCACCGCGCGCAACGTTATCGCCGGCACGGCGTACCTCGCCGGCACGGTGCGCACCTATGGCGACAAGACGCATGAGGAGATGCCCGAGCTTATGCGCCGCATCGTGGAGCACACTGCAGCAGCACTAGGCGCCGAGGCCGAACTCACCGACTACACCATTGCCAACTACAAGGTCGAAAACGATGCCGCCTCGAGCGAGCGCTGCCGCCAAGCTGTGCTCAAGTGCTTGGGCCCCGCGGGCGAGGGCCATTACCGCGGCACGCTTTCGGGCGAGGACTTCTCGGAGTATCTGCGCCGCGTACCGGGCGTGCTCGCCTTTGTCGGCGCGCGCAATCCCCAGATCGGCGCCACCTATGCCCAGCACTCCTGCTTCTATAAGATCGACGAGAGCGTGCTCGCCAAGGGCTCCATGGTAGCCGCTCAGTATGCCATCGACTTTTTGGCCGAGCCCACGCAAGAAGAGCTCGACGGCCCCACGATCGCCGCGGTTGCCGAGACCAATCCCGACCTGGCAGCCAAGCTGCGCTCTGCCAAGGCAACGGCCGCCGAGGCCCGCGACGCCATGCACGACGCCCGCACCGCCCGCCATGCCGCCATCAAGGGCATTCACGATGCCCGCGCCGCTGCTCGCCATGAGGAGAAGCGCGACGAGTAGCCGTCACGCCCACCCATAACAACCTAGCTAGAGCAAAGCGGGGGCGAACGTTATCTCAACGTTCGCCCCCGCTTATATGTCGACCGTTTTTCTAGCGCGTCCTCCGTCACGACAGGTAAGAGCGAAGGATGGTGAGCCAGCGTGGGGTTTCGAGGTGGATGATATCGGTGGGAACTCCGGCGGGAGCGTGGCCACCAAAGAGCAGGCCCGCGTCTGCCGGGTTGATAAGGCGCACGATCCATACGGCAACGACCAGCACGCACAGAACAACAACCGCAATGTCGATGCCGCGCTTTAGCTTGCTCGACGTCACCTCCTCGCGCACGAACGCGAGCACAAACGCAATCGGCACCACCCAAAACAGCGGATGGTAGGCAAAGGCCGCCGCAAAATCGAGGCGCAGTGCTGCCAGCCAGGCCCTCGTCATGCCACATCCCGGACAGGGAATGCCCGTCATCAGGCGAAACACGCAGCCGATATCGAGCAGGTAGAGTGCGAGCCAGGCGACAAAGAGTGCGCCGATGCAAGAAAGGGCGCGGCGAATGAGTTCCGCCGCGCCCTTATGTCCCTGAGTATTACTCACGACGACTTGATCGTTAGGCACGCACGCCGAGACGGGTGTTGTAGACCGTAGCCATTGCGTTGGTGTTCTTGATGATGATGTTCATGGCAAAGATGGGACCAAGGCCGCACAGGAGCGCACCGACAATCTGCCACATAAGAATGGTGGTGCCGTTCTCCTGGAACACCAGGCCATAGCGAGGGGCGTTGGCCTGCAGGCGGTTACCGATCTTATAGTACCAGTAGAGGGCATAGAAACCGCAGGTCACAAACGACAGCAAGATGAACGCGGCAATGCCCGGCGTGGAATCGCCGTCGTCCTGGCACATGACATTAATGTCGCGGGCGAGGCAATGGAGGAAGTAATACGAATAGATGCCGCAGGTCACGATGGAAAGCAGGAGCCAGCCGATTACGCCACGGTCGGTCTTAATCGGAGCATAGCCCATCGGGGCAGGTGCAGGCTGCTGAGCATACTGCTGCTGCCCGGCGTACTGCTGCTGCCCGGCGTACTGCTGCTGAGGCTGAGGCTGAACTGCCTGAACCGGAGTGGGCTGAATCTGCGTGGGCTGCGGAGCAGGCTGGGGCTGAGGTGCAGGTTGCGGCGCGGGCTGCGGAGCAGGAGCAGCGGGAGCGGCACCGACGGCAGAACCGCAGACGGGGCAGAATTTGGCATCATCCGAAATGGGAGAACCACAAGTGGGACAGAACATAAGCTTCTCCTTTTCCTAAGGCGTTGCACGCCTTCAAACCTTACACGTCTATGTTCTCAACAATAGCCGCGACGTTGTTGCGCAACATTGGCCAATTTCCGAGAAATTTTGCTGCAACCGTTTTCCCAGGCATTTTCTTGCTTCCGCAGTAGAAAAAGGCACCCCGGGCTCAGTTGCCCAGGGCGCCTCGACCGACTATTCGGTTTGATTGTTTTCGGCAGCAGGATTATCGCCCGGCTCATCCGCCGGCGTGGCAACGGCATTCCAATCGGGCTCCGCAGGCGTCGCCTCGGGCGTCGGCGCGGGTGCAGGGGCAGGTGCCGGAGCAGGTGCAGGCGCGGGTGCAGGGGCAGGTGCCGGAGCAGGTGCAGGAGCAGGTGCAGGGGCAGGTGCAGCACCAGTGGCGGCCGTGGGATTGAATCCCGCAGGAGCAGGCTTCTTCTCACCCGGGAGCACAAACGTCAGGACGTCGTCGGTATCCTCGTCGGACCACTCGCTGGCATAGCGCGCGGCCCAGTAGCCAACGGCGCGATACTTGAGCATCTTGCCAAACACAGTCAGGAACACCGTGACAAAGGCAACGATCATCAAGAACAGGATGAGCGTAATGCCGCCGCCCTCGATGATTGCCTCAAGACCCGTGGGACGATAGTAATAGCTATACATACCAAACGTAGCAATGGCGCCAAAGATGGCGGTGAAGATCCACGTGATGATGTGCGACACGATGCCCGTCAAAAACTCGGGAAGAATCGAGGCGCAGAATAGCTTGCCCAGGTTGGCCTTATAAGACTTCCAGACCTTCTCGAGCGAAAACGCGCTTTCCACGCGCCCCGCGACGGCAAAGTGCATCACGGCGGCATCACCAAACATCTTAAAGAAGATGCCCAGTACCACCGACACGATCATGGCAAAGACGAGCAGGCCCATCGAGCCGAAGAGTGCGGCCTCGAGACCGCTCGAACCATTGAAATAATATGAACCGACGGCACCGATCACGACGCTCTCGATAGCCGAGAACACCACGCCAATCACCGGAATAATGGCCACGAACTCGAGCACACCGGTAATGACAGACGAGAAAATGCCCAATCCAAACGAGGTCGAGCGCAACAGCGGACGCTCCATGCCGTTATCATCCTTGAGCGACAGGTCACGACCCCACTCGATAGCAAAGCCCGCACCGCACACGCTTGCCACATACGCGAGCAAAAAGCCAATGGCCGCTGCGATACCGCCGATAACGGGGATAAACAGCACCAGCACCGAGACAACACAGATCAGCGCCGGCAAAAAGGCGATCTGGCATACGCGAACCAAGGCGCCGGGAACCTTGAGCATGTCGTTGAAGGCCTGCGCCATGCAGCCCTTGGGCACGTTCATAGCCGGCTGGGGCGCAACGAACGGCTGCGGCTGCGGCTGGGCAAACGGCTGGCCCTGCGGCTGAGGTTGAGCTTGCGGAGCGGGGCCGGCGGCCTTGACCTCGGTATTAGGGGCACCGCACACGCCGCAGAACTTGTCGTTATCGCCCATGGGGGCGCCACACTGCGAACAGAACATCGAAATCATCCCTTCGTATCTAGAGCGAATCACCTGGATCGCAAACGATGTCTTTGGCATCATTATCGCCCAATGTGAGGACAAATACCCCAAGATGACCGATTTGCAACGTGGGTAGCCTTATTCAATGATTCGAAGCGCGCACCAGGGCTAGTTCGTGCCGCGGAAGCCCTTGCCGACGATTTCGGAGCTATCGACGATGGTGATGAAGGCGCCAGGGTCAATCTCGCGGGTATAGCGGCGCAGTTGCACTGCCTCGCGACGGCTCAGCACGCTCATGATCACCGTGACGCACTTGCCCGAGAAGGCGCCGTAGCCACGGCTGATCGTTGCCGTGCGGTTGAGATGCTTGACGATAAACTCCTCGACCTTAAGGGGCTCGGAGCAAATGATCGTGCAGACCTTACGAAGGTGAATGCTCTCGATAGCCTTGTCGACCACAAGCGTCTTGGCAAACAGACCGAGCACGCAGTACAGACCGACGCGCGGGCCATACAGGAAAGCCGCGATGGTCACGATGCCGATATCGACCAGCAACAGGGCACGGCCGATCTCAAGTGTCGTGCGGCGTTTGAGAATCATGGCAAGGATGTCGGTGCCGCCCGTCGAGGCGCCAATGTCAAAGACAATGGCACTGCCCAGCGCCGGCAAGATGACGGCAAAACACAGGTCGAGCCACATATCGCCCGTCATCGAAACATCCGACGGAATGAAGAGCTCAAACAGCGAGACGTAGGCCGAAAGCGCAAACGAGGCAAAGACACTCCAAAGGATTGCCTTGCGCTCCAAAAAGATAAAACCCAAGATGACCAGGACCGCGTTGATAATCCACATAAAGACGCCGACGGGCAGAGTCGGGAACAGCGTGGAAAGAATGACCGACACGCCCGAGGTGCCGCCGAAGGCAAAGTGATTGGGGGTTTTAAAGGCCACGATGGCAAAGGCCGTGAGGACCAGGCCCAGATTGAGCTCGGCAAAAAAGCGCGGAAAGCCTGGCTCCTGGCTGCGCTTGCGGCCGGCGCGCTCGCCACGTTCGATATCCTCGCGACCGACAACGCGCTCCATCGGCACCACCGGAGGACGATGCATCTCCTCGGCGGCACGCGACGCCGCCTCTGCCGCAGCGGCTTCAATCGCCCATGCCTTGCTTTCGGTCTCGTGTTCGTCGGCCATTACGGCAACCCCTCGTTAACAATTTGGAAACAATGCGCCCATTAGGGTAACGCGGAACGCGAAGATTGCAACCCTTAGTTAGACGAGCGGTATGCCTGCATCGGGGGCATACAAATAACGGCCGGCCGCACATACATCCGTGCGACCGGCCGTTTGACGTTTTCGCAGATAAAACCTGCCAAAATAAACATCCCTTTTTGGTAGGTTACTCGTGCTGGCTGGTGCGATGCTCGTACTCCTCGGGGGTGATGACATCCTCGATGCGCAGGTTGACGCCCGCCACCTCAAGGCCGGTCATCGCGGCCAGACGCTCGGTGACGCGCGCCTTAACGTCGTCAAAGATCGCAGGCGCATAGGCGCCGTACTCGATGATGACCGAGATGTTGACGACCACGCGGTTGTCATCGGTGACCTCAACCGTCACGCCCTTGGTCAGGTTCTCGGCACCAAACTGCTCCTGCACAAAGTGCATGAGGTTGCCCTTCATGCCCAGGACGTGCGGCACCTCGCGGGTGGCCATGGCGACGATCTTCTCGATCACGCCGTTGGAATAGGTCAGCGAGTCCTCGGACTCGTCCGCCTCCTCGTCCATCTCCTCGTTGTCCTCATCCGCATCGGACTCGGCCTCGACGAGCGCCTCGTCCTCGAGCGTTACGTCCTCCGCCTCGGCGGCGACGGCCTCATTCGCCTCGAGCTCGGTATCGGCTACATCGACCTTCGTGTTAAAAGCCATGGTTCCTCCTTATGCCTGCCGCGGATGCGACAGTCGAATTCATATTAGCGGCCGCTAAACAGACGGCCGAAGAAGTTGACGATACCGTTCTCGCCGTCGCGAATCTGGCCGATCACGGCGCCGATCAGCACAAAGAATGCGATGACGAGCGTGTCCCACAGGCCCAACGTAAGTACCAGCACGGCAAGGATAAAGCCTGCCACGGCGCCGAGCGTAGTGTTGGGATGGCGCACGGCGTAGCTCCAGATAGCAGCGCCCGTACCTTTGATGAGACCCATGGCCTCGTCAAAGTCGTTGGCGGCGCTGTCGTGCTGCTCGCCGGCCTCGGGCTTGGTGTCGGCGGACTCGCCTGCCAGCGTAGCGTTCTGGTCGATCGTCAGGCGCGGCGTGCGGGCGGTCTTGTCTTGATTGGTATCACTCACCGGAAACCTCCACGGTCTGGACGGTAGTCTTGGATGGCAAAAAACGGACGCGCGCGGTCGTGCCCGGCGTGCCGAGCATGGTGTCGCAGGCCTTCTCGATGCGCTGCTGCATCGAGGTGGCAAGAGCGGCAACGTCCTTGTCATCGAGCGCGATGGCCTCGACCTTAAAACGAACGCGCGACTCGTCGGAGCCTTGAACGCGTGCCTCGACATGCTCAACCATCACGCGATCATCGCGCTCTGCCGCGGCACGGGCGCACGAGGAAAGCGCTGCGAGCGTGACCTCGATATTGCGCTCCCCCGCCGGATGCACGCAGGACGGCTCGCGACGCGCGAACATCAGGCGGAAAAAACCGATGAGCACGCCAAGCGCCACGATAGCGGCACACACCGTAACGACGACGCGAGGCATGGCGTCACGCAGCAGCAGCATAAAGCGATACGTATACGGTCCCCAGAACTGGCAGACAAGCGTACCCAGCGCCACGATGGCGGCGGCAAGATACACGATCGCTAGGGCTCGTTTGAGTACGCGCACGCGCGCTCCCTTCAGGTTTCGGTCCACAGAATGCAAAACGATTCGCATCATTATAAAAGAGCCGGGTCCGGTGCCATACGCACGCGGATCCGGCTCATCTATTCCACGAGGCTTGCATGCTCGCTTCATTATGCCCAGATATGCACGGCTTAACCCGTGTGGGCGCTACTCCTCCTCGAGGGCAGCGATGACCTCGTCGGTCATGTCCATGGTGCTGTAAACATCCTGGACGTCGTCGAGCTCCTCAAGACGGTCGATGAGGCGCTGGACCTTCTTGGCGTCGGTACCGGAGACCTCGGTCGGGGTAGTCGGGACCATGGTGGTCTCGGAGCCCTTGACCTGGACGCCCTGCTCCTCGAGCGCCTTGGAGACAGCCATGACGTCGTTAGCAGCGGTCCAGACGATCCACTCCTCGCCGGCGTCCTCGTAGTCCTCGCCACCGGCCTCGGCGATGGCCATCATGAACTCATCCTCGTCACCGGCAGGACCGTTGGCGATCATGGTCTCCTTCTTGGCGTTCTCGTCCAGGATCTCCTTGGCGACGACGATCTGGCCCTTGCGCTCAAACTGGAAGGCGACGGAGCCCGAGGTGCCCAGGTTACCACCAGCGTGGGAGAAGGCGGAACGGACATCAGCGGCGGTGCGGTTGCGGTTGTCGGTCAGGCAGTCAACGTAGACGGCGACACCGGCGGGACCGTAGCCCTCGTACACGATGTTCTCGTAGACGGCGGCATCGGCACCCGAACCGAAGGCCTTGTCGATAGCGGACTTGATCTTGTCCTTGGGCATGGACTGAGCCTTGGCCTTAGCAACGGCAGCGGCGAGGCTGGCGTTGTTCTCGGGCAGCGGGTCGCCGCCGAGACGGGCAGCAACGGTGATGTTGCGGCTCAGCTTGGAGAAGAGGGCGGAACGCTTGGCGTCCTGCGCGCCCTTACGATGCTTGGTTGTGGCCCACTTAGAGTGTCCGGACATACGTGTCTCCTATCGGTTTCGACCTAAAGCCCAGCGCAGATGCTCGGGCAATATAAACAAACGTCGTTATGATATACCTACTGGCCTGCGAGATAAACCCCAAAATGAAGGCGTCGTGATGATGCAGCCCCTTAGTGCAAAGTAACCTGTCCCCTTTGCACCAAATTAGGACCAGAGGAGATCGCTGCGGGTGATGGTGGCGCCGGTGGCAAAGGGCATGCAGGCGATGACCGGATACAGGTAGCGCATGTAGGTCGAGCCGTTGCAGGGACCAATCAGGCACACGGCGAGCACGCCCAGCAGCGGCACCCAAATGGCCAGCCCGCGCCACGAATGGCGACGTAGCAGATAGACCACCACGGCGATCATGATCCACACATAGGTGGCCGAGCTCATGGTGAGCGAGATAAACGGGATGCGTTGTACTGCCACGCGATACAGGTTGATCAGGTGGTCGCACCAGCGCACAACCTTGCTATCGACCGGATGGAAGTCAAAGTACTTGAGGTTATCGGGCTTCGCCATGATCTCGGCACTGCGCGCCGTGCTGTAGACCCATGCGTCGCGAGCGCTCGGATAAAAATACCCATAGTAGTTATTGATGAGCGCCGAGATATAGCACTCGGGGTCCTTTTTGAACATCTGGGCCCACACCTTAAAATAGGCCTTGATGTCCTCCTGCGAGGCGTACTCATTGAAGCAGTTTTTGACGGCATCCGACTTATCCGGGTTGTAACGGCGGCCCAGGTTCTCGTACTTGAGCACACGGTCGATCACGGCACGCTCTTCGTCGGTCACCAAGCCGTCGCAAGGAGCCTCCACGATGGTGCCGTCCTCCTTAACCGTGGGGTTGACGCCCGAGTTGAGGCCGTCGTGCTTTTGGACGAAACGAGCCGTCTGCTGGAACGGAATCGAGAGGATTTCGCGCTTGGAACCAGGCGTGATGTCGTGCGCCGGCATAAAGACCTTGGTGAAGTACATATTGGAGGCAAGGCAGAGTGCAAGCACCGCAAGAACTCCCACCCAGCGGAAACGCGGGATGGCGCCCGAAGGCGCAGCACCGGCCTGCTTGGCTGCACGATGAGCCACATGCGCGTCCCATGCGCAAAACGCCGCCGCGATCACGCATGCCGCCAGGGGAAACACCAGGCCGCCGTTGCGCAGAAACGTGGAACCCATGGCGCCCAGAGCGAGCAGCAGCCAGTCATGGCGCGCAAAGAGCACGGGCCTCTGTTCGCCCGCACGCTCGGCATTGGCATCGCGACGGGGCAGGCCGCAGGCTACGAGCTTCACGGTCTGCACCAACAGCACTAAAAACGCGTCGGCAAACAGCACATCTTTGGTAAGCAGCGCCGCGTAGTTGGAGAACATGGGCATAAACACAAAGAACAGCAAGATCACGCCGCGGACCGGCAGGCTCACGCCCAGCTTGCGCAGCGACGAGATGGAATAGGCCATGCAGGCGGCCGTAATGACGAACTGGGCGCAGGTGTAGATGGCAAGACCTGCGTTGGCGCTATTGAACAGCGAAAGCCCCAGCTGGACGCACGAACCGATGATAGCCGTGTGCGCCACGGGGTGATGTCCGTTGAGCAACACATTGGGATTGAGCAGACGCAGGTAGTCACTCGTGCCGTTGGGGTAGTTGAACCACTGGCGAATCTGCGCACCCGTATCTCCCATAAAAAGGCCGGGCAGCGAAGCGATGAGCGTGGGCGCCCAAGCGACCATAAGCACCAGGAAGGGCCCGGCAAAGGGATGGACCGAGAGCACGGCGTGAGCCACACGCCATACGCGGCCAAAGTGCGCTTCGGAAAACGGAATGCGCCGAGAGCTCAGCCAATCTAGACACTCAAAGGCAAGGTAGAAGGCAACGACCGCCAAGAGCATCCAGCCCGCACCGCCTATCCAGGCGCAGATGATGCGGGCCTTGTCGCCGAGCACGATCTCGGCCGAATCGGTGAGGTCGTAGCTGCGGCCAAACACCATGCAGACGGCAAAGAACAGCGACGGAAGGATCACCGAGGGACGCCAAGCGTCGCCGCGGCCAAAGAATACGTAGCGAAACGGCAGCGTGAGCAGGCAGGCAAGCGCAAGCAGCATGACCGCGTCGGTATGGCCGGCAAACGAGAGGAGCACCTCGTAGCACACGTACAGCATGCCCGAGGCTTTGGGGTCAATCGCCAAGACTGCGTTGCTCGACACCGGGGCGGGATCGATGGAAAACGCCGTGGTCGCCAACAGCGCGAGCAAAAATGCGATGAGCGTCTGCTTGGCGGGGTAGCGCTTAAACCAGACGATGCGGGCAGCGTCGCGCGCAGCCGTTGTGGAGAGGTCGGGATCCTTCACAGTCCGAAAGCCTTTCTAGAAACCTATCAAACTCGGCAAGACCACCACAAAGGTGCCTGTCCCCTTTGTGGTGGTCTTGGTTAGGCGTCGAGGTAGATGCGCTGGGGGCGATTGCGGTGTCGGGCGAAGATGATGAGCGCTAGGCCGGCGATCACGAGCGGCAAGCTCAGCAGCTGACCCATGGTGATGACGCCTCCCAGCAGATAACCCAGCTGGGCATCGGGCACGCGCACGAACTCAACGAGAAAGCGGACGATGCCGTACCCCATCACGAACACGCCCATAAATGTACCCTGGGGCAGCAGCGGCTTTTTGCGGCTGAGCACCTGCAAAATACAGAAGAGCACGATGCCCTCTAGGAATGCCTCATAGAGCTGGGAAGGATGACGCGGCATATCGCCCGCGGTGCCGCCAAAGACCACACCCCAGGGCAGATCGGTCGGCTTACCCCACAGCTCACCGTTGACGAAATTGGCACAACGGCCCAGGCACAGGGCCAGCGGGGCGCCGATCACGGCAAGGTCGGCGACGGTCCATGCATCAAGCTTGTACATGCGGCACACGATGATGCCGCCCAAGATGCCGCCCACCAGGCCACCGTGGAAGCTCATGCCGCCCTCGTTGGTGGCAAAGATCTCGAGCGGGTGAGTCCAATAGTAGCCATCGCCGTAAAAGACGACGTAGAACAGGCGCGCGCCGATGATGAGGCCAAAGACCGCGCCGACCACGACGCTCGTCAGGTCATCGATCGTGATGTCGAAGCCCCAACGACGCTGCGTGCGGTACATAACGACCGCCGTGAGCAGAGCGCCGACCACATAGGCCAGACCGTACCAGTAGATCGTGATGGGGCCCGCCGAGATCGCAACGGGGTCAAGCATATGGTAGAGGTCGTTGAGCATATCGATCCCCTGCTCCCTACATACAAATGCGGCCGCGGGCCTTGTGCTCGCAGCCGCATATCTGGGCGTAACGTCTATGCGGAGCGTACCGTCCGCAGCTTTCGCATCTTAGAACGGCGCGTACTCGTCGTACAGGTCCTCGGCCTCGCCGGAAGCATTGACCTGCTCGACGCGGGTAACGCCGGGCACGTGCTCCTTCAGGATGCGCTCGATACCCATGGAAAGAGTTAGCGAGCTCATGGGGCAGCCGGCGCAGGCGCCCTGCAGCTCCAGCTTGACGACGCCCTCGTCGTCGACGCCCACATACTCCATATCGCCGCCGTCGGCCTGCAGGTTGGGGCGAATCTCTTCAAGAACCTTCTTAAGCAGCTCTTCGTTAACAGCCACAGGGGCTCCTTTCTCACAATAACGCGGGCACGCCCGCGGACAGAAGCTATGTTACTACAGCCGTGTACCCGCTCACGAGCCGTCCATGCGCGCAGACGCGACTTTCACGAGTAGTCAATTTGGGACGGGGCTCTTTTGGCTGCCTTTTGTTGCCAGCTGGCGTTGCCACGCGCTACTGCTGAGCCCGCCCCTCGGTGCCGATGTGAACATCGACGATAACCTGGCGGTAGCTGATGCCACAGGAGTCGAGGATGCGGCGGCTGATGCGTCCGTCATCGGTGTCGGCGTACTTGTTGTCCAGGTAGACGACCTCGCCCACGCCCACCTGAGCCAAAATCTTGGCGCAGTCGTGGCACGGGAACAGCGTGACGTAGACCGTGGAACCCTCGAGGTCCTTGAGCGAACCACGGTAGTTGAGCACGGCGTTGGCCTCGGCGTGGACCACGTAGTTGTGCTTGTCCTGCAGCGGGTCGTCGCTCGTACCCCACGGGAAAAAGTCGTCGTTGAGCGCCGAGGGTGTACCGTTGTAGCCCACCGAAAGGATGCGGTGGTTGGTGTTGGCGATGCACGCACCCACCTGCGTGTTGGGGTCCTTGCTGCGGCGCTGCGCGGCGATAGCCACGCTCATAAAGAACTCGTCCCAGCTAATGACGTCCAGGCGCTTGCCTGACGAAGTTTGATGAAGATCGTCCGACATGGCAGACACCTCCGTAATCGCAATAGTTTGACCCATTGTAGCAGGTGAAAGGTGGGGGCGTTTATCCCACCGACTTCCTCGTCCTACACGCGGCGGGGCTTTTGGTTGATGTGGTAGAGCTCGGCGAGACCCCGCAGCGTCAGCGCATCGTCGACCGTCAGGCTATGGCCGACCAGAGCCGCAAGCGCCTCGGCATCGTCGCCGGTAATGACGATGGGCACGTCGCCCTCCCCCGCGGCCTTGGTCGCGCGCATCTCGGCAAGCACCATGTCGAGCATGCCGTCGATGCGGGCTACCTCGCCCAAAACCACGCCCGAGCGCATGGCCTCGCGCGTGTTGCGGCCGATGACGTGCGTTGGCGCCGAAGGCTCGACCTGAGGCAAACGCGCCGCAGCAGCCGAAAGCGAGCGGGCGCCAAGTGCCAGACCCGGCGCGATGACGCCGCCGACAAAGGTTCCGTGCGTATCGATGACCTCGATATTGGTCGTAGTGCCCAGGTCGATCACGATGCACGGAGAGCCGTAAACGGCCCGGGCCGCCACGGCGTCGGCGATGCGGTCGGGGCCGATCTCGGCCGGGTCGTCATAGTGGACGGGCATGCCGGTCTTGAGGCCCGGCCCCACCGTGAGCACGCGCCCCGTGCAGGTGCGGGAAAGCGCCGTCTTCCACGGGCGCTCGAGCGCCGGCACCACGCAGCTTAGCACGGCAGCCGTGGGCACAAGTGTGCCCGGCATGCCCGCATCGGCCGCTAGCGCGGCCATGACTTGAGCGAGACGCATGCGCGCCTCGTCTGCTGTGATGCTCGACGGCGTGGTGATCTCGCACGTCGCAAGCGGGCATTCCTGCGCCGCGGCCGAATCCTCGGCAAACAGGCCAAAGCGAATGAACGTGTTGCCCACGTCGACCGTCAATATGTATGCGCAGCCATTAAGCATCGTCGGCGCTCCTTTCGTCTGCCCAGCAGTATATCGCCTACCTAAACCAGTCATCCCAAAATGACTAGCTTGCGGCTATACTGGTGCGCGGTCGTGCGCGAGCTCATGCGGCGGCCCTTGGTAACCCGACTTCCCGCGCCGTATCCGTAGCGGCGCTCCCAGGGGAAGCGGATATACGCAAAGGAGTTCTATATGAGCAATCCCTCGAACCGCACCTCGATGCGCGGTCAACTCACGCTGCGCGGCGTCGTCATCGGCGTCCTTGGCTGCGTGATCATCACGGCAAGCTCGGCCTATACCGCCCTCAAGATGGGCGCCCTCCCCTGGCCGATCATTTTCGCTGCCGTCATTTCGCTGTTCTTCCTGAAGCTCATGGGCAACGCCAGCCTCAACGAGGCAAACGTCACCCACACCATCATGTCCGCAGGCGCCATGGTCGCCGGCGGTCTGGCGTTTACCATCCCGGGCGCCTGGATGCTGGGCTATGCCGACCAGATCAGCTGGCTCGACATGTTTATCGTGGCGCTCGCCGGCACTATCCTGGGCCTGCTGGCGACAGCACTCATCCACCGTCACTTTATCGTGGACGCCGCGCTGGAGTTCCCCACCGGCAACGCCGCAGCTCAGACCCTGCGCGCCACCGAGGCCGGCGGCAAGACCGGCAAGCAGCTCTTTGGCTCCATGGCCATCGCAGGCATCTACAGCGTGCTTCGCGACGCTCTGGGCGTGGTGCCCAGCATGCTGTGCACGCTCAATATCCCCGGCGTGACCTTTGCCATCTACAACTCGCCCATGTTGCTGTCCATCGGCTTTTTGGTGGGTTTCGCCCCCGTCGCCTTCTGGTTTGCCGGCGCGCTGCTGGGCAACTTTGGCATCATCGTCGGCGGCACCGCTGTCGGTCTGTTCGACGTCGTAACCGCGCAGGGCATCGTCAAGTCCCTGGGTATGGGTCTTATGATGGGCTTTGGCGTCGCCGTCGTCCTTAAGGACATCCTGCCGCAGGTCACCGGCATCGTCCGCGGCCTTACCGCCGACAGCTCCACCGACACCGACGAGCAGTCGCTCATCTCGGGCTCCCTTAAGCTCGACGCCGGTATCATCGGCCTGGGCGCTGCCGCCATCGCCGTGATCATCGCCATCGTGCTCGACCTTGGCCCCGTTCCGGCCGTCATCGTCACGCTGTTCACCTTTGTCACCACCATCATGAGCGCGCAGAGCTGCGGCCAGACGGGCATCGACCCCATGGAGATCTTCGGCCTCATCGTCATGCTCATCGTTGCCGCCTTCGCGCAGCTCGCTCAGGTCAAGCTGTTCTTTATCGCCGGCATCGTGGCCGTGGCGTGCGGCCTTGCGGGCGACGTCATGAACGACTTCAAGGCCGGCGCCGTGCTGGGCACCAACCCGCGCGCGCAGTGGGTCGGCCAGGCCATTGGCGGCATCGTGGGCGCCCTGGTCGCCGCAGCCGTCATGGTCGCGCTCGTCACCGCCTATGGCCCGGACGCCTTTGGCCCCGACAAGAGCTTTGTTGCCGCGCAGGCAAGCGTCGTCGCCACCATGGTCTCGGGCATCCCGAGCGTGCCGTGGTTCGTTGGCGGCTTTATCGCCGGCATCGTCATGTACTGGCTCGGCATTCCGGCCATGATGATCGGCCTGGGCGTGTACCTGCCGTTCTACATGTCACTCACGGCATTCCTGGGCTCCTGCGTCAAGCTCGCCTACGACAAGTGGTCCGCCCACCGCGACGCCACCGCTGGTCTTTCTGACAAGGAGAGGGCTGCCAAGGACGCCGCCTTCCAGGAACAGGGCCTGGTTGTCGCCAGCGGCCTGCTCGGCGGCGAGTCCATCGTCGGCGTTATCCTGGCGTTTGTCTCTGTTGGCCTGAGCCTGCTGGGCTAAGTCGAGCAGTTGCTCGACAGCGACCATATTGCCTACGATTTGCCCGGTCGGTAGCTTTTGCGGCTGCCGACCGGGCTTTTTGATATCGAAACAAAGAAAGGCCGGCGCGCTGCGTTTAACAGCGCGTCGGCCTTATCGGTTAAGCTATCGAAGCGTTCCTGCTATGAACCGAAGTTCGTTGCAGAATCTACGCTCGAAACGCTACATCTGCTTGCGACGACGATCGCTCAGCGTCACACCAGCGGCCACGAGGGTGATACCGCCGATGACGAACACCTCGCCCGCAAGAGCGGAGTCATCGCCAGTCTGGGCGAGCGCGGCCGACGTGGCCTTCTTCTTGGCGACAGGAGCCTTTGCAGCAGCCTGTGCAACCTGAGGCTTGGCCTGCGGCTCAGCCTTGGGATGATACTTGTCGTACTCGGCCTGCGCGGCAGCCAGGGCATCCTTGGCATCGCCAAGCTCAGCCAGCGCGGCGGCATAGGCGTCGTTGGCATCGGACAGCTTGGCATCGGCATCGCTCAGAGCAGCCTTGAGACCAGCGGCGGCATCGACGGCAGCCTTATAGCGAGCGTAGGCAGCGTTCAGCTTGACCAGCTTCTCGTTGCCCGTCGTGCCCGCGGCAAGGGATGCCTTGTGGTCGACAGCCTCAAGATCGGCCTTGAGCGCCTCGTCGTTGGCAAGCTCGGCCTTGGCCTTGACGATCTCGAAGTTCGCATCGACGACGGCCTCGTTGGCGGCCTCGAGCTGCTTCTGGGCATCGGCGACGCCGGCGACGGCGGCGTCACAGGCGGCCTTGGCGTCGTCGACCGCCTTCTGGGCGCCGGCGAAGCGCTCGAAGGCCTTGTTTGCGCGGGTCAGCTCACCCTCGGCGGCCTTGGCCTTCTCCTGTGCGTCGGACAGGGCCTGCGCCTTGGCGGCAACCGCCTGCTTGGCGTCCAAAAGAGCAGTCGCGGCCTGGACATCTGCGGCCTGGGCCTTGTCTACACCAGCCTGGGCGGCATCGTCGGCCTTCTTTGCCTCGTCAAGCGAGCCCTGCTTATTCGCAAGGTCCGCCTGGGCGGCATCGCGCTTGGCAGCAAGGTCCTTGACCGAAGCCGTGGCATTGTCATACGCCTCGTTGGCCTTATCGGACTTTGCCTTGGCGGCATCGCGGGCGCTGCGAGCCTTCGCCTTTCGAGCAGCGGCCTCGGCTGCCTTCGTCTTGCTGTCAGCAAGCGTGGCGTTTGCCTTATCGAGAGCCGCCTGGGCAGTAGCGGCCTCGGACTTGGCGGCATCGAGATTCTGCTTGAGGGACTCGATGTCGATTCCGCCGAGTGCGTCCTTCGCTGCGTCGTATGCCGTCTTCGCGGCGGCGGTGCCGGACTTGGCCTTCTCGTACTCGCCCTTGGCGGTGTTCATGTTCGTGTCGGCTGCGGTATAGGCGTCTTGTGCGTCTTTCTGATTATTGAGAGCAGCGAGATATGCCGTATCGGCCGTGCCCAGTGTCTTCTGCGCCTCGGCGAGCTTGCTCTGGAGCTCCTTGAGTTGCGCCTTCTGCGCCTGCGTGCCGCCAGCGTTATAGGCAGAATCGATGTAGTCGTTGACGAGCTTCTTGAACTCGGAAACAGTGAAATCAGCCTGAGTGTCATCAGCGCTGTAATCGAATATGGTTACCTCGGAATCGGTGTTCTTACCGCTACCGGTCGCGATGCCGATAGCCACCGTAGCGGAATCGATAATGTTGAGATAGTGCCCGCAGGCGTCTCCTCTTTGATTGCCATTCTTATCTTTTGTACCGTGGTACACATCGTAATAGTTTTGGTAGATATAGTACGAATCATAGCGATGAGCCATGAGATCTTTGCCGGCCTCGCTATCCACACCGTACTTTTTAATCCAATTCTCGTAATTAACCTTCTCCTGAGTGTAGAGACCGGTGTAGGGCCAGCCCAGGGTATCCTCGGTCTCACCACCGGTATATGCACCGCCACCACCTGCGAGATTCTCAGCATTATCGAAGTAACAGTTCGAGTGATCCCAAATATTCGATGAATATGAGGCGTTGAGTGCAGCTGCTGCGGTCATGCGGAGGCTGACGCTGAGCGCCGACTGACCGTTCGC
Source organism: Collinsella sp. (assembly GCA_036550515.1). Classification (GTDB taxonomy): domain Bacteria; phylum Actinomycetota; class Coriobacteriia; order Coriobacteriales; family Coriobacteriaceae; genus Collinsella. The sequence goes on from JAXKGF010000027.1 coordinate 19,499, forward strand.
CTTGCGGAGGTTGTTCTGGGTGTCGAGATATGTCAGGGCGTTGCGCAGCTGTTCCAAGGAAAGCGGATTGGTGTCGCGAGACATGTCCTGATCGACGTAATCGTCATACCACTCGGCTTTGTCGTCAGCGCCGGTGAGTGTAGCCATTGCGTCCTTGGCGTTCGATTTCTGCATAGCCGTGAAATCGCTGCTGTTGCTGATGTAGGCCATAAAGCCGAGCATGCCCTTATTGATGACTTCCTGGTCAACGGTCATGTTGGACTTGAGGTCAGCAATCTGCTGCTCAAGAGCCTCAACCTGGACATTAGCAGCGTCATAAGCCTTTTCCGCGGCGTTCGAAGCAGCGCAGGCTGCCTCCCACTCACTGCGCTTCTGCTTGCGAACTTCGACAAGCTTATCGTACGCGGTCTTCTTGTCGGCCTCGGTCTGCTGGGCCTGCTCGTATGCCGTCTTCGCGGCGTCACGCTTACTGGCCGCGTCCTTGTACTCCTTGTTTGCCGCATCGTATGCAGACTGGGCAGATGCCACGGCAGCGTTGGCGGCGTTGGCCTTCTCCTGCGCGGCAGCGACGGCAGCCTGGGCGGCCTGCAGATTTGTCTGTGCGGTGGCGTCGGCATCCGTCGCGGCATTGAGCTCCGCCTGCGCGGTCTTGAGCTCACCAGCAGCAGCTTTCTTGGCGGCCTCAAGCGCACTCAGGTCAACACCCGTACCCGAGACGGCAGCATCGAGCGCGGCCTGCGCCTGGTTGAACTTCTGCTGGGCGTTATCGCGCGCGGTGGTTGCGGCTGCGAGAGCAGCGGCAGTCTCCTGCTTCTTGGCCTGGGCAGTCGTCAAAGCTGCCTCGGTATTCTGCTTTTCCTGCTGGGCGCTGGCCTCGGCAGCCTTGGCCTGGTCCAGATTGTCCTGTGCAGTAGTAACGGCCTTATTGGCGTCATCGAGCTTTGCCCGCGCGTCCTCGACGGCCTTCTTGGCGGCCTCGTACTCGTCCATACCCATGGCCCCGAGCTTGGCCTTGGCATCATCGAGGGCCTTCTTGGCCTCATCCTGCTTTGCCTTGGCGTCCTTGAGCGCCTGGGTCTTATCCTCGACACTCTTGTTGGCCTGTTCGAGCTGATCGTTCAGGTCGCCCAGCTTCTTCTGCTGCTGCTCGGTCTTTTCGACGGCTGCCTTAAGCTCGTCGATCTTCTCCTGAAGCGCGGCTACCTCGGCCTCGTTCTGCTCGGCGGCGTTATCGGTCACGGCCTGCGAGGCCTGATTCTTTTGCTGCTGTGCCTGCTTTTGAGACTGGCCCGCCGCGTCGGCCTTCTTCTGGGCGGCATCGTAGGCGGCCTGAGCGTCCTTGAGCTGCTTTGCCGACTCCTCGGCCAGCTGGGCAGCCGTCTTTACGACCGCTTGGTTACCGGCGGCAACGGTATTCTCTACAGAACTACCCCCCCCCTGAACAGAATCGCCGTTATCGGTTGACGGTGCGGCGATTGCCGCCAGCGGCGACATGAGCGGCTGAGCGATGAGGCCCGCCGTCAAAACGGTTGCGACGGCGCGGTTAGCAACGCCCTTGACGTTGACAGTCTTGGCCCGAGGCTCAAAGTGTTGTGGACTGTAGTTTGCCATGGCTTTCTCCCTTTGACACGGATGTATCCATACGCCTCTAAATGTAGGAGCTGAATTTTGAATTCTGTTGCGCAACATTGGTCACCAGCGGATTTTTGAAATTCGCGCTCTCGTGCTTCACAATTTCGTCACATTTGAAGGAGCTGGTGCATCATATTTTCGCGGGATGGAATTGAGCCTGTGATTTGCATTTGCTCCCGCGTCATCCGCCCTATCGGATTCCGCATCCAACAGACACCCCGCCCGCCACGGTGTAGAGTTAAGACAACGGGCGCGTTGCGCGGACCGCGCTGGAACGAGGTGGACATGGAACTCGACAAACAACAGATCAAGCGACTACGCGAACGCCATCACCGGCGCCACGGCATCCGCCCTGCTCATAGCGAGGCCATGGAGAACGCCACCCGCTTCCTAAAGCGCGCATTCAACATTCGCGAGGGTCGCGCGCCCTACCACGTAATCCGCAAGCGCTTTGTAAACGGGGCACGCCTGACCGGCTCCCACCTATGCATCCTCATCATCGCCATGCTCATCGCGAGCATCGGCCTCGATATCGACTCGGACATCGCCATCGTGGGCGCCATGCTCATCTGCCCGCTCATGGGCTCGGTTCTTGCCATGGCATACGGCATTGCCACGCTCGACCGCGAGATCACCGTCGAGGCCATTGCCAGCCTCGCACTGCAGATGGTCTTTTGCCTGGTCACGTCCACGCTGTATTTTAAGCTCTCGCCCCTTGGCACCACCACGGCCGCCATCATCGACAACTCGACACCCACCATATGGGACCTTGCCGTCGCGCTCGCGGGCGGCTTTGCGGGCGGGCTGGGCAACTCGCGCGACCAGGAACCCGCCACGCTCATCGCCGGCGTGGCCGTGGCGACCGCGCTCATGCCGCCCCTGTGCGCGGCGGGCTACGGCATCGCCATCGCAAGCGGGTCACTGTTTCTCTCGGCGCTTTATGAGTTTGGCATCAACGTGGTCTTTATCGCACTGGCTGCCGAAGCCGTGCTGCTTCTTTTGCGCGTGCCGCTCAAGCGCGACCTGAACGGCGACGGTATTGTGACCGCTGAGGAAGACGCCGAGGTCGACGAGCTGTCACGCAAAGTGCGCCGCCGCATCATCGTGGGAACGGCCATCTTTGCCATCCCCTGCATCGTTATGACCGCAGGCTCCATTGGATCGGCGCAGGCCGGCGTGCAGGACGGCTACGGTGTCACCGAAACCACGCGCGAGCTTGCCGCGGTGCTGCCGGGCTTTAAGGATTACACCGTCGCCGTCGAGACCTCGGCTGCCGAGGGCAAGGAAGGCATCGTCGAGCGCGAGATTGTCGCCCATGTGACGACAGGCGAGACGCTTGGGGCGCATGACCGCCACGTCGCCCGCAAGCTCATAGACCTCAACGTACCCGAACTCGATCGCGTGGAATTTGACGTGAAGTGATGCAGAGCGCAGCGCTACAGCTCGTACTTGTACACGCGGTAGATGTACTTTTCGGCTTCCATCTCGTAAGTGGCGATGGCCAGACCGTAGCGGTCGTACTCGGCAAAGGTCTTGGCCTGGCCCGATGCCACGAGCATGCTGTTCGAATTGCCGACGCGCTGCGCACTGCTAACGTAGCCCGAGAACGGCACTGCGATCTGGTCCACAAGCTCGTAGGTGCGCGCGGTCTCGTCCACCGTAAAGATGCGCCCAAACGAATGCGTTCCCTTGCTGTAGTCGGTCACCACCGCAGCGCCCAGCTGGCCCCAGTCGAACTTGGGATAGCTCTCGGCCGCACCAAAGTTGTTGTCGTACAGCAGCACCTGGTAGCAACCGGTCGTTGCCGTATCAGAACTCGGCAGATACGTCACGCTGTGCTGGCCTGCGTTGAGCGAAAAATCGCCTTGGGCCTGCAGTAACTTGTCCTCAAAGCCCGAACCGGCCCATTGCCACTCCTTTCTATTTCTGGGTCCATCTTCTCACTGCTGGCAGCCGAAAATGATCCGTTTTCCTCCGACCCCGAGGAATCATTTTTAGTACTTGAAGAAGCCCTCGCCCGAGCTTTCGCCCAGCTTGCCTTCGTCGAGCATTTTCTTGAGGACGGATGCCATGGCCTTAAAGTTGTAGGGCATCATCTTCTTGAGCAGCGGGCTCACCAGGCCCGGGACCTTCTGATACTGCATAACGATGTTGTACGCCGTCTGGATGCCCACGGTGTCGAATACGCGGAACGGACCCTTGGGAGCGCCAGTGCCGCGCGTCCACGCGAGGTCGATGCTCTTGGGGTCACTCACACCCGAGACATACAGGTCGAGGCCCGAAAGCAGCCATGGCACCAGCATGGAATTGAGCAGATAGCCGTTCTTTTCCTTGTTGACGGGCAGGGCAAACATACGGATATCGTTAGCAAAGTCGACGAGCTCATCGAAATAGCGCTTGTCGGTCTGGTCCTGAGCCATGACCTCGGTCATGTTGTTCTTCCAGATGGAATTGGCAAAGTGCAGCGACAGGTACTTCTCGGGGCGGCCGGTGTACTTGGCAAAGGTACTCGGCAGCAGCGTGGAGGAGTTGGTCACGATGACGGTCTTTTGCGGCAGAACCGGGGCGAGCTTCTTGTAGAAGTCGATCTTCGCCTGAGTGTCCTCAGCCATAGACTCGATAACCAGGTCGGCGTCAGCCACTGCCTTGGCAAGATCGAGCTCCAGCTTGAGTGTGGAGTAGGCACGCTCAACGGCGGCGAGCGCCGCTTCCTTGTCGAAGGGCTGGCCACTATCGGCGATACCGGCGCACCACTCACCCGTGCCGTCCGCCATGCCCTCGATAGCCGCGATGTACTCCTCGCGCACATGATCGATCTTGGGCTGGGTGCGGCCGATGCTGCCCTCGCTGCGCAGCCAAATCGTCACATCGAAGCCACAGTAGGCAGCCTGAAAGGCAATCTGGCTTCCCAGCACGCCGCCGCCGGCAACGCAAACGGTCTTGTAGCTCATGGAACGGTCCTCTCTTACGTAATTCCATAGATGTGTATTTATTCAACCGTAAGGATGACGCGCGCTGGGGGTGGGTTCTATAAACGGACGGTAATTTGCGGCGAACGGCAACACATGTTCATTATCTCAGGGTTCCATGTCCAACAAAAACGGGTGGCAGCCGCTACGGCTACCACCCGTTTGTCTCATATCTAACCCATAGCAGGCAAGCTACTTCTTAATGCCGCGCCCCAGGCGCTTGGCGACCGATGCAACGGCCTCCTCACTGGCAGATCCGCAGCTCGCACAGCCGTCGTGGGCACGCATCTGACCGGTGACCTCGTCCATCGCGAGCGGCGCCACCTTCTCGAGCTTAAAGCCCTTGCCGGCGCGCATGTTCTCCTTTGCCACGCTGATCATGAGCTTAATACGGTTGAGCTGGTTGACCTCAGACGCACCGGGGTCGTAGTCCACTGCAACGATGTTGCTCTCGGGGTGCTGACGGCGCAGCTCCTTGATCACGGCCTTGCCCACCACGTGATTGGGCAGGCACGCAAAGGGCTGCGTGCAGATGATGTTGGGCGCACCGTGATCGATCAGGTCGAGCATCTCGGCCGTGAGTAACCAGCCCTCGCCCATGTTGTTGCACACCGAAAGCACCGTGCGGGCCTTGTCGGCCATGGTGCCGATGCGCTCGGGCGCCTCAAAGCGGCGGGACTTTTCGAGCATCTCTTCCACCGGCGTGCGCATCCAGTCCACGAGCTTGATGAGCGCCTGCATACCAGCGCGCGTAGTGGCAGAGCTTCCCAGCTCGTCTTTCTGCAACTCGGCGTTGCTCATGGAGTACAGGAAGAAGTCGAGCAGGCCCGGCACCACGGCCTCACAGCCCTCGCGCTCGATCACGTCGACCACGTGGTTGTTGGCCGTGGGATGGAACTTGACCAGAATCTCGCCGACCACACCCACGCGCGGCTTGGTGCCCTCGCCCACGAGCGGCATGGTGTCGAACGCGCGGATGGCCTCGCGGCACAGCTTGGTGTAGTTGTGCCTGTTGAACTTGGGCGCCAGCTTGCGGGCGCGCGCCATGTACTCCTCGTAGAGCGCGTTGGCGGCACCGGGCGTGGCCTCGTACGGGCGGCAGCGATAGAGCATCTGCATCATCACGTCGCCAAAGAGTACCGCGTAAACTGCCTGCTTAAGCAGCGCTGGCGTAATCTTAAAGCCGGGGTTGTCCTCGCCGAGCGCCACGGCCGAAAGCGAGATCACCGGAATCTCGGGGTGGCCGCTCTCGCGCAGGGCCTTGCGGATGAGTGCGATGTAGTTGGTGGCACGGCAGCCGCCGCCGGTCTGGCTGATGACCACAGCCGTCTTGGACAGATCGTACCGACCGCTCTCGATGGCCTCCATAATCTGGCCCGTCACCAGAATCGACGGATAGCAGATGTCATTGTTCACGTAGCGCAGGCCCGCCTCGACGGCGTCATGGTCGGTCGAGGGCAGCAGCTCCAGGTTGTAGCCGGCACCGCGGAACACCTCTTTGACCAGGTCAAAGTGGATCGGCGCCATCTGCGGGCACAGAATGGTGTAGCCCTCGTCGCGCATCTGCTCGGTAAAGGGCACCTTGGGCCACGCGGTCGATGCGCTCTCACGCTGCGCTTCGAACGTGTACTTGCGGCTCGCGAACGCGGGGGCATCCGTGGAGGGCCCCACCGGCGCGGCATCGCCCTGCTCGTAGGCCTCGCCCGCGGCCGTGGCCTCGGCCAGGCGCTCGGCCTCCTGGTCCTTGAGCGCTGCCATGAGCGAGCGAATACGGATACGCGCGGCGCCCAGGTTGGATACCTCGTCGATCTTGAGCACGGTGTAGATCTTACCGCTGGCCTCCAGAATCTCCTGCACCTGGTCGGTGGTCAGGGCGTCCAGGCCGCAGCCGAAAGAGTTGAGCTGGATCAGGTCCAGGTCGTTGCGCATCGTCACAAAACGGGCGACGGCGTACAGGCGGCTGTGGTACATCCACTGATCAACGACGCGAATCGGACGCTCGGGCTTTACCAGATGCGCGAGCGAATCCTCGGTAAAGACCGCGAAGCCAAAGCTCGAGATAAGCTCGGGCAGGGCGTGGTTGATCTCGGGGTCGTTATGGTAGGGACGGCCGGCGAGTACGATACCGTGGCCGCCGTGATCCTCGACCCACTTAAGGGCCTCCTCGCCCATGGTCTGGATGTCCTCGTGGAAGCGCGCATCGGCCTCAAAGGCAGCGTTGACAGCGGCATCGATCTCGGAGCGCGTGATCTTGGGACCGCGCACGCGACCGCGACCGGCCTCAGCATCGGCCACGCGGTCGACGGCGAGCACCTGGTACAGGCGGCGCTTGAGCTCGGTCTTGTCGTGATACGGCACAAACGGATACAGGAACTCGATGTTCTGCTCGCGGATCTCGTCGATGTTGAGTGCCAACGCCGTGGGGTAGCTCATGACGATGGGGCAGTTGTAACAGTTGCCGGCGGTCGGATCCTCCTTGCGCTCCCAGCGCACGCACGGCATCCAAATGAAGTCGACATCGCGGTCGATAAGGTTCATCACATGGCCGTGGCTCATCTTTGCCGGGTAGCACACGCTCTCGGACGGCATGGACTCGATGCCCGCCTGGTAGGTCTTCTTGCTCGACTGGTCGGACAGCTGCACGCTAAAGCCCAGGCGCGTAAAGAACGCGTGCCAGAAGGGGTAGTTCTCGTACATGTTGAGTGCGCGCGGGATACCCACGGTGCCGCGCGGGGCCTCGTCGGGACTCAGGACCTCGCGGTTAAAGAGCAGCTCGTTTTTCTTTTTGAAGAGGTTGGGGGCCTCGGTCTTCTGCTTTTTGTGGCCGGCGCCCTTCTCGCAGCGGTTGCCGGTAATGAAGCGTCTGCCGCCGCCAAAGTCGTTGACGGTGAGCTGACAGTTGTTGGAGCAACGACCGCAGCGGACGTGTTTTTGCGTCACGGTGAGGTGCGCGATGTCCTCGGCAGAAAGAATGGTCGAAGTGCCGTCGGCGCCGGCGCGATCGCGGGCGAGCAGGGCCGCACCATAGGCGCCCATGCAGCCGGCGATGTCGGGGCGCACGGCGTGAACGCCGGTGAGCTGCTCAAACGCGCGCAGCGTGGCATCGGACATAAAGGTGCCGCCCTGAACGATTACCTGGCTGCCGATCTCCTTGGGATCGCGCAACTTAATGACTTTGAACAGGGCATTCTTGATGACGGAATAGGACAGGCCGGCCGCAATGTCGCCCACCGTGGCGCCTTCCTTTTGCGCCTGCTTGACGCGCGAGTTCATAAAGACCGTGCAGCGACTGCCCAGGTCGACCGGGGCCTTGGCATGGATGGCGGCATCGGCAAACGCGCGCACGTCCATGTTCATAGAGACGGCGAAGCTCTCGATAAAGCTACCGCAACCCGACGAGCAGGCCTCGTTGAGCATGATGTGCTCGATAACGCCGTCCTTGACGCGCAGGCACTTCATGTCCTGACCGCCGATGTCCAGGATGAACTCAACGCCGGGCAGGAACGCCTTGGCGCCGCGCAGATGCGCGACGGTCTCGATCTCGCCGGAGTCGGCCTTGAGGGCTTCGATAAGCAGTGCCTCGCCGTAGCCCGTGGTGGTCACGTGGCCGATGGTGCAGCCTGCAGGGATATGGTTGTAGAAATCGGCCATGATGACCTTGGCTGTGCCTAGGATGTCGCCGTTGTTGTTGCCGTACCAGGTGTGCAACAGCTGGCCGTCCTCACCCACGAGCGCGGCCTTCATGGTGGTGGAGCCGGCGTCGATGCCAATGAACACGCGGCCGGTGTAGCCGTCGAGCTTGCCCTTGGGGACGACTTCCTGGTCGTGGCGGGTCTTGAACTCGGCAAAGTCCTCGTCGGTGGCAAAGAGCGGATCCAGACGCTCGACCTCGGCACCCTGCGTGTCACCCAGGCTGTCGATAGCCTCGATGAGCTGCGGGAACGTGCTGAGCTTGTTGGACTCGTGCGCCATGGCGGCGCCGCTCGCCACGAACAGGTGAGCGTTTTGGGGCACGATACGGTGCTCCTCGTCCAGGTTGAGCGTGAGGTAGAAGCGGTGGCGCAGCTCGGAGAGATACTGCAGCGGGCCGCCCAGGAAGGCGACGTTGCCGCGGATGGGACGGCCGCACGCCAGGCCCGAGATGGTCTGGGTCACGACAGCCTGGAAGATGGAGGCGGCCACGTCCTCGGGGCGGGCGCCCTCGTTGAGCAGCGGCTGCACGTCAGTCTTGGCAAAAACGCCGCAGCGGCTGGCAATAGGATAGATGGTGGTGGCGTTGGCCGCGAGCTTGTTGAGGCCACTGGCATCGGTGTGCAGCAGGGTTGCCATCTGATCGATGAACGCGCCCGTGCCGCCGGCGCAGGTGCCGTTCATGCGCTGCTCGATGCCGTTGTCGAAGTAGATGATCTTGGCGTCCTCGCCGCCCAACTCGATGGCGACATCGGTGGCCGGGATGAGGGTCTCGACGGCGCGCTTGCTGGCGATGACCTCCTGGACAAACTCCAGGTCGAGCCACTGGGACAGCAGCAGGCCACCCGAGCCGGTAATGGCGCAGGTCATTTGGGCCGTCGGCAACACGGTCGCGGCGCCTTCGAACAAGTCGCGGGCACAGGCGCGGACATCGGTGTGATGGCGCTGGTACTTGGCGTAGACAATCTGGTTGTCGTCGTTGAGCACAGCGAGCTTAACGGTGGTAGAGCCCACGTCGATGCCCAGGTGCAGGTTGCCACGGGCGTTCTCGGGGTTGAAGATCGCGCCTTCGGGGGCGTGGGCGGCGGTGACGGCTACGGGGGCGGCGGCGGGCTCGCTGGCGGCGGACGTCTCCCCTGCCGCGTTCTTGGCATCGGCAACTGCCTCGGCAACTTTCTCGGCAGCCGCGGTCGCGGCCTTCTGCGCGGCATCCACCACGGCGGGTGCAGCCTCACGCGCGGCAGCGACCATACGGTCCTTGATGCCCTCGACGAGTTTGCTCATTGTCTCTCCTCTTAGTTGTTTGACTCGACAGCTGCGGCGGTGTCGGCCGCGTCCTCGAGCTGCAAGTTCAATAGCTTCATGCCGTATTCCGGCACGTTGATATCGATGGGTTGGCCATACAGGTCACCAGGGCGCACAAAGGCGATAACCGTCATGATGCGCGCCATGGCCTCGGGCGATTCGGTAAGCCCACGCTCAAACCAGCGCTGAATCATGCCGACCTCGGCACTCACGACGTAGGTGACGTAGTAGTCAAAGAAGGTGCCCAGCGCCAAGCCCAAAATGCCCGTCTGTGCACGCGGCACCACGGCCTCGCGTGCGGTATCGATGATTCGCTTAATGAAGGCCTGGTCGCCGCCCGGACCCAGCAGCGCACCGATTAAGTCGCGGTTGGCCGCAAGGTAGCGCAGCAACTCAACCGAACCAGGCGCCGGCTCGAGCTCATCGATGTTGTGATAGAGATCAGGCAGCTGAGCTGCGGTGATGAGCTCAATGCGCTCACGGATCTCGGCCAGCAAGCCGTCCTCGATTTGATTGATAAAGTCGGGGATATCGCGGTAGTGCGAATAGAACGTGCGGCGCGTAAGGCCAGCGCGCTCGGTGAGCGACGCGACATTAATGCGCGAAAGGTCGCCGCTTTCGGCAAGCTCGCTGGCAAGCGCCTGGCGAAGGGCGCGCTGCGAGCGAAGGGACCGGCGATCGCATTTCTCGAGCTGGGACAAACGTCCTCCTTGTTACTCAGCCTGTGCGCTATTGCACAGTGCGAGTATTATTGCACACCGTGTGTATCAACACGTAAAGGCAATATTTAGAATGTGACAAAGGGACAGTCCCTTTGTCACATTCAGCGACCGCCTAGGTTGTGCCAGTTGTGCCTGGCTTTTGAAGCGGCATTGCCAATTGTTCAAAATGTCATTCGTGGGTAGAATAGTGTCGACGGCAGCCCAAGTTCTGGAAAGCTGGGCAGCGCCGTTGTTTGCATTAGGGGGTCAACGCCTTAGCGGCGGCGACCCCTTCTGTTGCGCTTCGAACGCTGCTTGAGTTCCTCGGAAAGGCCGACAAGCGCCGTGAAGAACGAGACCAGAGCGGTCAGAAGTCTCACGAAATCAATCAAATCGGTCATGGGCATCACCTCCCATCAGATGGAGGGCGCTGCCCGGCACATGGAACTGCCGTCAACGATACCGATTCTACCAGAGCCTAGTTATATATACGAATATATGTTCGTATTCCAAGCACACAGACCCCTGTGACAAAGGGGCTGCCCCTTTGTCACATTATTCGATGATGGTGCGGGAGTTCTGCTTATGCATGGTGGCGAGCATGTGTTTGGGGACGGCGTGGACCATGCAGCCGCCGATGGTCGCGGTCGCGGCGGCCTTAGCTGCATCGCTTGCGTTTTTGGTCGCGTAGCTGTGACGGAAGCGCTTGAGCATGGCAATGTCGTTGCCGCCGTCGCCGTAAACCGCGACCTCGTCCTCGGCAATACCGTAGTAACCCGCCAGCCAGGCCACACTCTCGCCCTTGTTGCACGCCACGTCCGTGATCTCGAACATCACCGGATCGAACGGCGCATTGACCACGCGGTCCGAGCGCTCGGCAAGATACGCCTTAAGGTCGCGCTCAAGCTCGGGCGAGGTCACGCGGCAGTTGATCTTGCACACATCGTGACGCAGGATGTCACCGATCGACTGATCGAAATACTGCTCCTCGTGATAGCCGCCACGTGCACGCATGCCGCGCATCACGATGCGCTTGATAGGGCTGTCCTTCTTAAAACCCGCCTGATGCATCTCGAACGAACCGCTCGAGAACATGCCATCGGGTGTGGAGCAATCAAAGCAAATGTCCGGGAATGCCTTGAGCAGCTCCTCGGTAACCTGCGGATCGATGGTCCAGGTTTTGAGCACCTCGCCATGACTGTCGCGCACGATGGAGCCGTTAGAGCAGCAGGCATCGAGCGCCAGCCCCGTAAAGCCATGCTCGCCGATTGGCAACGTCGAGCGCCCGGTCGCGGGAACCACATGCAGGCCAGCATCGGTCAGCTCGCGAATGGCACGGCGGATGGTCCCATCCGCCTCATGCAGGGCGTTCAGTAGCGTTCCGTCTAAGTCACTCGCAAACATCTTGATCATGGGCGTGCCTCTCCTTCGTCTGCACGATATTGTAGACGAGAACGGGCGCGCCCAAACAATGGCGTCCCGGCGCGACGTGCCACTGCCTCCACAAATTCACGGTGCCCCAGCGCCTTAAGACATTCGCCATAAGCGACTTTTCAGCCGATAAAACAGCGCTGTCATCAACGTCAGCACCGCCAACATTCCTGCGAGTACAATCGCCGGAGTCCATCGATCATATGCGAGCCCGTAAACCAATTGGCCAATAGGCATTGCGCAGGAAAGCGCCATGTAAACGAGTGCCAGCACTTTTCCGCAGAGTTCCTTTGGCGCTGACCGCTGAACAAATGAAACGATTTCGACCGATGCAATGCTTGCCCACGCCATGACCCATGCCGAGCCGGCCGCAAGCGCGACAAACGCAAATTCGTTAGGACCGCTCAGTAGCGTGACAATAATCGGTACGACTCCTAAACAGATCATCGCAACATATCGACATATGCCCTTGAAGGAAAAACGATGCGGCCAAATACCGACCAAACCACTGCCGACAAGACCACCTAAGCCCATAGCCACCTCAATAATCCCAACAAAGGATGACTGCATTCCGAGATGCTTTGCAACAATAACGGGAGCACCAATCGTTAACCCAACTAATGCAAGGTTCAAAATAGCCGCAATCAAAAACACAACGAGCAATGATGAGTTTTGAGACAGGTACCGAATCAACTCCCGAAAATCGTTTCGGCGTGTCGTACGAGTCGCGCCGTCTCCCATCGTTTCAGATGAGGCATTTTGCTTGAGTGCGCCCCCGAACAGCAGGGCTGAAATCGTAAACGTCAACGCCGCGGTTTCGCATAGAGTATCGATACCAAAGCACCCATAGACTGCCGTCCCGACTACAGGCCCCAAGATATTGCTCATCATGATTATCTGCGAGACCAACGCAGTGGCACGCTCAACCTTTTCTTGGCCCGTCATACGCACCGCCTCAATTTGAAGCATCGGTTTCAGCAGCGATTGGATGCCATATTGGACGCAAAGCATTGCTGCCACGACAACCGCAAGAGGCAGCGAACGCTTCATGGGGATAAACAGCAGTGATGCAGCCATCAGAACAATGCCGAGTACCACAAGAACCCCGCGATGTCTTCCCCGATCCGCCAAAATCCCGCCAACCGGAGTCGCGAGCACGCCCGGTATGAACGCTATCGCCGCGACGGCGCCATATAACGTTGAGGAGCCGCTGCAATCGAACAAGTAAAGCGGACACGCAAAGCACAGTGCCGACAGCATCGAATACGCACACAGCTGTGCAACAAGAAGACCAAATAGCCTGATAGATCGCACTGTTTTTGGCGCCAATGAAACGCTAATTCTTCGCATCCCAGCCATAAGCCTGCCCCCAAATACATACTGTCAGTATGTATTTAATGACTTGAAAAGGGCAGCCGTGGCTACCCTCACAAATCAATTACATACCGTTGGTATCTATATTACCACCCGGCACGGTTCCATACGTCCCAAATCTGGGCCGTTGTCTGGAGCACTTCATTACCCAAATCAAGCCCCACCGCGGCCGCCATCTGCGCCAAACATTGTGCGCGAGCAAGCATTCGCTCCTTGGGCTCGAGCGGACGGAACAATGGCAGCAGCCAAAGATTCGCTAACAACGATACGGCCTCCGCTGCTTCGCGCGGGCATTCGCACGCAATGGAGCCGTCGGCGATGCCCTCCTCGATTACTGGCAAGAGATTGCCATCGGCCGACTCGTCAAACGAACCTTGGTACTGCATCGCCAGCAGCCGCGAGCTTTTTACCGGATCTGCCGCAGGATGCATGCGTGCCCATAGCTCAATTTGTGGAACGATAGACTCGGGCGCGTACAGTCGCTTGAGCTTTTGGGCTCCGGTCATATTGCCGATACCAAGCGTTGAGCGACGTTGCTCAACAATCGGAGCCATTGCTCGATCAAAAGCGGCGTTGAAAATCTCCTCTTTGCTCTTAAAGTGATGATAGACAGCGCCCTTGGTCATGCCATCGAGGCGGTCGACGATATCTTGAATGCTCGTCCCCTCATAACCCTGTGCGCAGAATAGCTCCAGCGCCGCGTCGAGAATCTTCGCGACCGTCTCCTCGGGATATTTATTACGCCCCATAATCTGTCCATCCGCAACGCAAGTCTTGTGCCTCATTGCAGTATTTTAACGTTGCGGATGGCAGGCGGTCGATTCTACACCGCGGCGGGGCCGTGTTCGCCGGTACGGATGCGGATAACTTCCTCGATCGACTCGACCCAGATCTTGCCGTCGCCGACGGCACCGGTGCGAGCGGCGCTGCAGATAATCTCGACAATGCCGTCGACATGTTCATCGGCGCAGATAAGGGTGAACTGCACCTTAGGGATCGTGTTGACAAGCAACTCGTTGCCGCGCACGTATTCCTTCCAGCCATGCTGTGCACCGCAGCCCTGCACCTGGTTGATAGTCATACCGCGAACATCGGCAGCAAACAGCGCGTCTTTAAGAACCTCAAGTTTCTCGGCGCGAACGATCGCCGTAATCTTCTTCATAGTGAATTCCTCTCTTTAAGAGTTGGTCTGACAGAACGTTAGAAACCGCTAGTCCAGACCACTAAACGAAGGGTATGCACTTTCGCCGTGCTGACTCGCATCCAGGCCCAGCGCCTCGTCGGCCTCGTCCACGCGCAGGCTGCCGTGGAACAGCGCCTTGACCACCGCGGCGATCACCAAGTCGAGCACCAGTACAATAGCGACCGTCACCACAATGCCCAAAATCTGCGAGATGAGCAGCGAGACATCGCCCGTGTAGAACAGACCGCCCTTACCGGTCCACGAGAGCTCCGGCACGCAGAACAGCCCCGTGAGCACGCCGCCCAGGATGCCGCCGATGCCGTGGCAGCCAAACGCGTCGAGCGCATCGTCGTAGCCAAATTTGGTCTTAAGATGGCTGATGGCCAGGTAGCAGATGGGAGAGACGATCAGGCCCATGACCAGCGCTGCCCACGGCTCGACAAAGCCCGCGCCGGGCGTGACCACCACAAGGCCCGCAACCAGACCGGTGCTGGCGCCCACCAGCGTGGGGCGACCGGTGTGCACGCACTCGACGGCAAGCCACGAGACCATGCCCGCCGCGCTAGCCGTCACGGTGTTGAGGATGGCGAGCGCCGCCACAGCGTCGGCCTTAAACTCGCTGCCGCCGTTAAAGCCAAACCAGCCAAACCAAAGCAAGCCGGCGCCCAACGCCACAAACGGCACGTTATGTGGACGGTAGCTCACCATGCCAAAGCCACGACGACGGCCAAGCATTAAGCAGAGGATCAGGCCGGTAAGACCGGACGAAATGTGCACCACGTCGCCACCGGCAAAGTCGAGTGCGCCGATAATGTCACCGATAAAGGAGCCATCGCCGCCCCAAACCATGTGGGCAAGCGGCGCATAGACCACAAGCAGCCAAATGCCCAGGAAGGCCGTCATGGCACCAAACTTAACGCGGCCGGCCAGGCTGCCCGTGACGATAGCGGCAGTGATCATGGCAAACGCCATCTGAAAGGCGATGTTGATGATTTGAGGATAGACGACACCGTCCGCGGCATTGCCCTCGGCCGCCTGCAGCACCTGGTTGAGTACCGGCAGGCACAGCAGCTGGTCAAGGCCTCCAATAAACGGGCTGGAACCGTCGCCGCCATAGGCCAGAGACCAGCCGGCAACAATCCACAGCACACCAACCAGGCCAATGGCGCCAAAGCACATAAGCATGGTGTTGATGACATTTTTGCGCCTGGACAGGCCGCCATAGAAAAACGCCAAGCCCGGTGTCATTAAAAACACGAGCATGGTGCAGACGAGCATAAACGTTGTCGATCCCGTATCGTACATTCGCTCTCCCTTGGTCGCATGAACGTTGTCGGCGCCCATAATGCGGCCGAGGGGCAACTGGTGTAGACCAGATACGGCGTTGTTAAACGCGGCGTTGTCGAATGGAAACGGTGCCGCAATCTTGGAAACGGCGCGGCAACGGACGCGAAACGAACGGGAAATACGCGAGCAAGGAAGCCGTGAGCGCGCCCGTCCCGGCTAGCGGCGGAACAGCTCGCGGGCTCGGTCGCGGAGGTCGGTAGCTCGGATGACGCCCTCGTAGCGGTTGATGCGCAAGCGCGGGAAGGCATTGAAGAAGCGCAGGTCGCGTCGGCTGAGCGACACGCTTGGCACCGGACGGCTCATGCGCTTGCCGGCAAGGCGACGACTGAGCGACGGACGCGGCATGTTCGGCGCGGCATCGGCCACGCGGCGGGCGGCAAGCGCCAGGCCGCGAGCACCATCCGCGATAAACGTCGGCATCGAAGCCTTCTCGCGCAGGGCATCGAGCGCGGCGTCACCCAGCTCGGCCAGCCACGCGTTAACGGCACGGCTACGGATGTGCGTCTGTGCCACCGAGTCAATCGTAGAATCGGGAATGCGCTCGAGCATTGAGTCGGACGCGTCGGCAAGCGACTCGTTGATGCGGTCGGCAAGGTCGGCGCGCACGCGCTCCAGCTGATCGGACAGACGCCGCCAGCTCGCCAACGAGCACACCGCGTCAACCATCATCGCGACCGCGACGATAAAGGCGGACAGCCGCACAATCAGCACCGGCAGATGGCCAAGCAGCCCCAGCAATGCCGGCTCCACTACGCGACAAATGCACAACGAACCCAAGCCAAACGCGCAGGCCCAGTACAGACAGATGCGTCCATGCAAATTAAACGGCAGGTGCGAGTAATCCCAAAAGCGAGCGCCCGTTGTTTTTTCCAACAGCACGCCTACGCTGTACTCAATCACGCTGCACACAAGCGCCGCGGCGACAAACTGGCTCAAGGCGTCAGGAATCCCGCGCAACAGCAGCCAGCAGGCTATGCCGCCCACACCATAGATAGGGCAACACGGCCCCAGCAAAAATCCGCTGTTGGCAAATCGTCCGTGGTTAAGCATGGCGCAGACCGTCGACTCCCATGCCCAACCGCAAAACCCGTAAAAGGCAAACGAGAGCACCAGTGCCGAGAGCGGGCAGGCGGCAAGCGTCGCGCCGCCAAAAGCCATATCGATCGCGGTTCCCACCGTCTACCCTCTCCTCTTTTCGCTCGATTCACTGCTCACGCCATCGTCCGCCTCGTCCTTGCGCGGCAGACGACCGGCGACCGTCTCGCACAGCGCGCACCACTTATCAGCCAGACACACAATCCAAGCCTCACGACACGTCGGCGGCACCGGCACCAGCGGAAACATATGGCGCGCGATGATATTCCGCTCGCGCGGCGTCAGCTCAAAATCTTCTTCGGCACGCGCCAGGGCAAAAAACGGGTGGCGAAAGCCATGCAGCCGATGGCTTGGGTCGGGATCGTGCCAATCATAGAGAAAGTAATCGTGCAGCAGGGCCCCGCGCAGCAACGAGGCGCGGTCGACCGAGACACCGACGCGGCCCAGACGCTCGGCAAAGGACAGACTTGCCCGCGCCACCGAGGTCACATGCGCATACACCGTCACATCGCCATGCTGAATAAACTCGCGCGTCAGGTCCAGACGGCCCGCCTGTGCCAGTTGACGGGCAGCATGGTCTACTTCGCACGCGATTTTCTCGGCACGAACGACATCGGACATGCTGCCTCCTTCCAGCGACTCACGGCGACAAGCCACGGCCTGTGCACAATCAATAAAAACATCATGGAACACATCAGTATGGCATCGGACAAAACGTTTTGCCCCACCAGTTGGCGAATTACCGCGCCGCCGTCACATATCAAACGCCAAAATGTGCGAGACTGTCTTGTGCAATTGTGCCGGCCGAGGGAGCGCCGGCGCTCGATTCGCATGGAGTAACCCACAACGATGCTGCTTACGCAAACGACAACGCCCGAGGACGTCAAGGCTCTCGACCGCGCCGAGCTTCCGCTGCTCTGCGGCGAGATCCGTCAGGCTATCCTCGAAAGCTCCGCCGCCGTCGGCGGGCACGTTGCCCCCAACTTGGGCGTCGTTGAGCTTACGGTTGCGCTCCATCGCGTGTTTAACTCCCCCTTCGACAAGATTGTCTTTGACGTTTCGCACCAGACCTACGCCCACAAGGCGCTGACCGGGCGCGCGTACACTTATATCGATCCGGAGCGTTATGGTGAGGCTTCTGGCTTTGCCAATCCCGACGAGTCCGAGCACGACCTGTTCGCCATGGGCCATACCTCCACGTCGGTGAGCCTGGGCTGCGGCCTGGCGTACGCTCGTGACCTGGCGGGCGACACGTATAACGTCATTACCGTTATTGGCGACGGCTCGCTTTCGGGCGGCTTGGCGTTTGAGGGCTTCAACAATGCCGCCGAGCTCGACAGCAACTTGATTATCATCGTCAACGATAACGATCAGTCCATCGCCGAAAACCACGGTGGCCTATATCGCAATCTGGCCGAGCTGCGCGCCAGC
This sequence comes from Collinsella sp., assembly GCA_036550515.1. GTDB lineage: Bacteria > Actinomycetota > Coriobacteriia > Coriobacteriales > Coriobacteriaceae > Collinsella. Next base: position 37,657 of record JAXKGF010000027.1, read on the forward strand.
AACGGCGCCTGCGAGCGCAACGTTTTCCGCGCGATGGGGCTCGACTACCGCTATCTGGACGCCGGTAACGATGTATTGGCCCTCGTCGACGCGCTGCAGGAACTGCGCAATATCGACCACCCCATCGTGCTCCACGTCTCGACCGCCAAGGGCAAGGGCTTTGAGCCGGCCCAAAACGACCCCGAGCGCTGGCATCACGTAGGCCCCTTTGACATGGCGACCGGCCGCAAGCTCTGCCCGGGCCATCCGAGCGAGCCCGCACCGCGCACCTATGCCGATATTACGGGCGAGGCGCTCAGCGCCGCCATCGAGCGCGATCCGCAGGTCGTGGGCATCACGGCCGCCACGCCCTACATCATGGGCTTTACACCCGAGCTTCGCGCTGCGGCAGGTAAGCAGTTTGTCGACGTGGGCATTGCCGAGGAGCACGCCGTAACTTTTGCCACCGCGCTTGCGCGCTCGGGCGCCAAGCCAGTCTTTGGTGTGTACGGCACGTTTTTGCAGCGCGCCTACGACGAGCTGTGGCACGACCTGTGCCTCAACGATGCCCCCGCAACCATCTTGGTGTTTGGCGCATCGATCTTTGGCACCACATCCGAGACGCACCTCTCGTTCTTCGATATTTCCATGCTGGGCGCTCTTCCCAACATGCACTACTTGGCGCCGGCCTGCATGGAGGAATACCTGTCCATGCTGAGCTGGTCGCTCGACCATCGCGAGCATCCTGTGGCGATCCGTGTACCGGGCATCGGCCTGGTAAGCCGCCCCGATTTGGCGCCTGCCGAGGACACCGACTACAGCACCGTTCGCTACAACGTGGTGCGTCAGGGCCGCGACGTTGCCGTGCTCGCGCTTGGCGATTTCTTTGAGCTGGGCGAGCGCGTGGCAAACCGCTTGGCTGCCGAGTACGGTATCGAGGCAACACTCATTAACCCGCGCTTTGCAACCGAGCTTGACCGCGAGTTCCTCGACAGCCTTGCCGCCGAGCATCGCGTCGTCGTCACCCTCGAGGACGGCATCTTGGACGGCGGCTGGGGCGAGCGCGTGGCATGTTATCTGGCCTGCACGCCGCTGCGCACGCGCACCTTCGGCATCGCCAAGGGCTTCCCCGACCGCTACGACCCCAACGAGTTGCTCGCGCAGAACGGCATGACGGTCGAGAACATGGCCGCCGAAGCCGTAAGGCTACTCAACGAGTAAGAAAACCTCCGCAAGGGGAACGCCCTTGCGGAGGTTTTTATTTTCGCGACGCGATTATCTCAATCTGTAACATCTAGGGCCCGAATTCTCGTCTAACTGTTACAGATTGAGACATTCGAATTCTCCTGAAGAGAAAATCTCGATCTGTAACAGTTACTCAGCAAAAATGGCTGCAGATGTTACAGATTGAGACAGAACACTAAGGCATGCCGCCGCATCGGCCAGAACCACCGGTGCCTGTCCCCTTTGTGGTGGTTTTCGTTGCCGCCATTATAGCGACCGCTGCGAGCGACCGTGCCGTCTGCAAAGCTCTATCTCAGCTGCAATATTCGGCGTTTTCCCAGATAAAACCTGCCAAAATAAACCTGTCCCTTTTTGGTAGGTAGAATTACCCATAAGGTAAGTATGTTTCTGAGTTATTTCGTGTTGACCCATTTGAGCGCGATAGGGTATAACTCTACTCAACCGCTAGGGATTTTATTGAGAAAGGTGTTCTACCATGAGCAAGAACCTCTCCCAGCAGGTCGTTCTCGACCGCCGCGGCTTCGTTGCCGCCACCTTCGCAACCGTCGCCGGCCTTGGTCTTGCCGGCTGCTCTGACACCAGCGCCGAGGCCGACAAGGGTTCCGCCGCCGGCTCCTCCAAGGGCTCCGAGGATACCGAGGCTTCCACCACGCTCGATGCCAAGGCATTCGACAAGCTCGTCAACGACGGCCCCAAGGCCGATGACGACGCCATCGCCGCCAGCACCTGGGCCACGGCCGTCAAGGACGCCGGCGTCTTTAAGATCGGTGGCGTTCAGACCTCCACGCTCTTCTCCCTCCTCAACGAGAAAGACGGTCAGACCCGCGGCTTCGACGCCGGTATCGCACAGCTCCTGTCCAACTACATCCTGGGCGAGAACAAGGTCGAGATCACCCAGGTGACCTCGGACACGCGCGAGTCCGTCCTGCAGAACGGCCAGGTCGACGCTGTCTTTGCCACCTACACCATCACCGACGAGCGCAAGAAGCTCGTCTCCTTTGCCGGCCCCTACTACTACACCCAGCAGGCTATCCTGGTGCTCGCCGATAACGACGACATCAAGAGCGTCGACGACCTGGCCGACAAGAACGTCGCCGTCCAGTCCGGCTCCAACGGCCCCGCTATCCTCGAAGAGTTCGCCCCCAAGGCCAGCCAGCAGGAGTTCAAGACCGACGAGGAGGCCCGCCAGGCACTCCAGCAGGGCCGCGTTGACGCCTACGTCATCGATAACAACATGCAGCAGAGCGCCCTGGTCCGCGAGCCCGGTAAGTACAAGATCGCCGGCAAGCCCTTCGGCAGCAAGGAGCCCTATGGCATCGGCCTGCCGCTCGATTCCGACGGCGTTGCCTTTGTCAACGACTTCCTTAAGAAGATCGAGGACGACGGCACCTGGACTGAGCTGTGGCAGATCTGCATCGGCGACCGTACGGGCGACACCAATGTTCCCGAGCTGCCCGAGATCGGCGCCTAGGCAGCGAGCCTGGTAACGGCCGCAACGAAACCATACGGAAACGCATGATGCGCTTTATTGCGGTAAACTGTTTCCTCACTGAGTTGTCGGGGCTTCCGTACACACGGGAGCCCCTTTCCTTATCGGCGGGAGGTCCGCATGAGTCTCTCCGAACTCTGGTCGCTCTATGGCCAGAACTATATCGACGCGCTGCTAGCGACCTGGGGCATGGCGCTTGAGTCGTTTGCCATCGCCATGGTGCTGGCCGTCGCCGTCACCGTGATGCGCGTGTCGCCGCTCAAGCCGCTGCGCATCTTTGGCGACCTGTATGTCCAGGTCTTCCGTAACATCCCCGGCATCGCGCTGCTCATCATCGTCGTCTACGCACTGCCGCCGCTCAAGGTCGTCCTGCCCTACCGCACCTGCGTTATCGTCGCCACGGTCCTCTTGGGCTCGGCCTTTGGCTCCGAGAACTTTATGAGCGGCATCAACACCGTCGGCGTCGGTCAGGTCGAAGCCGCCCGTTCGCTCGGCATGAGCTTTAACCGCATCCTCGCCAAGATCGTGATTCCGCAGGCGCTGCGCTCGAGCGTGCTGCCGATGACCAACCTCTTTATCGCCGTCATGCTCACCACCGCGCTCGGCAGCCAGGTGCCGCTTAAACCGCAGGAGCTCACCGGCGTGGTGAGCTACATCAACACACGCTCGCTCGGCGGCGTCGCCGCGTTCTTTATCTCGGCGCTCGGCTACCTGGGCACGGCCTTTGTGGTGAGCCACATTGGCAACTACATCGATAAGAAGGTGAGGATCCTCCGATGAGCAAGCATTCCTCCCCTGCACTCACCATGCGCGATGCACTCTACGAGGCTCCCGGCCCCAAGATGCGCGCCAAGATTCGCATCGGCACCGCCATTTCGCTCGTTGCCGTGGCCGCGCTCATCGCTCTGGTACTGCAGCGCTTTTATGTGACCGGTCAGCTTTCGGTCCACTACTGGTATTTCTTTACGCATCTCACCACCTGGAAGTTCTTGCTTGCCGGCTTTGAGGGCACCGTTAAAGTCGCACTCACCGCTGGCGCCATCGCGCTGGTGCTGGGCCTGGCCCTTATGCTCGGCCGCACGAGCGACATTAAACCGCTGCAGCTGGTCTGCCGCGTGCTCACCGATTTCTTCCGCGGTGTGCCAAGCCTGCTGTTCATCTACTTCTTCTTTTTGGTGCTGCCCCAGTACAAGATCGCGCTGCCGTCGTTTTGGATGCTCACGCTTCCCGTCGCGCTCGCTGCCGCCGGCGTACTTGCCGAGATCTTCCGCGCCGGCGTCAACGCCGTACCGCGCGGGCAGGTCGAGGCGGCCCAGGCGCTCGGTCTCTCCAAGGCTAAAATCACCTTTAAAATCGTGTTGCCGCAGGCTATTCGGTTTATTATTCCGTCGTTGATCTCACAACTTGTAGTCGTGGTCAAGGACACCACCGTCGCCTATGTGGTGAGCTACCCCGACCTCATGCAAAATGCCCGCGTGCTCATTACCAACTATGATGCACTCGTATCGGTCTACCTGGTAATCGCGATCATCTACATCCTCATCAACGTCGCGATCAACAAGGCCGCTGTCTGTGTTTCGCACAAGACCGGCGCGACCATCATCCGCTAACGCTTTACCATTTCGAGTCATAAGGAGCCGAGCACCATGGCACAGAGCACCTCTTCTACCGGCAATCAGCCGCTGATCGAGCTCAGGCACGTCGATAAGCACTATGGAGACCTGCACGTCCTCAACGACATCAATCTGTCGGTCGACCGCGGCGAGGTCGTCGTGGTGATTGGCCCCTCGGGCTCGGGCAAGTCGACCATGTGCCGCACCATCAACCGCCTGGAAACCATCGACTCGGGCGAGATCCTCATCGAGGGCGAGCCCCTGCCGCAGGAAGGCAAGGATCTTGCCCGCATGCGTGCCGAGCTGGGCATGGTGTTTCAACAGTTCAACCTGTTCGCACATATGACCGTACTGCAGAACGTCATGCTGGGGCCGGTCGACGTGCTGGGCGTGTCCAAGGACGAGGCCCGTGAGCGCGCCATGGACCTGCTGAGCCGCGTGGGCGTGGCCGAGCAGGCCGACAAGGTGCCCGCACAGCTTTCGGGCGGCCAGCAGCAGCGCGTGGCCATCGCCCGTTCACTCGCCATGCAGCCCAAGGCCATGCTCTTTGACGAGCCCACGAGCGCCCTTGACCCCGAGATGATCAACGAGGTGCTCGAGGTCATGGTCCGTCTGGCGCAGCAGGGCATGACGATGATCGTCATCACCCACGAGATGAACTTTGCCCGCCGCGTGGCCGATCGCGTCGTCTTTATGGCCGACGGCCAGATCGTAGAAACCGGCACGCCCGACGAGTTCTTCGACCACCCCCAGACCAAGCGCGCCCAGGACTTCCTCAACTCCATCAAGGGCCACTAACCCAATTGCCGCGCGGGGCAAATTCATCACCAGCGTTTGCCCCGCGCACCCCTGTGCCATGTCCACCCGGATTCGAAAGCAACACCTATGATCGGAACACGTACTTCCTCGTCCTATACCCCGCACGTCGACGTCGCCCCCGCCGACCGCCCACTCATCCTCGTCGCGCCGCGCTGGGAAGATGCAAAGCCGTTTTTAAGCGAGACGCTCTCCCCCAACGAGGAAATCGCAAGTGTCTTTGTCGATGCCATCCTTGCCGCCGGTGGCCTGCCGCTGCAGATGTCTATTACCGAAGACGTCGATGTTATCCGTCATTACGTGGAAATCGCTGACGGTGTCGCTATTCCCGGCGGCCCGGACGTCAACCCCAAACGCTGGGGCGACGAGCGTCCCTACGACCCCACGCTGTGCTGCGAAATTCGCGACCGTTTTGAGTTTAAGCTGGTTAACGAGGTGCTTCGCGCCAAGAAGCCGCTCTTTACCACCTGCCGAGGCACACAGCTGCTCAATGTCGCCACCGGCGGCACCCTGTGCACGGACGTGCCGAGCCTGGGTGCGCGCGAGGGCCGCACGCAGTGGCGCCATACCCACGTGCTCAACGATCCCGTGCACCCCGTCGAGGTCGTGCCGGGTTCGCTGTTGGAGCGCGCGGTTGGCGGGCACAGGCTGATCCAGACCAACTCCGCACACCACTGCTGCGTCGAGCGTCTGGGTAAAAGCACGCGCTTGGTCGCCAAGGCAACCGACGGCGTTCCCGAGTGCATCGAGGTCGAAGGCCAGCCGTTCTGCTTGGGTGTGCAATGGCACCCCGAGTACACGTGGAAGACGCTCGAGACCGACTTTAACCTGTGGAAGTCGTTTGTCGAGGCAGCGGCAAAGGTCAAGCAGGCCCGTTAGTTCACGGACAGCACAACACAAAAGGGGCGCCCCGCCGGCCACATGGTCCGACGGGGCGCCCTATTACCTATATGCTGCCGGCACGCAGCCCAAGGCCCGCAAGCTCTTATTCGGCCGCCTCGCGCAGGGCTGACATCGTTGCCGCATATTGCTGCTGCAGCGCATGCATCCCCTCGCGGGCGCCGTCAACGGTATCGGCGCCGCGCAGCGCCTCGGTCACCACGACCGCCGGCTCGTACAGATTATCGAATCCCAGGTTCTGGCTCACGCCCTTGAGCGTGTGCGCTGCCATAAACGCACCTTCGGCGTCTCCCGCCGCCATGGCGGCCTCCAGCTTGTCCATACTCTCGTCATCCAAAAACTTGAGGGCAAAGCGGGCAAGCATTTCCCCGCCCATCAGCCGAGCGCACGCGTCATCATAATTAGCGCCGATCTTCTCATACGCCTCACGCATGGAAATCATGGATTAAAACTCCTTTGGTCAAACTAAATCGTGGGAAACGCAACGACGTCGGCGGGGCGTGCCAACGTCTCGGCAATACGGTCTTGCACCTCGAGCAGGCATTCGAGCAACAGCGGGTTAAAGGTGCCGCACTTACCGTCCAGGATCATCTGGATCGCCTCCTTGTGCGGGATAGCGTCCTTGTACACGCGCACGCTCGTCAGCGCATCATACACGTCGGCCACCGAGACCACCTGCGCGGCAATGGGAATCTCGTTGCCTTTAAGGCCATCGGGATAGCCCTTGCCGTCCCAGCGCTCGTGATGCCAACGCGCAATCTGGTACGCATATTCCATAAGCGCATTGCCGACGTGATGGCGGCCCAGCTCAAGCAACATGTCGGCGCCCATCGTGGTATGCGTCTTCATAATCTCGAACTCCTCGGGCGTAAGGCGCCCGGGTTTGTTGAGAATCGCATCGTCAATCGACATCTTGCCGATATCGTGCAGCGCCGAAGCCAGGGCAATCGTAGAGCGTTCCTCATTGTCGAGGGAGATGGTGTCGCTACGCTGGACCAGACAGCCAAGCAGCAGCTCGGTCAGCTTCTCGATGTTCGTAACGTGTCTGCCGCTCTCGCCGTTGCGAAGCTCCATGACGCCGGCCATGATGTCGATGAGCATGCGACTGTTCTTGACGCGCTCGTTGTACTGCTGGGACAGCAGGCTCGTCAGGCGGCGCTGTTTGGCGTATAGGCGGATGGTGTTGCTTACACGGCGGCGCACGACACGGGAGTCAAACGGGCGGTTGATATAGTCCGAGGCGCCCAGCTCGTACGCGCGCAGAACCATATCATCGGAATCTTCGCTCGAAATCATGATAAAAGGCAGATTGTCGATACCCGATCGGCGCGACAGATCGGCCAGCACCTCAAAGCCGCTTATGCCCGGCATGACAATATCCAGCAGCACGAGCGACAACTCATCGCCATAGCGGTCGACCATGTCGAGCGCCGTACGACCGTTGTCGGCCTCCAGGATGCAATACTCGTCCTTGAGCATCTCGTTGAGAATGGCTCGGTTCATCTCGGAGTCATCAACAATAAGCACCAAAGGCTTTTCGCTTTGGAAGGCCTCGATGGAATCGGCATCGGTCACGACCGTACCGGCTTTTGCCTTAGCGCGGCTCAATAACTGGACAGCGCGGCCAACGCCCTCATCGACCGTCTCGCCATGAATGCGAACGCCACCAACACATGCCGTCAAGCTCACGTACTCATGGCCCGGAACAATCGTGGAACGAACGGCATCGGACACCTGATGCAGGCGACGGGTGAAGTCATCGGAGGGAATATTGGGCATGACGACCACAAACTTGTCGCAGCCATAGCGTACGAGCTCGTCAGTCGAACGAATTCCGCTGCGTATGGCCGTCGCCACAGCACCGAGCGCAAGGTCGCCGGCATGACGGCCACACGTATCGTTGAAGACCCTAAAATCATCAAGGTCGATCACCGCAACGCCGGCATTCATGCGGGCGCTACGGAGCTTTTCCTCGTAATATCGGCGATTGCGCACGCTCGTCAGCACGTCGGTGTAGACAAGGTCCTCTTCTGCAGCCTCTTGCTCATCGATCGGACGCACCATCAGTAAGACATGAGGCTCGCCCTCGACCTTCAGAGGGCGCAGGCGGGCGCGGTACTCAACACCATCGTTGAGCAGTTGCTCCGACACCTCATCGGAATCTGCCAAGGCCTCAAGACTCGACTGACGCAAACAAGGGCACCGATTGCCGGCGAGCAGGCAGTTAGGCTCGCTCTTAATCTGATCGGCCGACAGCAAACGCACCACGGGGTAGGTCTTCGCGACGCGGGCGACCTCGGCGGCAGCCTCCTCGTCGGTTAGATTGGCCTCGTGATTATTGAGCATATGGGGCCCTTTCGATAGTTTCGCATGGTAGCGATGGGTTCCAAATGTTACAAGGTTAACACCTTGCCGATGCAGGTAAGCACGTGAATGCTGTTACATTTTTATGAGTTGGCAGACAGCGCGATTGAAGCCGCAGACGTGAGGTCTTGAGCACATTTGTTAACACGGCCGAAACGTTTGCGAGTGAAGCCTGTTTTGTTTTTTGCAGCTGTTAGAACCCCAGGATGCCACGGACGGCCGGGGCAGCCGCTGCCGGGCGATCGCGCAGGCCGTTGTGCGCGCCGGGAATCATTACGAGTGGACAGTCCAAAAACTCAGCCGCCACCCTCGTGCCCGTCTCGCGGGGCGTACCAATCGAGAGTTCGCCCAAAAGCACGGCGGCCACCGTTTTCGACGCGCGAACGCTATCCCAATCGGGAACGCAGGTCATAGTAATCCCGTATTCATTGGCCATGAAGCAACGACCATTGCGCAGGGCATGTTTGGCTTCCGCTTCGGTCGTCCCAGGAGCCTCGGGGTCCAAGTCGCCGAGGGCTCCCAAGAAAAGCCGGAGCGCCCTTGAAACCTTTCCAGCCGCAATCATATCGAGCAAAATCGGAGCTGCGCCCATGCCGACGCCTTCGGCCGACACAGCCGGCTCATGCAGAATCGCACGGGCGACGAGATGGGGTTCGGTGCGAAGAAGCTCCAGCGCCACCAACGTACCGGCGCTGTGCGCAAGCACATTTGTCGGAGCGCCAACGTGTTCGATCACGGCCTGCAGGTCGGCGGCCTGAGCGGCAAGATCATAGCTGCCGTCTGCCGCTTCGCTGCTGCCGCCACAGCCGCGGCGGTCATAGGCAATTACGCGGTAGTTGCGACTGAGCTCACATGCGATGCCGTCGAAAAATGTGCCGTCGACACAAGCGCCGTGCACGCACACCAAGGCAGGAGTATCAGGCGACACATCCGGGCCGGCATATTCGCGACAGGCAATCGTGGTGCCCGCATTCTCGACCGTAAAATCCATGTTGTGCCCCCATCATCAACGCCCATCCAGTTGCGCGTCAGTACGGCTGGATAGACCCGCATTGCTTTACGCCTTGTTAACAGATTAACTTTACCCGACCCGAGGCTTTTCATGACACGGCATAATGAGCGACGTGAAAAAACGAAACTTGTAAAGCAAGAGCCCGCACCCTGCTTTGGAGCCGATGCTATGCTTAGACACAATTGTCTTGAGGAGCATATGCCTATGTCTACGTTTTTGAATGCCAGCCCCATCTTTGGGCCCGTTCGCAGCCGTCGCCTTGGTCTCTCGCTCGGCGTCAACATGATGCCGGCCAGCGGCAAAATCTGCACGTTCGACTGCATTTACTGCGAAAACGGCCTCAACGCCGAGCGCCCCTGCCATGAGCCGCACAACACAGCTGCCGTGGTACTCGACGCGCTCGAGGCAAAGCTGCGCGAGATGGCAGCCGAGGGCGAGCTCCCCGATGTGATCACCTTCGCAGGCAACGGCGAGCCCACCGCCGCACCGGAGTTTCCGCAGGCCATCGCCGGCGCCGTCGCGCTGCGCGACGAGCTTGCCCCAAACTCCAAGATCGCCGTGCTCTCCAACGGCACGCGCGCCGACCGCCCCGAGGTGCACGACGCGCTCATGATGGTCGACGACAGCATTCTTAAGCTCGATACCGTCGACCCGGCGTTTATCCAGCTGCTCGACCAGCCTGTTGGCCCCTACGATGTCGAGCACCAAATCGAGACGTTCGCGAGCTTTGACGGTCACGTTATTATCCAGACGATCTTTTTGACCGGCGAGTATCAGGGCAAGCTCATCGACAACACCGGCGAGGAGTACGTTGCCCCCTGGCTCGCGGCGCTCGAGCGCATTCGCCCACAAGAAGCGACCATCTACACGGTGGCGCGCGAGACACCGGTCGCCGGCCTTGCCAAAGCAGCGCCCGATGTCCTCGACGCCATTGCCGCGCGCGTCCAAGCCCTCGGCATTCCCTGCCAGGTGAGCTACTAGCAAAACCACGCAGCAGCTAGTGCCCGCCACCCCGCTCCATCAGTTGCGGTGATATAGTTCCTGTTTATGCTGTTAAACCGCTTAAATCGGAACTATATCACCGCAACTTTAATGGACGCGTGGGTGGGCTATACTAGCTGCGGATGAAAGGAAGTTAGCCATGTATGACAAAGGACCCGTGCCCGGCCGCAACGACGCCTGCTGGTGCGGCAGCGGCAAAAAATATAAGAAATGCCATAGCGCCTTTGATGAGCGCCTTGAGCGCCTGTGGGAAGAGGGCTGGGAGGTCCTGCCCCGCACGCTCTACAAGACGCCCACCGATATCGAGGGCATCAAGCGCTCGGCCGCTATCAACGTGGGCGTGCTCGATTACGTAGGCGAACACATCGCCGCGGGCATGACCACCAACCAGATTGACCAGATGATCTACGACTACACCGTCGAGCACGGTGGCACGCCGGCCGACCTCAACTACGAGGGCTATCCCAAGAGCGTGTGCACCTCGATCAACGACGTGGTCTGCCACGGTATCCCCTGCGATACGGACGTGTTGCACGAGGGCGACATCATCAACGTGGACTGCTCCACGATCCTGGACGGTTACTTTAGCGACTCGAGCCGCATGTTCTGTATCGGCGAGGTCTCGGCCGAGCGCCAGCGCCTGGTCGACGTCACCCGCGCCAGCGTGGAGGCGGGTCTGGCGGCCGTCAAGCCATGGCTGCCGCTGTCCGTTATGGCCGAGGCCGTGCAAAAGACGGTCGAGGACGCCGGTTTTAGCGTGGTGCGCGAATACGGCGGACACGGCATCGGTAAGGAGTTCCACGAGGACCCGTTTGTGGGCTTTACCACCGAGGCACCCGATGTGGACACCATCATGGCCCCGGGCATGGTCTTTACCATCGAGCCCATGGTCAACGCCGGAGCGCCCGACATCAAGATCAGCAAGGGCGATGGCTGGTGTGTGCGCACCAAGGACGGCAGCGACTCGGCCCAGTGCGAGGTACAGCTCGTGGTGACCGAGGACGGCTACGAGCTGCTGAGCTGGTAGCCGCAGATGCGCCGGATGCTGACGGGCAAACCCGCTTTGCATCCGGCGTTTTATTTGAACGTTTTGCCTGATAAAACCTACCAAAATAAACCTGTCCTTTTTTGGCAGGCTGAGCGGAGATGACTGCTTGTGAACATCCTGGTTTTGCTGCCCGTCAACGACCGCCATCGCGCAATTCTTGAGTCGAGTGCTCCGGGCGAGGACTTTATCTACACGAGCTCCGACGCCACCACGCGTGAGCAGGTCGCCAACGCCGACGTAATCTTGGGCAACATAGACCCTGCCTTGCTTACCGCATGCGAGCATCTCCAGCTGTTGCAATTGCAGACCGCCGGCTATGACGATTACTTGGCCGCCGGCACCGTGCCGGCTGAAGCCAAGCTGTCTTGCTCGATCGGCGCCTACGGCCAGGCCGTGAGCGAGCACATGTTTGCCATGGTCCTTTCCATGATGAAGCGCCTGCCCGGCTATCACGACTTGCAGCGCGAGCATCGCTGGGAGGATTTGGGGCCGGTTACCTCGCTCAAAAATGCCAACGTGCTGGTGCTGGGCGCGGGCGACATTGGCGGCCACTTTGCCACGCTCTGCCGCAACATGGGCGCGCACGTCCGCGGCATCAAGCGCCATCCACTCGTCTACCCCATTGTGTTTGAGAACATGGACGGCATGGACGCCCTACCTGAGTGCCTGGCAGAGGCAGACATCGTCGCATCCTTTATGCCGAGCACACCCGAGACCCGCGGCCTGGCGAACGCCGAGTTCTTCGCCGCGATGAAGCCGGGCGCCTTCTTTGCCAACGGCGGCCGCGGCGACCTTGTGGTCGCCGACGACTTGGTTGCCGCCTTGGAGTCGGGACATCTCGCCGGCGCCGCGATCGACGTCACCGACCCCGAGCCCCTGCCCGCGACAAGCCCGCTGTGGGATGCGCCCAACATGCTCATCACACCGCACGTCTCTGGCTGGTTCCATCTAGCCGCCACCCTCAACAACGTCGTCGACATTGCCGCGGAGAATCTGCGTCACCTGCAGGCCGGCGAGACCCTGCGCTGCTGGATCGAGCATTAGGTTGTTCCGGCGTTTTACCAAACGCCGGAACCCCTCGACGCTGCGAGCCCCATGGGTTCCGCCGTTCTAACGAACGGCGGACCGGTCGACGCTGCGAGCCCGCCGTTTGGCCAATCTGCCGTTCAATTTCAAAGGCGCGACCAGAAGGTCAGCGCCTTTTCATTTCACGGCACCTTGGCTCAAACGGCAGGCTCTCGCTGACTTTTGCTCAACCTGTGGGGTCTTCAAATTGTTAGAGCGTTGCTAAGTAATTCTTTGCGTCTTCTACGCTCATTGCTGCGACGGGTGCGTGTGAACAGAGTTTGGCATCGTTAGTAACCAGGAGATCTGCCTTTGAGCGCATCGCTGCCGCAATGATTAAATCGTCTTCGTAATCGCTATGGAGATTACGCTGCTTGCTCGCCATCCATATGTCACTCAGGTCGCAGGGTACCGGCGTGGCAAGTTGCGACAACACGTCGAGGCAATCCCATGCAAGTGATGTCGCCGCCACGGCGGCATCTTGGGATAGTGAGCCATGCTCGCGCCGATACCATGCCTTATGTTCGCTTGAAATCAAATAGAACAGGTCTTTGGACGATGTCGCCGCATACAGCAAATCCACCTGCGCCGTGCATGCATCGCGTAAAAACTCAATCGCCGCCGAACGACCACGTCGTGAGGGAATGAAGTAATCGAGCCACACGTTGGTGTCAACCAAGATGCGCTTTAGAGCCTCACTCATAGAGCCAGCTCATCTCCTCGCCATAGCGATCCGCATATGCATTCCGTTTGAGCTCTTCGTCGTCCGATGGCTGAGCCCTGACCATATCGATTCCCGACTCACGGCAAGCGGCAGCGAACAGCTTCGATCCCTGATCCATGAGCTCGAGTTTACGTTTGGCGGCCTTTTCGCGCTCGCGCTGTTCCGCCCGGGCACGACTGGGCAGCAGGATATCCTCGAGCGCACCGGGGCGATCGGCCAGCGACGCTGCAAGCTGCCAGAGCGCTCGCACCGCTTGGCTCGGCGTCATACCGGCCCTGGAGAGAGCAGCGTCGCCGCTCCTTTTAAGATCGGCATCAAGACGTACGTTGATCTGAGCGGCTGTTGTGGTCATGACCCCTCCTTAATACTTCAGAATTATCATAAAACACTATGGTAGATACGTAAAGCATGTATAGCAATAAATTAGTATTAGCCGTGCTCCGTGCACAAAAAGCCGCCGAGGCACATTGCACCTCGGCGGCTACGCATCACCAATCTAGTTCGGTTTCATCCTTTGCATTTGCCCAGATAAAACCTGGCAAAATAAACCTGTCCCTTTTTGGCAGGTTTTTAGAGCTCCACGCTTTCGGCGCCGTTGATGGTTAGGTTTCGCTCGTAGAAGGCGGTGAGGGCACGGATGGCGTACATCACGTCGCGTACGCCGCCGGTCTCGTAGCTTGAGTGCATGGCCAGCTGCGGCAGGCCCACGTCTACGGCATGCATGCTCACCTGCATGTTCGACAAGTTGCCGAGCGTGGAGCCACCCGCCATATCGCTCTTGTTGGCGAAGGCCTGCGTGGGCACGTCGGCGTCATCGCAAATAGCCTGGAACACCGCGCGGCTAAAGGCATCGGTGCAGTAGTGCTGGTTGGCAGCTTCCTTGATAACGATGCCGCCGTTGAGCACAACCTGGTTGCGTGCATCGCACTTCTCGGCGTGGTTGGGGTGCACGGCATGTGCATTGTCGCAGCTCACGAGCATCGAGGCGGCAAGCGCACGGTGGTACGACTCGTCGTCAAAGCCCAGCGATCCGTTGATGCGGCGCAGCGCGTCGGCCAAGAACGTCGACATGGCGCCCTGCTTGGTCTCGGAGCCAACCTCCTCGTTATCGAAGCAGCAGAAGACCGAGACGTCGTGCGCGTTCTCGGCGCCCAAAAATGCCTGTAGCGAGGTATAGGCGCAGGCCAGGTCGTCGAGCTTGGGCGTCGAGATAAACTCGTCTGCCCAGCCCCAAATGCGCGCATCCTGACGATTGACTAGGAACAGATCGCGGCCCAGAATCTGCTCGGGCTCAACGTCCAGCTCTTCGGCAATCAGAGCATCAAAATCGCCCTGCTTAAGCTCGCCGGCGCTAATGAGCGGGCACAGGTCAACGGCTCGGTTGGGAGCAAAGCCCTCATTAACGCCGCGGTTCATGTGGATGGCAAGGCTCGGGATAATAGCGACCTCGCGCTCGGTGGCAAGCAGACGGCTCTCAATACGGTCGCCCTCGCGCACCAGCACGCGGCCCGCGAGCGCCAGCGGGCGATCGAACCAGGTGTAGTCAATCATGCCGCCGTAGGCCTCGGTGTTCAGGCGCAGCGTCTCGCCCGCACCGTCAAGCTCGGGCACAGCCTTGACCTTAAACGTCGGCGAATCGCTGTGCGACGCCGTCAGTTGAAAATGATAGTCACCGGCAACGCCGTCCTCGCCCCACGTAGCAGCCAGGTCCTCGCCCACCTTAAAGGCAACAACGCTCGAGGTGTTGCGCTGCGTGTAATAACGCCCGCCCGGCTCGATATCCCACGCCGCGTTCTCGGGCAGGTAGGTAAAGCCCGCCTCGTCGAGCTCGGCCATAATGGTCGCCGCCGTATGGAACATGCTGGGGCATGCCTCGATAAAGTCGATAAGGTCGTTGGCGGCCTCGATATCGTCAGCCGTCACGTGCACGCGCTCGGGCGTTTCCTGATCCGTCATGCTCTCCCCTTTCGCTGGGTTGATGGTCCCCTCCAGCATACCCCGCCACGCCAGCACCGCACTCTTCATTCCGTGCTTAATTCCGCGCCGCTCACCAAGTTGAGCCATCATGCCCGCGCTCCTTTTGCGACAATTGCGCTAACAGGACGAGAGGAGCCGTCATGAAGCCACGTAACATTGCCATCGCCTGCGGTGTCGCGGGAGTCACCGTCGGCCTTGCCGCTGCCGCTGGCATCGTTTACCGCAAGCAAATCAAGTCCGCCGCGTCGCTCAAACGCTTGACTGGCTACGCAGACGGCTATGACCTGTACGCAATCGACATCGCCTACGACTACGACCTTGACCGCATCATCGCAGCTGGCGTGCGCGACGACCAGGCCTACATCGATGCCGTGGTGGCGCAGGTGCTGCCCGGTGTGCCGGCACATGTCCAGGCGCCCCAGTTTGCCTGCAGCGCTTTTGTCGCCGTAGATGCCGAAGGCCGCGTGCGCACCGGCCGCAATTACGACTTTAAGGACGACACCTCGGCGTTGCTGGTGCGCAATCACCCACGCGGCGGTTATGCCTCCATCGGGTTTGCCGCCCTTAACAACCTGGGCGATAACACTCCGCTTGACTCCGTCGCCGGACGTGCCGCCGCACTCATGGGCCCGTTTGCTCAGCTCGACGGCGTTAACGAATGCGGCGTATCCATTGCCGTACTCACCCTGGATTCCAAGCCCTGTGACCAGGACACGCAACGCCCCGTCATCAATACCTCGCTCGCCATCCGTCTGGTGCTCGACCGTGCCGCCACCACGCAAGAAGCTGTCGACCTGCTTTCTGCCTACGACATGCACGCCATGGCCGGACGCGATTACCACTTCTTTATCAACGACGCCTCCGGTGACGCGCGCGTAGTAGAGTGGGATCCGCGCGATCCCGACCGCGCTTTTAAAGCGACTCCTGTACGCCAGGTTACGAACTTCTATGCCTGCTATGGCGACGAAGTGCTGCCCAATCAAAAGAATGGCGAGCTGGGCCATGGTAAAGAGCGCGCCGTCGCAATCGCCGATGTCCTTGACGCCCATGTCGGTGCCCAGGACGAGGCAGTCGCTTGGAAGGCCCTACGCGCCGCAGCGCAAGAGCCCAATCCGGAAGACATCACCAGCAATACGCAGTGGTCGGTCGTCTTTGACAACACCGAGCCCGCTGCCGCCATCACGCTGCGCCGCCACTGGGGCGACGTCGATGCCTTCGCGCTGTAAGGCGCTGGCACCGTCGTCCTTACGCTCGCCTGACGTTGCTTACATTTCCATACGCTTGAGCTAACACGTTTTACCCCCGCATCAACAGTGTGCGGGGGTAAACTTATGCGCATGTTATAACTTGCCCGGAAGGATTCACCATGCTTAGGATCGGTCTTCTTACTAGTGGCGGCGACTGCCAGGCGCTCAACGCCACCATGCGCGGCATTGTCAAAACGCTTATGACCAATAGCAAAGAGCCTATCGAGATTTATGGCTTTGAGGACGGATATCAGGGCCTTATCTACAGCAGGTTCCGTGTCATGACACCCGCCGATTTTAGCGGCATCCTCACCCGCGGCGGCACTATTCTGGGCACGAGCCGCACGCCGTTTAAGCGCCTGAACATTCCCGAGGCCGACGGCGTCGAGAAGGTGCCCGCGATGGTCCACACCTATCACAAGTTGCAGCTCGACTGCCTGTTTATGCTGGGCGGCAACGGCTCCACCAAGACCGCCAACCGCCTGCGCGAAGAGGGCCTCAACGTTATCGCCCTGCCCAAGACCATCGATAACGACACCTGGGGCACCGAGATGACGTTTGGCTTTACGAGCGCCATCGACGTCGCCACCAAGTGCATCGACGACATCCACACTACCGCCTCGAGCCACGGCCGCGTGTTCGTCATCGAGATCATGGGCCATAAGGTCGGCTGGATCCCGCTGTATGCCGGCGTCGCGGGCGGTGCGGATGTCATCTTGATTCCCGAGATCCCCTACGACATGGACCAGGTCATCAAGACCATCGAGCATCGCATGGAGACCGGCAGCCGCTTTACCATCGTGGCCGTCGCCGAGGGCGCTATCTCCAAGGAGGACGCGGCGCTGTCCAAGAAGGAGTACAAGAAGAAACTCGCCGAGCGCACGAGCCCGTCAATCGTGTACGACATCGCCAAGGAGATCGAGGCCAAGACCGGTCGCGAGACCCGCGTCGCCATCCCCGGTCACACGCAGCGCGGCGGCCAGCCCGACGCCCAGGACCGCATCTTTGCGACTCAGTGCGGCGTCGAGGCAGCGCTCGGCTGCCTGCGTGGCGAGTTTGGCTACATGATTGCCTTGCGTGACGGCAAGATGTGCCACATGCCGCTCGAGGAGGTCGCCGGCAAGCTCAAGTTTGTCGACCCCCAGAGCGATCTGGTGCGCGAGGCCAAGGCGTTGGGCATCAGCTTCGGCGACGAATAGCCTCGGCCGAAATCCATCCCATCGGACCCTCCGACCCCGCCCGACGATTTCGATTTGGCTCCTCCCTTGACTCCGTCAAAGGTCGCCAATCGAAATCGTCGGGCGGGGTCGGAGGGTCCTTCGTTTACATACTCGCCGAGGCAATTCGTCTTCTTGCTGCGGGTGCCTGGTCTGAAATTCAGTTGCGGTGAAATAGTTCCTGCTTAGCCCGCAAATGGCTAAATCTAGAAGCTATTCCACCGCAATTTACTGAGTGGGGGCTCTTGGCTGCTACTTGCACTGACATTTGTCCTGAAATGGCTGGTCGTTAGGGGTTGCTACCGGTAGTTGCGGTAGGGTTGGAGCAGATTCTAACTAGAAATGGTGGTCGCTACCGGTTGTTCTCGGCATACTCGGCTCATTCGATTCGACCATCAAACGAAAGGAACCACCATGGATCTTGCGATGGCGCAGCGGCTCGTTGATCGCCGCAAGGCCGCCGGGCTTTCTCAGGAGGCGCTTGCCGCACAGCTGGGCGTGAGTCGTCAGGCTGTCAGTAAATGGGAGCGCAGCGAATCCTCGCCCGATACCGATAACCTTATTGCGCTCGCCGCGCTGTATGGCGTGTCGCTGGATGAGTTGTTGTATGGGGAAGCGGCTAGCGATGCCGATAGCTCAGAGGACGGCAGCACCGAAACGGTGGATGAGGCTAAAGAGGCCGAAGATTCTGCCGAGCACGCCGATTGCGGCGACAAACCACTTGTCGATATTTCCCTCGCGCGCGGCATCCACGTCATTGATCCCAATAAAGGCGAGGAAGTCCATGTTGGCTGGAACGGCATCCATGTGACCAACGAGCGCAAGGGCGAAGAGGTGCATGTGGGGCCAGACGGCGTGCATGTCGATACGCTTGAGGACGATGGACATAGCGTGCATACCAATGACGACGGCACCGTCACCATCGACGGCGAGACGTTTTCCAGCTGGAAGGAAGCACACGACAAGCTCGACCATCATGGCAAGCATTTCCACACCAAGGTCGGACGTACATGGAACAAATTCCCCTTCCCCGCGCTCGTCACCCTCGCCTACCTGGTGCTCGGCATTGCCTACGGCACATGGGCTACGGGACTCTTCCTCGTCTTTTTGATTCCCGTCTATTACGCGCTTGGCGACTTTATCGACCAACGCCACTTATCTAAGCTGATCGATGTCGTCTATTCGGTCAGTGCCGAGGCATGGTTCCTCTACATGTGGCTCTGTCTGGGGCAACCCCATCCCGCCTGGGTAATTCTCATCACCATCCCGGTCGTAAAAGCACTCATGCGTTGGTGCCGTAAACGATGGAAGCATCGCGAACGAGCCTAAACCATCCCAGCCCGACGGCAGCACCCAACTAGTACCCCCCCCGCCCCTCCCTCCTAAGTTGCGGTGATATAGTTCCGGTTTTAGCCTTGAGTAGTCGAATTTAGGAACTATTCCACCGCAACTTACGAATGATCGGAGCGGCTACAGCACAAGCGTCGGCGTTCGTTTGATGGTCCGCCACGAAAAGGGCCTATCTACTACGTTTAACTCGATGGGGCCAACCATGACCGCCTTTTTCGAAAATCGACAGGCCTTCTACCTGCGGTTTTATTTTTCGTTTTCCCGGCATGGTTGAGGGTATCCAATTAAACGTAGTAGATAGGCCCGTTTTGTGGCATACGACCCATTCAAGCCCAATCTCGAAGGCTAAAGAGAGCCTCTCATCCGCACCTGCGAGCGAAAACCAAATAAAATGAAAGGCAAATGGAAAGCCCGTTTGACGAGCGGAGAACATATGCGCGACGTAACCGAAAGCGACTGGAAGCTGTTTAAGAAAATGCTTCCTCAATGGCAAGAACGTTATATGGAAAAGCTCATCGGCCAGTACGTTGAGATGCTGAACGGCGACAGCGAAGCGTCCAGTAGATTTTGGGCACTAGAAGAGCGCCTCAATAGAGACAAGCTGTCCTCAGGCGTAATTGCAAACGACATTCGCCGCAGCACAATGCACCGCGAGATAGCCAATTTGCTTATCGACAGCGTGATCACCCTTGACGACCTTGACGGTTTTACCGAAGACATTAAGAGCTATGCGCAACACTGGATTGGCCAGTAAGAGCACTGAACGACAGACATCCCCAGCAAAACGGGGCAAACGCTGGGCCACCTAATGGTTGTCCGGCGTTTGCCCAGATAAAACCTGCCAAAATATACCTGTCCCTTTTTGGCAGGTTACTCGGCGCTCTTGAGGGCGCCGACCATGTCGATCTTGTTGAGCGTTCGATTGGTGGCAAGGTTGACGATAAACGTAAAGGCAAAGGCCAGCAACACGGATAGCACGTAGCTCAGCGGCTCGACCTCAACATCAAAATACAGCGACGGCATCTGCAGGATGTACGTAAAACTCTCGGCCAGCAAGCCGCCTAGCGGTACGCCCAGTGCGGCGCCAATCGCCGTGAGGATCAACGTCTCCTTGTTGACGTAGTGGTGCACCTCGCCGCGACGGAAGCCCAACACCTTAATGGTCGCCAGCTCGCGCTCGCGCTCGGAGATATTCGTGTTGGACAGCGTAAACACCACCACAAACGACAGGCACGCCGCCATAAAGGTCACGAGCACCACGACCGAATTGATAATCGTAAAGTTCGCCTCATAGTTTTCCCAATGCTCGGCCGTACTCGAAATCGTAAGCCAACCGTCACTCTTAAGATTCTTGCTAAACGCAATCTGGTCGGCCGACGAACCCTTGAGCAGTGCAAAGATGCCGTTAAGACGCGCGCTTCGGCCGAACGTGCGCTCATAGGTGCCCTGCGTCATGTAAAGCGTGTTGCCCAGATAGTTAAGCGAAATGTCGCTGACTTTGACCTTGGCAACATTGAGCGACGAATCCTGGACGTGAGCCGTATCGCCCGGCTGAATCCCCAGCACCAGCTGTGAACTTTTGCTCAGATACACGTCTCCGTCACGCAAAGGCAGCGGTTCTTTGGACTCATCCTCCAGACGCACGTAATCGCCCAAGTCACTCGTGCGGTCATCGGGCACCACGATCAGCTGAACAGTCTCGCTCTTGCCGCCAAATGTAAAGGTGACGTTGTCGGTCATAATCGGCAGCGTCGAAGTCACGGTCACGTTGGAATCATTGGACGCGCTGCGCCCATCCAATGCCGCGCACGTCTGTGAAAAATCGTCGGGATTGGCGACCGCCAGCAGATCGTAGCGCGTGACGTGGCCGTACTGCTTGGGCGACAGCGCGACCGACGTATCACGAATGCCCATGCCGCAAATTACAAGCGCTGTGCAGCCCGCGATGCCAAAGATGGTCATAAAGGCGCGCTTTTTGTAGCGGAACAGGTTACGCGCCGCCACCTTGTTCAAAAAGCCCATGCGACGCCAGATAAAGCCGATGCGCTCAAGCAAGATGCGCGAGCCGGCACGCGGGGCCTTGGGACGCATAAGCGAGGCTGGGGTCTCGGACATCTCGTGGCGGCAGGCGATAATCGTAGCGCCCACCACGCCCACGGCAAACAGCGCCACCGACACGAGCGACGACACGATGTCGTACGAAAGCAGCATCTGGGGCAGCGAGTACATGTCGTCGAACACCGTAAACAGGAACAGCGGCAGGCCCGCAAATCCGATGATGTTGCCGAGCACGCCGCCGATCAGACACGCCCACAGCGAGTAGTCCACGTATTTGGACAGAATACGCCCACGTGAATAGCCGAGCGCCTTGTACAGGCCAATAAGCGTGCGCTCCTCCTCGACCATGCGCGTAGCGGTGGTAAGGCTGATGAGCACGGCGACGATAAAGAAGATAAACGGGAACACCGTGGCGATGGCCTCAATTGACGAGCTATCGCTTTCCACGCTCGAGTAGCTTGCGATATTGCCGCGGTCCTGGATGTACCACGTACATTCGCCTAGATCGGAAAGCTCGGCGCGGGCATCGGCGAATTGTTGGTTGGCGGTGGCGCGGCGCTGGTCCAACTCGGCCTGAGCTTGGACGCGCTCCTCGCTGCCCTCGGCCATACGGTCGATGTTGCCCTGTTCAATCCCAAAGAGCATATTCGCCTGGCGTTCGGCCGCATCTAAGCTTGCCGGCGTGTCAACCGTCAACTCCTGAGCACGTGCCTTCTCACGCTCCTCGCGGATCTTCTCGATATTGCCCTTGACCTCGTTGATCTTTGTCGTGTAGGCGTCCGAATAGGAGCTGAGGCTCTTGGCTCCCTCGACGATCACGTGGACCGAGGAGTAGGAAGAAGATGTCGCGGCGTCCTCGTTCACATAGAACTTATAGTCCGCAGCCGAAGCAGCGCGAAAGGCGTTGACTGTCGAGTCGGAGCTCACGTCGGTGGGATCGAGGACCTCGGCCGTAATGGTGTAATCGCCCGCGGCAAACTGGTCCTTGGCACTTTGGTTCGACGAGCTCGCGTCATTGGCGGCAAAACTCACCGTATCGCCGAGCTTTTTGCCCGAAGCCTTCAGGAACTTCGAAGTCACCGCGACCTCATCGGCGCTCTCGGGCAAATCACCGCTCACCAGCACCGGTTGATCGATATTCTCCTTGGAAAGACTTTGCACGATCACGCGCTCGCGTGTTGTGCCCACGGCGGTGTAGGCGGTCTCGGTGTAGATACCCTCGGCCGTCTCGACGCCGTCGACCTCTTGGATAGCCGCAAGATCGTCGCGCGTAAGGCCATAGGTCGACTGCACGTTAATGTCATAGACATTCTGCTGGTCAAAATAGGCGTCGACCGAATCGCGCAAATCTTCGCAGCCTGCCTTAAGACCGCACATCACGCTCACGCCAAGCGCGGTGATGACCACGATAGACAAGAAGCGCTTAAGACTGCCGCGGATTGTACGGTAGATGCCACGGCGAAAAACCGTCGGCACCATATCGTTTGAGCTCTGAGCGGTGCGGTAGGTCGCAAACTCCCGGTCGCGACCCGCGCGCTCCGTATCGTGGTTTTGGCTGTTTTGGCGGTTCTGGTCCATGGGCGCTACCACTCGATCGTCTCGATAGGCACGGGATTTTGCTGGACCGTCTCGCTCTCCACGCGACCACTCTTAAAGCGGATCAGGCGATCGGCCATGGGCGCGAGCGCGGAGTTGTGCGTGATGATGATGACCGTAATGCCCTGCTTGCGGCAGGTATCCTGCAGCAGCTGCAAGATCTGCTTGCCGGTTTTATAGTCGAGCGCGCCCGTGGGCTCGTCGCATAAAAGAAGCTTGGGGTTCTTGGCCAGTGCGCGGGCAATGGACACGCGCTGCTGCTCGCCGCCCGAAAGCTGCGCGGGGAAGTTGGCGAGGCGCTCGCCCAGGCCAACCTGGCGAAGCGTCTGTTCGGCATCGAGCGAATCGGGGCAGATCTGAGCTGCAAGCTCAACGTTTTCGAGCGCCGTCAGGTTGGGAACCAGATTGTAGAACTGAAAGACAAAGCCGACGTCGGCGCGGCGGTACTCCACAAGCTGCGCCTCGTTGGCAGAGCTCACGTCGCGCCCGTCCACTGTCACGGAGCCGGAGGTTACCGTATCCATGCCGCCTAGGATGTTGAGCGCCGTAGTCTTGCCGGCGCCCGAAGCGCCCAGGATAATGGCGAGCTCACCGCGCTCAACGGTAAAGCTCGCGCCGTCGAGCGCATGGATGCGGGCATCGCCCTCGCCGTATGCTTTGATGACGTCTTTGAATTCGATATAGGCCATCGATCGGTTCCCATCTGGTCGGATAACTCTTTAGTATTACCCATTTCACGCCGACCAAAAAGGGACAGGTTCATTTTGGCAGGTTTTATATGGGGAAACGACAGCCATAGATGAGGCGCCGGGGAGGCAGAGAAATCATCGACGGGGTCAGGCCGACCGCCAAACACAACGCACGCATCTCTATCTGTCAGCAAAATCATTCGAACAGCTGTTCGTTTCTATGATATGATTCCGTTATCTAAGCAGGCCAATACGCAGAAAGGCGGCCAACATGGCGTTCGACTTTAAGAAGGAATGCAAGGAGCTCTACAAACCTGCAAGCAAGCCGAGCATCGTAACTGTCCCGCCTATGAGCTACGTTGCCGTTCGCGGAAAGGGCGACCCAAATACCGAAGGTGGCGAGTATCAAAACGCCCTGCCGCTGCTTTACGGCATCGCCTATACCGTCAAGATGTCGAAGAAAGGCTCAAAGAGTATCAAGGGCTATTTCGACTTTGTGGTACCGCCGCTCGAGGGTTTCTGGTGGCAAGACTCCCCGAGCGGCGACATCGATTATGTACGCAAGGACGATTTCAACTTTATCTCGTGCATTCGCCTGCCCGATTTCGTCACCCGAGATGACTTTGACTGGGCAGTCGCGGAAGCCACGACCAAAAAGAAACTTGACTTTTCTGCCGTCGAGCTGCTTAAAGTTGACGAGGGCCTCTGCGTTCAATGCATGCACACCGGGCCCTACGACAACGAACCGGCGACCGTAGGCGCTATGAATGAATACACGACCGAGCAGGGCTATGTCCCCGACTTCTCAGACACCCGTTTCCATCACGAAATCTATCTCTCCGATCCACGCAAATGTGCACCGGAGAAACTTAAGACTGTGGTTCGTCATCCTATCAAGCGCGCTGAATAGCGTGGAGCGTCATCTCACGCACTAGGTTTTAAGCCAGCCAACCAGCCGCCTCCTAGGCCGTCCGGTAATTATCTTGACGCGGCCCGTCGCATCTTATAAGTTTGTTTTGCTAAAGCTGGAAAGCCTCTCAACGATGCGCAACTCCAGCTCTTTTTCTATCAAGAGGCTTAAATGAAATACCGGAAGTCGCGGATATCCATCAACGAACGAATAGCACTATTGACAGAATACAGGGGTCTTAAGTGCTCTGATCAAAGCGAACTCGAGCGAGCTTTGGTCGAAGTCGGCCACTACAGACTGTCGGCCTACTGGTTTCCCTACAAAACCAAATGCAAGTCCGGGATTACCATCTTTCGCGAAGGCACAACATTCGAAACCATCATCTACACGTATGAATTTGACCGAGCCCTCCGGCAGTTAATGTTTGATGCGGTCGGCAGAATTGAGATCTACCTCAAAAGCAGAATTGCCTATCTTGCCTCTGAGGAACGCGGGCCTTTCTGTTACCCAGATGTCGCCATAACGAGGCTCAACTCGGCATGTCCATCGCGCTTTGCGCCGCGCTGGGCTACGCAGCCGTCTTTGGCAGCGCCACCAATACGCTGCTCGCACCCATCCTGATTGGCTGCGAAGTCTTCGGTTTCGGTAATCTGCCGGCATTCTTCATCGTCTGCGTCGCGGCTTACCTGTTCAACATGGATAAGTCGATCTATGCCCTGCAGAAGCGGGCGTAGAAAGATGTCCAAGCAAGTGGTCTCAACCGGAAACGGCATCCCACTCTAAGGCTGTATTCCGGGACACGGTTTCCGTTTGGGACGCCATTCGGAAAGCGCATCCCGTTCTTTCACGGCGTCTTGGCTATGCAAAGTGCTCGAACGTTATTCCTCGTACGCGCCCTCGAGCCGAAGCAGCCACTCCTTGCGGTCAAGCCCGCCGGCATATCCGTTGAGCGAACCATCGGCGGCAACCACGCGATGGCACGGCACGATAATCGAAATGGGATTGCGTGCAACCGCAGCCCCCACGGCACGCGGGGACACAACGGGAGCCTCGTTTCCCGGCACACGATGTCGAGCCGCAACTCGCTGGGCTATCTCACCGTACGTAGCGACCTCGCCACGCGGGATAGAAAGCAGCTCAAACCAAACCTCGCGCTGAAACGCCGTGCCAATCATATGCAACGGCGGCGTAAACCGAGGCTCCTGCCCCGCAAAATAAGCATTCAGCCAAGCCCAAGAACGCTCAAGCACCGAAGAAGCCGCACCATTTGCCGGATCCACCGAAGACATACCGCCGGCGCCAGAAACCGCATCGGCACCTTCAACGTGCTCCGCATCTTCTTTGAGCAGCGTAGAGCCAAAGTGCTCCTGTCCCTCAAACCAAAGCCCCGTCAGACCGCGGCCATCAGCGGCAAGCAAGATTTCGCCCAAAGGCGAAGCAAACGTCGTCGTGACCACCTGCGGCTCCTTTCAAAACTCCGCAAACATAATACCGCGAACTGTGCAGACAACCCCACAGATACGTCTGGACGGGCTCGCAATTGCTTAAGTGAGGCTGTTTTCCCCAATCAAGCGAAGAAGACGCGGGGCATCGACGCCAGAGCGGTACCTCTATCAGCTGAGCTCTAATACTTTCCCGAGAAGTGAACGAGTAAAAACGAAGCCCCGGAGCATCCACACCTTTAGCCCAAAAAACCGCAGGATTCACGCTGCAAAACCACAGGAAATAGCGGTCAAAATATGCCAATGCTTCGGGGGTCCAAATAAGCTCGTTCACTTCACGGGAAAGTATTAGACCCCGATTCACCCCAACCCCAAAGTCGCCCCAGGCAGCAGGCGCGACAGCGCCGCGGCTGCCGTCACGGCCCCGCAGCCACCCCAGGCAGCAGGCGCAACGCGCCGCAGCTGCCGGCCGCGCCCCACAGTCCCCCAAGGCGGCAGGCGCGAAGCGCCGAGGCCGCCGCCGGGACCAGGGCCCGCAACAACCACGCGCCCCCACATCAGCCCAGCGGCCCCGACCAACAACGGCCCCATCGCAGACCGCTCACAGCAGCGTCACCGCAGGCAGGGGCCGGGCTTGGTTTTCAGAACACTCCGCAGACCAGTGTGGCGCCTTGTCCGCGGCTCCGAAGGAGCAGGACAAGGCGCCACACATGGTCGAGGACGTTCTGAAAACCAAGCCCAGCCCCCGCCGGACAGGTCACACTACTCGCAGAGCAGCTTAGCGATCTGGACGGCGTTGGTTGCCGCGCCCTTACGGATTTGGTCTCCGCAGCACCAGAAGGTGATACCGCGCGCGGCCTCGGGGTTCGAGATGTCGCGGCGCACGCGGCCGACCCAAATCAGGTCCTGGTCGGAGGTGTCCATCGGCATGGGGAAGCGGTCGTGTGCATCCTCGGCAGCCATATCGTCAACCAGCTTGACGCCGGGAGCGGCAGCCAGCGCAGCACGGGCCTCTTCCACCGTAATATCGCGCTCAAACTCGAGCGTAATGCTCTCGGAGTGCGAACGCAGCACGGGCACGCGCACGCAGGTGCAGTTCACGCGCAGCTCGGGCAGGTGCATGATCTTGCGGCCCTCGTTTTGCAGCTTCATCTCCTCGGAGGTAAAGCCCTCTTCCTTGACGCCGCCAATTTGCGGAATCAGGTTGCTCGCCAGCTGGGCGGCAAACGCGCGCGGCTCGGGAATCTCCTCGCCACGGCCCAGGGCGGCCAGCTGAGCCTCGAGCTCGGCCATACCGGGGGCGCCAGCACCCGAAGCCGCCTGGTACGTCGAGACGATCATGCGCTTCACACCAGCGAGCTGATGCAGCGGCCACGTGGGAACCAGGCCGATAATGGTCGCGCAGTTGGGGTTGGCGATAAGGCCGTGATGCCACTTGATGTCGTCGGCATTGATCTCGGGCACGACCAGCGGCACCTCGGGATCCATGCGGAAGGCATGGCTGTTGTCGACCACGACAGCGCCGCGCTTGACGGCCTCGGGCAGCAGTTCCTTGGCGATATCGTCGCCGGCGGCTCCGAGTACGATGTCGCAGCCCTCAAAGGCCTCGGGGCAAGCTTCCTCAATCACAATCTGCTCGCCGCGGAACTCAACGGTCTTGCCCGCGGAGCGTGCACTTGCCAACAGCTTGAGCTTGCCAACCGGAAACTCCTGCTCGTTGAGGCACTCGAGCATCTGGGTGCCCACGGCTCCCGTCGCGCCCAAAATAGCAACCGTGTACTGTTTCATGCTTCCCCCTTTAAAGGTTTTGGCTTTTGCCCGCACGCCGAGCAGGCTGATTATTGTTGCCAGTGTATACAAGAACGGGGCGGGCACGAAACCCGCCCCGTCGAAACGAAACCGAAACGAAACGCCCCGCCGTAGATTTTTGAGACATGACCCAAAAATCTACCGAGCAGTCGCTACTTTTTGAGCGCGGCCAAGGTGGGATCGGCCGGCGCGGGAGCCTCCAGGTCAGAGACCTTCACAATGCCGTTCTCGTCGGAGAAGGCACGGTAAATGGTCCGAATCGCCAGGTCGAAGTCTTTCTCCTCGACACCGATAATGATGTTGATCTCGTCGCAGCTCTGCGAAATCATGCGCACGCTCACGCCGGCCTGGCCAAGCATGCCAAACAGGTGGCCCGAGATACCCGCGCGGCCTCGCAGGTTACGGCCGACGGTCGCGATGAGCGCCAAGCCCTCAACAACCTCGATCTCGAGCGGCTCGACCTCCTGCTGGATGTCGCCCACAAGCGAGTACAGCGAATCGTGTACATCCTTCTCCTGCACCACGGCGCCAAAGCGGTCGACACCGGTGGGCATGTGCTCAACGGAAACGTCATAGCGCTCGAAGACCGAAAGCGCGCGGCGCATAAAGCCGACGCGCGGCTTGGTGCGGTCGCGGGCCACGTTGATGGCGACAAAACCGCGCTTGCCGGTCACGCCGGTAATGATGGGCTCTGCTTCGCCCTCGTCAGCCGTCTCGCTAATGATGGTGCCGGGGTCCTGCGGCGCATTTGTGTTCTTGATGACCAGCGGAATACCCGCCTCACGCACAGGGAACACGGCCTCCTCGTGCAGGACGCTTGCGCCCATGTACGAAAGCTCGCGCAGCTCCTCGTAGGTAACGCGTGCAATGGGCTGAGCCTCGGGCACAATGCGAGGATCGGCAGAATAGAAACCCGAGACGTCGGTCCAGTTCTCGTACAGGTCGGCGCCCAGGCACTTGGCCAGGATCGAGCCCGAGATATCGCCGCCGCCACGATCGAGCAGCTTGATCTGGCCCTCACGCGTCGCGCCGTAGAAACCGGGCATAACAAAGCCGCCCTGCTGGCCGTACTCCTGCACCAGCTCGGAGGTGCGGTTCATGCTGAGCGTACCGTCGTGATGGAATGCCACAACCGTCGCAGCGTCCAGGAACGGCAGACCCAGGTATTCGGCCATCAGGCGAGCGGTGAAGTACTCGCCGCGGCTCACGAGCTCCTCGGTGGAGTAGCCGCCCGAGCGGGCGCGCTCGGCAAAGGCCGCGAACTCCTCACGGATGGGATAGGTGAGCTCCAACTCGTCAGCGATATCAAAATAGCGCTGACCAATGTCCTCGAGCAGCTCCTCACACGACACGTGATACTTAACGTGCGCGTTAACCAGGTAGAGCAGGTCGGTCACCTTGGTGTCGCCCTTAAAGCGACGACCGCAGGCAGAAACCACCACAAAACGGCGGGCAGGGTCGGCATCGACGATGGCCTTAATCTTCTTAAAGTGTTCGGCGTCGGCGACCGACGAGCCGCCAAACTTGGCAATTTTTATCATGGCGTGGAGGTTACCTTTCTAAAAGCCTCTGCAAACCTGTTTTGCGTGCTCTGATACCATGGGGTCACCGATTGGGACCAAGGCATCCGAGGAGCAGTGTTATATGGGAACTTATCATAGTACACGAGGACGCACTTTATCGTGCTCAAGTAAGGTGGCAATCCGCACCGGCATCGCTCCCGACGGGGGTTTGTTTGTCTCGGACGAGCTCGGCACCCAGCAGGTCGATATCAGCTCGCTTGCAGATAAATCGTACTTTGAAATCGCTCAAGATGTGTTGGGAATGTTACTGAATGATTACACGGCCGAAGAAATTTCGGCGTGTGTCGACGAGGCATACCGTGGCACGTTCGTGAGTGAAGAGGTTACGCCGCTCGTCAAACTCGACGCTGCGCCGGGCGCTGACGTCCCTCAAACCTATGTGATGGAGCTCTTTGGCGGACCCACGAGCGCCTTCAAGGACGTCGCCCTGCAGATGCTCCCCCGCCTCATGGCCCGCACTTCTGCCAAGAACGGCGGCGCCGAGCGCATCATGATCGTCACCGCCACGTCGGGCGACACGGGCAAGGCCGCGCTCGCCGGTTTTGCCGACGCTCCGGGCACGGGCATCACCGTCTTTTATCCCGAGGGCAAGGTCAGCCGCGTCCAGAACCTGCAGATGTCCACGCAGGAGGGCGACAACGTCGCCGTCTGCGGCATCCGCGGCAACTTCGACGACGCCCAGAGCGCCGTCAAGCGCATCTTTGCCGATAAGGAGCTTGCCGAACGTCTGGAGGCTGCCGGCACGGTGCTTTCGAGTGCCAACTCCATCAACGTCGGCCGCCTGGTACCGCAGGTCGTCTACTACTTTGCCGCCTATGCGCAGCTGTTGCGCGCCGGCGCCATCGAGGCCAGCGACGCCGTGGAGTTCTGCGTACCGACCGGCAACTTTGGCGATATCTTGGCCGGCTACTACGCCAAGCGCATGGGTCTGCCCGTCGCCAAGCTCATCGTTGCGAGCGATAAGAACAACGTGCTTGCCGACTTCCTGACTACCGGCGTCTACGACCGCAACCGCCCGTTCTTCACGACCATCTCGCCGTCGATGGACATCCTTATTAGCTCCAACCTGGAGCGCATGCTGTACTTCCTGTCCGATGGCGACTGCGAGCTCGTTGCCGGCCTTATGGAGCAGCTGGCGCAGACTGGTCGCTACGAGGTTCCTGCCGACCTGCTCGCAAAGATTCAGAGCGTCTTTGGCTGCGGTTGGGCCAGCGAGGACGAGGTCCGCACTGCCATCAAGAGCTGCTGGGATGCGAACGGCTACGTGATCGATCCGCATACTGCTTGCGGCTATCACGTCTTTGAGCAGGTCACTCCCGCCGAGGGTGCCAAGGCCCGCGTGCTGCTTTCGACCGCAAGCCCCTACAAGTTCCCGCGCGCCTGCTGCGACGCCCTGGGCCTCGACGTTCCCGAAGATGATTTTGAGGCTATGCGTGTGCTCGAGCAGGCCACCAACACGGTCGCCCCGACCCAGCTCGCCGAACTCGAATCCAAGCCCGTCCGCTTCGAAGACGTCTGCGACGTCGATGAGATGGCAAGCTACGTCGAGTCCGCAGCAAAACGAATGAGCACCAACTAGATCCCTTATTAAGCGCCGGCGAAAGCCGGCGCACCTTCTTTCATCAGATAACCCCCGGGATGATGACGAGCTGACATGCGGGTCTGCCTGTTTAGTTCGTCGCGAGTTCCGCACGAGCCGGAAAGCACTTAATGTGCTTTCCGAGCGAGCCAGGACTGCCCGAGCAGCGAACTAAACAGGCAGACCCGCCCAGGAGGACCCACATGATCAAGATCACCGTCCCAGCAACAAGCGCCAACCTAGGCATCGGCTACGACACCCTCGGCATGGCCGTCAGCCTCTACTCTCACTTCACCTTCGAGCGCGCCGACAAGCTCACCATCACGGGCTGCCCCGAGGAGTTCCAAAACGAGAATAACCTGGTCTACGTGAGCTTTGTGGATGCACTGGCCGCATGGGGCGAGTCGGCTTTCCCCGTTGCCATCGACATTCAAACTGATGTGCCCGTCGCCCGCGGCCTGGGTTCCAGCTCCACCTGCGTCGTCGCTGGCATCATGGCGGCCGCCGCGCTGACGGGCCACACCGTCGACCGCGCTGAGCTCGTCCGCATTGCCACCGAGGTCGAGGGCCATCCCGATAACGTCGCCCCCGCTATCCTGGGCGGCGCCGTCTGCTCCTTTACGCCAACCGACTCGCTGCCCCAGTGTCTGCGCTACGAGGTAAGCGACAAGCTTCGTTTTATTACTGTGATTCCGCCCTACGAGGTGCATACGAGCGAGGCGCGCAAGGTTGTGCCACAGGAGATTCCACTCTCCACCGCCGTATGGCAAATGGGCCGCATCGCCGGCATGACGCACGGCCTGGAGACCGGCGACCTTGACCTGATTGCCGCCGCCAACGACGACCGCATTCAGGAGCCCTATCGCCGCCGCCTCATCCCCGACTACAACGCTGTGCGCGACACCTGCCTTAACGGCGGTGCTAAGACCATCTGGATCAGCGGCTCCGGCTCGACCCTCATGGCCGTGACTGACGACACCATCGTGGCAAAGTTCCTACAGGTCAAGCTGCGCGAACAGTTCCCCAAGTGCGACACGCACATTCTGACGTGCGACACCGAGGGCGCCCAGATCGAATACCTGTAGCGCCCTGCCTCATTGCTCTCACCGGCCCCCTTGGGGCTTCCCCTGAAAACGTCCTCGATCATGAATTGCCCCGTCGTGCGCTTCGCGCGACGGGGCAATTCGATCTGCGGATTGTTTTCAGGGGAAGCCCCAAGGGGGCCTGCGCAGCCTCGACAGGATAATCGCATTCACTGATTTAATATTGCGTTCCTTCGGAGTAACGGACAAGAAGCCTTCACGATGCGGAAAGATTTGGGGGCAAAGCCCCTGGCCTCCCCTACGTTAACTTCGCTGGCGGCGGCTACAGGAACCTACGCTCCGGAAAGTCACCGGGCTGATTCTTTGGCTTCTATTTGATAAAGGTGCACTTCCCAGCATCTCATTCGCCCTATAGCTCTGTTTTAATTTCTAATTGATGACCAATGCGTGGCGTCATCTAATTATCTTCGCTACTTAAAACAGCCCCAAGTTTACGTACTAGCGTCTCAACAGTAATTCCGAGTGCATCCGCATAGACAAACTGCTCATAAACCCTAAGGCTGCGTTCCCCGGTCTCGACCTTCGAGATGAACGACTGAGGTACCCCCAGTTTCTTTGCGAGTTCAACCTGAGTGATACCTTGCTCCCGACGAATCTGGGAAAGGCATTTTCCGCATGTCCTGTTAGCATCAACGTTCATGCCGCTTACGCTATATTCCATTTTGATATATCCCAAACTGGGATATAGTTATGTCACCGGCCATTTCACCTGCCGTAGCTGTTCGCATAACACACTTAAGTACGGGAAAGGAACCTTGATAAATATGAGTGACAAGATGAAGGGGCCCGGCGAGTCTGACGAGCGGATGCCGGATATCGAAGAGAGCCAGTTTTCTGAAGGCGCTGACAACACCCCCCTCCCAGAAGAACAGCCATCAAATGAAGATGGCACCGCATGTAAAAAAGATGAAAGCGCCTCACTTCTAACTCGCGTTATTCAAAAATTCGGCGGTAAAAAACGGGCAGTCACTGCGGCCGCTGCGTTAGTTATTGTCATTTTCTGTTTGCCCATGATGTTTCCTCAGTTGTTTTGCACTCACAAGCTATGGGCCAATGCAACCTGTACAAGCCCTCGCACATGTAAAAGTTGCGGCAAAACCGAGGGGGAACCGCTTGGACACGAATGGGAAGAAGCAACGTGCACGGTTCCGAAGACCTGTCAACGCTGCGGTAAAACCGAGGGGGAACCCCTTGGGCATCAACCGGGCTCGTGGACTACCGAAGTTGACTACGTGGATGCCACCTCAAAGGAAATACGAGAATGCGAAAAATGCGGAGAGGTCGTTGACACTCGCAACGAAAAGGAAATTACTTCCTTTCTTGGCGACGGAAAGTTTTCAATTTCCCCAAAAGGCTTTATTGATCGACTTAACGAGGAATTCTCTGATATCCCCAATTGCAGCAGCATGAATGCGGATTACGAACTAGACGATAGCGGCATGGGGCTCGAACTTCAGATCAAAAACGGTTCAAAGATTGCCGGTATTGGAGGCTTCTTTTCGGACTCGAGTAACCCGGTGCTACTCAGCTATCTTGGATCCGAAAACTGCTTCAAAAACATAGTCATGTACTTCGAAAACTCCGACTATGCCGCGGCGACAGCATTGGCAACTATACAAGCAATCGATCCAACGCTTTCGTTTTCAGACGCCAAGGAAGTTGGTGCTGCCTGCGTAGATACGCCAACTGTCAAAAATGG
The DNA here is from genome assembly GCA_036550515.1 of Collinsella sp. Lineage (GTDB taxonomy): Bacteria > Actinomycetota > Coriobacteriia > Coriobacteriales > Coriobacteriaceae > Collinsella. Next base: position 71,173 of record JAXKGF010000027.1, read on the forward strand.
AATTACGTATGCAATCGTAGCTTCGAATGGAGAGTACTGGCTAAGCGCTCGAATTGAATAATTTTCTTTGATTACTAAATTCAGACGCCTCTTACTCGCGATATATTAAAACTCAACCCCTGGCAGCATCGTCAATCGAAAATTGCCCCGCCGAGCACTTTAGCTTGGCGGGGCATTTCAATATGAAAGCGGATTTAAATATCAACAAGGCCTGCACGCTCCAACGAGACAGCCGGCTTCGCTGCTCAAATTGCCCTTGGTGAACCACAAGTTGAGCAATCAGTGGCCAGAATCCCCTTTAGGCGGCGCTTGTTTCTTTGTATTCGAAGACTGGTTCTAGGAGGTCTTCGATGTTACAGTGGAGGGCTTTTGCTATAGCTCTTACGGTTGTTACCGAGGCTTCGTTGATGTTTCGTTGGCGCTGTTCGTACATTTGGATTGAGCGGAGCGATACGCCTGATTCGTATGCCAGGTCTTGTTGGGTTTTCTTAAGCTTCTTTCTTGCTAACGCAAGTTTGGTTTGCCTGGACGCTTTTTTCGCCATATCGCAGACGAGGCGAGCCACGCGTTCCCCCGAGGCTTCGTGCCAGGGGTAGTACAGACTGCGTAGCACATCGAATGGAACGACATGCAGCAAATCTTCGAAAGACTCTCCTAGCCGCCACTGAAGGTATGCCAATATCCAGCCTGTCCAATATTCCGGTGTCTTTTCGAATCGGTAGGTTCGATTTGGCATCGGCCTTGATTGATAGCCCGACCTTTCAGCGATAAGCGCGAACAGCTCAACGCCCGATTTTCCCGACACTACCCATGCGTTGCCGCGTTCGAACTCGCGAGCTACGCCGCTCAGGCAAAAGAGTTCCGCAACTTCCGATCCTTCTGCTCCATAATCGTTAACGGCATAGTCAAAGCAGTCGCCGAGGTTGTTCATTGCATCCTCGAGGTAGTAGACGGGATATGTCCTACTCGGCCCACGATCTGTTAACTCTTGGATCATTTAAATCAACCCTCCCTGCCATTAAATCCCTAATGTCGATACCTTCGGAATCGAACCCATTGACCGTATCCAAATATTTGCGTCGAGCATTCTGCTCTCGCTCAAAACGCTTGGGATAATACTCAGGCCCCGAAGCCTGCTTCCAATTGCGGAACCTAATCGCCGAGAACGCACGCTCACTCATAAGCGCATATTGAATGCCCAAATCCCCCAAAAACATAATGCGCTGCAATTGCCTGAGCGAAATCATGCCGTTGACAAACTGTCTTGCAAACGAGAAATAGGAATCGTCTGCACGATAGCCTCGAATAACGTCATAAGGAGATGTATCAATTAAACAGTTATCAAGTAGATAGCGAAGCCCCTCGCGTGCTACTGGCGTCGAAACATTGAACTCTCTGTTGTTCGCCAGAATTGCAAGCCAATTGAGGATTGAAAACTCCCCAGACTCCAAATCCAAGACCGAAAGGCCATCTAAATCAAGCTCATATCGATTGGCAACGCCATCAGACTCGGTCCGGCATGCCCATTCCATCGCCATTTCCTCATGTGGCGTGCAATAAAACCCGCGCCCATAGTCATTGAATTGTCTGCATTTATCCAACGACGGACGTTCGACAACAACCTCCGACCCGTGCCAAAGCTCCATATCGACCTCCAAAAAAATATCACCTCAGTGATAGTTTACCAATAACTATCACTGAGGTGATATAGATGAGAGCTTTTGAGGGGTTGCAGTCCGATTAGAGGCAAGCCTCAGCGATGCGCTTTTTGAGTTCGTCGATGCCGGTGCCGGTTTGGGAGCTTGTGATGATTACGTTCTCGGCCGGGACGTTGAGCTGCTTTTTGATAGCTGCTGCCTGGCGAGCCTGCTGGGTGCGGCTGAGCTTGTCAGCCTTGGTGAGGCAGACGATAAAGTTGAACTCGTTGCCCTGCAGGTAGTCGATCATGTCATGGTCGAGCTTGCTCGGGTCGTGGCGAATGTCCACCAGCGATACAACCAGGTTAAAGCTGCGCTCGGAGTCGAAGAAGTCGCCGATGAGCTCGGCCCAACGGTCGCGCTCGGCCTTGGAACGACGGGCGAAACCATAGCCCGGCAGGTCGACGAAGTGCACGTCGTCAGCCTCAAAGAAGTTGATGTTGCTCGTCTTGCCCGGCGTGCTCGAAACCTTGACCAGGTTTTTGCGGCCAAAAAGCTTGTTCATGATCGACGACTTGCCCACGTTGGAGCGGCCGACGAAGCTCACCTCGGGGCAGGTGGACTCGGGAATCTGCGAAACCTTGCCATAGCTGGCAACGAACTTGGCAAGCTGGTAGTTAATGGAATCGGCCATGGACACTCCTTGGTCGTAGGTTCTTACAAAACGGGCGTGCTATTGCGCGGCGGCGATACGACGAACGATGTCAAGCGTGATGCCGCTCGCGGTACGGGCGTACTCATCCAGATCGAACTCGCGCTCGCAAAACGCGTCATATGCCTCGTCACAATTATCGCTGATAGCGCGCAGCACCAGGCAATCGACACCATTCTTGGCCGCGATGTGCGCAATTGCCGCGCCCTCCATCTCGACGCAATCGGCATGCGTGGCCTCAATCGCAGCGTTACGCATGGCGTCACCCGTAACAAAGCGGTCACCCGTGGCGATAGTGCCACACAGGAACTGCTTGGGGTCCTTCTTCGCAGAAGTCTCATCCGCCGAGGCATCCACAAATCCATGCTCGGCAAGCACGGCGGCGGCAACATCAGCCAACGCCGGCGTCGAGACAAACTCCTCGAGCCCCGGCGCGGACTCGGCGATGAGTGCCGTATCGGTATCCAGATAGCGCAGGCACTTGCCTATAACCACGTCGTTAATATGCAGTTTAGGGTTTAGGCCTCCCGCGATACCCGAAAACACAACGGCCTGCGGGGCGTATTTGCTGATGAGATGCTGCGTTGCGGCAGCGGCGTTCACGGTACCCATGCCAGCGGTCGTGGCGACCACCGTCAGACCGTCAAGCTCGCCGCTCACAACGGTCAAGCCCGCCTCCTGCGCCTCATGTGCGCCACTCAGCTCTTCTTTAATCTGCGCAACCTCTTTTTCGAGTGCGCCTATGATCGCGATGGTTGCCATGCCATCCCCCAAATCCGTGCAAATTGCTTATCCACGGTATGGTACCAGCATTTTGGCTCTTTCACTTTTTACGAAGTCGCTAGGCCAACGAGGACCGCACATCATAGAGCGCCTTTGCAATCGCGGCCACGGCCTCACTCGATTGGTCGCTCCACGGCATCGACGTCATGATGCTCATAACATAGCTATGGCCGTCGACGTCGATCAGTCCGGCATCACATGTCGAATAGCAACCGTCCTCGCTGATCCAGCCTGCCTTGTTGCGCACCAAGACCTGATTGTCCGCAATGCCATCGCGAATAAACGAGCGCGATGTTGATGCCAGAAGGCCCGACAACCACTGTGAAGTCTCGGTATCCGTGCTCAGATACTCGCTCATCTCACGCCATAACCTAGCAGAAGTGCGCGGGCAATAGGTGGGAAAATCACTCATCGGATCGAGCGCGGTATCGTAATCGATGCCAAGACTGACAATCCAATCCTCGTAACCGGCATGGTCAAACGCCGCGCGTAACGCAATAAACGAATCGTTATCCGAATTAACGACCGCAGCCTCGATGAGTTCGCGAACCGTCTGCCAGCCCATGTTGTAGCCACCATAGGTGCCAAGGGAATCATCGAGTGAGACCTGGCCCGTCTCGACTAGGGATTCGCAGATATACAACGCATAGAGTGCCTTGTAGCTACTCGCGCCGTAAACCTCGACATCGGCGTTATACGTCACGCCCTTGCCGCTCGACAGATCGTAAAACACCACGCCCACATCGCCCGATTCCTGGGCCTGATCAAGGGCATCTTGGAGTGCGGCGAGGCTCTCATCCTCCAGGGCGGGGATCTGGTCATCAACCAATGAGAAGGCCTGCACGGTATCGCCTGAGGGAATATCGTTAAAGTCCGCCTTCGAAAGCCTCGTCTTAAGGCTCGCTGTCGACAGGGTTTGACTTGCGGTGGCTTTAGATTCAGAGACCTTTTTGTTTTGCGTCTGTACCGTTGACGCATCTGAGTGTGCCATTCGCTCCGACGCGTAGGTTTTGGCGGTAATTCCGAGGATAATAACCGCCAACGTTAGCATCCCAATGGCGGCAATCTTCGTCACGCGGATGCGAACGTCAGCGAGGCCACGCGAAGGCGTGCCCTTCGTCTCATATCTGCTGCTATGCTGCGGCACATACTCGTCCCGCGATGCGTTGTTTCGCACGTGGTCTCCTGACTGCTACCGTTCATATACGAGCAGCATAATACCGAGCAGGCATTTCTTTCCAAAGATATTCAGCGGCGTTTAAGGTGTCTTTAAAGAAACCACAAGCGTATTTATCCAAATGGCACGATTCTGTTGCGCATCTCCGCCCAAAACGCAGTTGCGGTAGAATAGTTCCTGTTTGGGCAGCATAAGCCGAAAAACAAGAACTATTCCACCGCAATTTGACGGGGCTCTTTGGCAATCAACTTGGTGCCCAGGGGCACTCATTTAAGTCTGTCCCCAATGAGTGCCCTTGGGGGCGAAAATGGATCGCTAGCCGATGGCGTTTTTGAGTTCCGCACGACGCTTTTTCATGCCCGTCATGACGGCGTTGCGCAGCTCGGGCATGCGCGCGGTATCCATCTGGGGCACGCCCTCGAGCTTATAGGGAATGCCCAGTTGCTCGTACTTGACGACACCCATCGTGTGATACGGCAGCATCTCCAGGCCGACCACGTTATGCCACGGGGCAATCAGGCGACCGAGCGCCTCGCACTCCTCCACCGTATCGGTAATGCCCGGCACCACCACGTGGCGGATAACGACCTTAATCTTGCGACGGGCAAGCTCATCGCCAAACGCCAGAATGCGTGCGGGATCGCAACCGGTCAGCTTTTTATGCTCGACGGGATCAGCGTGTTTAATGTCGAGCAGCACCATATCGGTCTCGTTGAGCACGGCATCGAACTTCTCGGGATGCGCGGGATCGAACGCATAGCCGCAGCTATCCAAGCAGGTATGCACGCGACCATCGGGGTTATTGTGCATTGCGCGGAACAGGTCGGCCAAAAACTCAGGCTGCAGGAGCGGCTCGCCGCCGGACACCGTAATACCACCACTGCGGTAAAACTCATGGTTGCTCTGGAACTCGTCCATCAGGTGCTCGACGGTCACCATGGTGCCGCCGTTAACCGACCAGGTATCGGGGTTGTGGCAATACGCACAGCGCATGGGGCAGCCTTGGACAAACACTACGAAGCGGATGCCGGGTCCATCGACCGTTCCCATCGTCTCAATCGAATGCACGCGGCCCAGGGCAAACGCAGAGTCCTCGGGACGAGCGTCCACACCCTCGAGCGTCATCTCAGCCATTCCCGCTACCTTGCCTCTCATTGGTTTTAGCTACATAAATGCCAGAGTCATTCTAGCCCATATGCATGATGGCGAAACGGTTTAACGGTCAATTGGATTGTTCTATTTGGCCCCACGCAAGAGCGGCGGGAAGGTTATCGCAACCCGCCCGCCGCCGAGGCAATAGAAATCGATAGACGCTAGGCCTTACGCTTCAAGCGTGAGCACCGCACCGAAGGCGGTCGGGCCGCAATGGCTCGAGATGACGCCGCCGACCTGAGTCCAGGTAACATCCTTAAAGCCCAGGTCATGCGCATAGACTTCCATGTCGTCGCGCAGCTCCTGGGAAAGGCCCACCGAATACGCCAGGCCAATATGCGAGTAGTCAATCTCACCCTTCGCAACCATGTGGTCAATAAAGGCACGGGCGCACTTGAGCATAGAGCCGCGGAACTTCTTAGTCGCCACGAACTTGCCGCCCGTCACCTCAATGCAGGGCTTAATCTTGAGCAGGTGGGCGCCAAGGAATGCCACGTTGGACAGACGACCGCCTGCCTTAAGGAAGGCCAGGTCGGTAGGAACAAAGCCCAGCAGCACACGGTCCATGACGGAATTCGTAAAAGCAAAGATCTCGTCGACGGTGGCATCGGGGTGAGCCTCGATGTATTTGGCGGTCTCGACGACAACGAGCGACTGGCCCACCGAGACAAAACGCGTGTCCATGGAGAACACGTAGTCGCGACCCTTGGCGGCAATCTTCGATGATTGATGCGAGCAGGTCGTGGCCTCGGAATACGCGAGATGCAGAATAGTCGCGTCGGGCTGCTCAGCGTGAATGCGGTCGTACACGTGAGCAAAATCCGCAGGCGCACAGCCACTGGTCTTGGGCATCACGCCAAATTCGTTGCAGCGTGAATAAATCTCGAGTGGATCGATCGAGCCGTCCTCGACGGTCTCGTCACCAATCGTGACATGCATAGGCACGCGCACGATACCGTAGCGTTCGCAAAGCTCCGGCGTCACATCCGAACCAGACTCAACCACGATTACATACTTGCCCATTATTATCACGACCCATCTCGACATTGGCTTTTCAATACATGACACGCGCCGCCGCACTGTTGCGCAACAGCCTCCAAGCGCCAAAGAGACGCCGCCCCTTGCACACAACAAAGGACAGCGTCTCCCTGGAAAACTCCATGCTTATCTAGGATTCCATACGATTTATTAAGGAGGGTTACTTATTCCGCAAACGGTCGCTATATGCGGTAAGCGGTAGTTGGCCGCGACAACTGCGACACATTCCGTCCAGTAAATCCAATCGTGCTCCACGCACGGTTAATGCACGAGGCGGTAGAAATTCATCGATGCCGCACCCTCGGCGTGCAGCTCCATCGCCGGAACCGCCGGCGAATAGGTACGGCTCGTAAGTGCCGCCTCGCCGCCATTTGCAAAAATCTCGACCATCGTAGTGTCCGAAAGCACGCGTAGGTCGCGAAGCTCGCCGAGCTCAATCGACCTCTGGTCGCGCCCATAGCCTTCGTCACCCATATCGAGGGTAAGCATCCCGTCTGCATAGCACACAAAGACACCCTTGCGGATTTCGAGCTCGACCATCTTGGCGCCCTCACAGGAAACCACAAGATCAAACAGGCGGCCCGGCTCCTCAACGGTTTCACCGCCTGTCGCGCGAACGCAGTCGCCGCGCATCCTCTCAATCTCGTGCGCCGGTTGCTGGCAGAGCTTGCCATCGCGCATGCTCAGCTCTCGCGGCACCGTCAACGCGCACTGCCACCCGCGCGCCACCGTCGGGTTTTCTGCCGTCGCATCGGGGCAACCCGACCATCCGATCATCAAACGCCGGCCTGCAGTATCCTCAAAGGACTGCGGAGCATAGAAATCAAAACCGGCATCGACCATCGGGGGCATGCCCTGCCCGACGATTTTAAAGCTCGGCGCCTCCCAATCGGCCTCGATGGGGAACCACACGCACTGATGCGGATTGCGGTAACACCAACCATCGGCGGGCACGCCCTGCGGACAGCAGACGAGAATAAGCTCGCCATCAAGCTCAAATAGATCAGGGCACTCCCACATAAAGCCAAACTTCTCGCCCAACTCAATGCGCGTCGCATAGCTCCAGTCCTCAAGATTGCGCGAGGTATAGACAAGCACGCAGCCACGGTCGTCTTTCGTACGAGCACCCAGAACCATGTAGTAGATACCATCGTGCTCAAGGATCTTGGGGTCGCGCACGTGCGTACCGATATCGTCGGGGTAATCGACCGGTCCAACAGCTATGCACTTCTCGCCCAATTCGTCGGGATTCTCGGCAACCATATGAATCTGGTTTTGCTCACGGCCCGTCACCACGTAGTCGTAATCATCGCGGTCAAAATGCTTGACGTTGCCGGTATAGAAGTAGTGAATCTTGCCATCACGTACAAAGGCAGAACCAGAATACGCTCCGCTCGAATCCAAATCGGAATCGGGGAACAGCACGGGGCCGTGATTCTCGTACGTCACAAAATCCTTTGTCGTCAGATGGTTCCAAAGCACTGGACCGCCATGCGCAGCATCGAACGGATCGTATTGATGATAGATGTGATACGTATCACCAATCTGAACCAAACCGTTGGGGTCGTTGAGCCAGCCAAGCTCAGGCTCCACATGGAACAGAAGCCTATCGGGGTCGGACGCGATGCGAGCCGCCGTCTCATCCTGTCCGACACGCCACTGCTCATAGTCCGCGCGTGTCACCTTGTTTTTTTGATTTAACATCGCCGTTGACTTTCTCGTCTATGGGGAAGGACGCTCGACTCACACGAGTCGAACGCCCTTCCTCAAATGGACTTATCCTCAGATTACACTGAACGGCTCAACTAGAAGCTAACGTCGAAGCCAGCGCCAGCGCCCTCTTCATCGGTGGTCGGCACGCCCTTTGCCTTGTTGTAGGCAAAGATCAAGACGATCGGCACGATAAAGGCGATGAGATTGCCAGCCACATACCACACGAGGGTCTCGGGCGTGACGATGAGCAGGCCAAGCACGCCGGTCAGACCCTGACCGATAGCGCGCACCTCAAAGAGCTTGACGAAGGCACCGCCGCAGCCTGCACCGATGCATGCGCAGATGAACGGAATGATCGAATAGCGCATGTTTGCAGCAAAGATAGCGGGCTCGGAGATTCCGACCAGCGTCGGGATAAAGGACGACATGCAGATGTTGCGCTCTTTGGAGTGCTTCTTGTGAATGAGGTACATACCGATGGCGCCGCCGCCCTGGGCGATGATGGAAACCGACCAGATGGCCTGGATGTAGTTGAAGCCAGTCGTGGCAACAAGGTTTGCCTCGATACCCTGGATGAACTGATGCGTACCGGTAACGACGAGCGGCTGCAGGAACGCGGCGAAGACAAAGGCGCCAAAGACGCCCATCCTGTTGTACAGGACATCGATTACGCCAGCGAGGACGTCGCCGATCAGGTTGCCGAGCGGGCCGAACACGGTGAACAGGGCGACGTTAGCGAGAATCAGGGTAACGGTCGGGACAAAGACGAACGAAACGACCTCGGGGATGTACTTCTGGGCAATCTTTTCGACCTTGGCCATAAACCAGGCAGTCAGGATTGCAGGGAATACGCCGCCCTGGAAAGCAACCATGGGAATGGATAGCGGACCGAAGTTCCAGTACTCAGCACCCGTCGGGTCCATAACGAACGTGTTGCGGTTCATAAGGCTCGGGTGAACCATGACGATACCGACGAGGATGCCCAGGATCGGGTTACCGCCAAAACGCTTGACCGCGCTGTACATAACCAGGACAGGCAGGTAGTCGAACGTGGTGGCGATAATGGCAAAGAAGCTTGCGAGGTTCTTGAGGAACTCGCTGTGATCGGCGAGGCTGCCTTCCATGCCAAAGAGGCCGTTGGCAACGATCAGCGACTTAAGGCCGATGATGATTGCAGCGCCGACGAAGGCGGGAATGATGGGGATAAAGATGTCCGAGAATACCTTGAGGACCGAGAAGAACTTGCCCTTCTTGTCCGCCTCAGCGCCCTTGACCTCGGAAGCACTGATCTCCTTAACGCCCGTCAGAGCCATAAACTCATCGTAAACCTTGTTGACGGTACCGGTACCGAAGATGATCATGAGCTGGCCGCTGTTGTACAGCACGCCCTTGACGCCATCGATGTTCTCGAGCTCGGCCTTGTTGTATTTGCTCGTATCCTTGAGCACCAGACGCAGACGGGTCACGCAATGCGTGGCGCCCTCGATGTTCTCCAGTCCGCCGACGTTGTCGACGACTTGCTGGGACACTGCCTTGTAGTCCATGTTCCTCTCCATTCCTTTTCTAAATCATAAAACGGTTCGTTGCCGCTACAGAGACGCGATCGTTGCGTTTGCGCACTTGAGCGCACCGTCGGTGACGGTAAGCGCCACACCCTGGCCCTGCTTGTTGCAGAAGCGAGCGTTGAGCGCAACATCATCGACAAAGATGGTCGCGATGTCGTCGTCGACGACCAGACGCACATGGTGAGTGCCCTCGCCCTTAAAGAACAACGGACGCTCGAGGCCCATGTTGTTGACCTGGAACCACGGGTACTGGGGAGCCGGCGTGAACTCGAGCTTGCCCTCGCGCAGGTTGGCGCGGAACTCATAGGCAAGACCGGTCTCGGCGTCCTCGGCGAACTTGACCGAGAAGCCGGCAGCGTTACCGCCGAGCTCAATGTCGGCATCGAGCAAGTAGGTGGAGCCGGCATCCGCGGCGAGCACCTGCTCGACCTTGCCCGACTCGCAGGAAAGCTCAAAGGTCTCGACTGCCTTAGCCTCGCCAAAGGCGCCAAGCATGCTGTCGGGGAGCTTGGTGCCGAGCGTTCCGTCGGCACGCTGAACGATCTCGAGGGGCATAAAGGTGCCACCCCATAGGTAAGAGCTGGGGTCGCCGCCCTCGTCACGCGTAGGAACCCAACCAAAGAGAACGCGACGCTCGCCATCGAATGCGGTGCGAGCGGCGTAGTACGCGCGGCCGTCGAAGGAGTCGTCAGCGGGGGTAATCCAAGGACCGTTGATGGACTTGGACATGCGGTAACGGGTCTTGTTGCCGTCGCTGTACTCGGAAAAGACGAGGTACCACCAGTCGCCCATCTTAAAGAGATCAGGCATCTCAAACATGGTGTACAGGCCCGGGTTCCACCAGTCGCCCTGGAACTCCCAGTTGGTCAGATCCTTGGAGGTGAACTTGACCAGGCGGCCGGTCATCAGACGCTTGTCCTCGCCCACACGCGTGCCGAGGATGAGCATGTACTCTTCGTTCTCCTCATCCCAAAGCACAAAGGGATCGCGCCAGTTGCGGTCATCGTAACCCTCCTGGGGCGGAAGCAGCGTCTCGGCGATGTTCTTCTCCCACTTGACGGCGTCGTCGCTCGTTGCGTGAAGAAGAACCTGCTTCATCAAACGTGCGCGGACCTTATCGCGATTGCAACCAGTGTAGAGCGCATGGTACTTGTCGCCCACCTTAAACACCGTGCCGGCATAAATGTACTGGTCGACTTCCTCGTCGCCGCCGCGCTCAAGGCTCTCGCCAAAGTCCTTGTAGTTGACGAAATCCTTGGTCGTAGCGAGTGCCCAGCCAAACGGCTCTCCGAAAGGTTCGGGGTTACGCGTGTCACGCTGATGATAGAGATAGAACGTGCCGTCCTCGCCGTACGGCATGATGTCGCCTACCCAAATTCCCTCAGGCTGGTAATACACCTTGTGCATCCGAGACTTCCTTTCCACGACATACTAACTCGGTACAATGGCAAGATATGTCAATCGTTTTCATATGTCAAACGTTTTCACACCAATACGTCTTTTCGCAGTTCCAGTCGTCGGCAAACGGTTGACATATGCCGGTGAACGGTCATCAGAGGCGTTTGAGGAATTCTTTTGGCACGGGGCGAATTACGCGGTTTTGCCCTCGATAAGCTCAACGGGAAGCTTGATATTCGACTCGGGCTTTTCACCGTTAATAAGAGCAATGATGGATTGCGCCGCGAGCTCTCCGATGCGATCGATATCTTGACGTACGGTTGTTAAGTCAGGCATAAACGTCATAGTGCGGCGGGCACCATCCGCGCCCACGACCTTAATGTCGTCTGGAGCGCTCAAGCCGCGCTGCTTCATCACGTTGAGACAGATGGCCGCCATCGTATCGTCTCCCGCAAAGATGCCGTCAATATCGGGGTTCTCATCGAGGATCTTCGCAACGACCGCGCCCTTTTCGTCGTCGGGCTTAACGAACTCAACCTCACGGACAAGCGCGGACAAACCGGCCCGCTCAACAACATCGAGGTAGGCATCGGTACGCTTATTGGCAGGCATGCGCATGCGGCTATTGCTGCGCAGGCACAGGATACGCCTGCAGCCGTCATCAATCAGACGGCGCGTGGCGAGCTCGCCGATGCCATAGCTGTCACTTGCAATCTGGACAGAGCCCTCGCCAAGATCGCAGTCGATGCCAACCAGGCTCAAGCCCATCTCGGCATATGCCTCGGCACCGATATTGAGGGAGTTGACGATGACGCCGTCGACCATATTGCGGCGGAGCATGTCGATATAGGAACGCTCAAGATCAGGTCGATTGGCGCTGTTGCACAGCAACATCTTAAAGCCGTTTTCCGCCAACGTGCGCTCGACCGCCTGCACAACCTGAGCATGGAACGGACTGCTCACAAAGGGAACGATCATGCCGATAAGGTTCAGACGGCCGTTGAGCATGGCACGGGCGATATCGTTGGGCGTATAGTTGATGCGCTCCATCGCGGCGTGGACCTTATCGCGGGTCTCTTGGCTAATATAACCGCGGTTATTAAGCACGCGAGATACCGTAGTAGGCGAAACCCCCGCCACCGCTGCAACTTCCTTGATGCCAGGCTTAGCAGAATCCTTAGAACGAGTGCCCTCGCGAGCCATAGCACCCTCCCCTATCAACATGTCATACGTTTACATACGAACAAAGCATACCCCAACAACAGCGGGAAGACGGTAACAGCACAAGTAAGTAAACGACTCATCCAAATAATTAGGAGAGTTCCGCCTAAAGGGTGACTACACAGAACCCCAGCCGGGGCTGTTTGGGCTACCTCCCAAAACATTCCGCAGGACGCAAAGAGGCTCGCCGCACGAAGTGCGCAGCGAGCCTCTTTGCATGTCCGAGGACACCAATTTAATTTAGCGTGGTTCCCTAAAGGACGACAACGCAGGAGACCCGGCAAGGCCGGGAGCACTTTGTCTCGCAAACATTCCGCAGCCGCGAAGCGGCGAGGACGTTTGAGAGGCAAAGTGCGTAGGCCTTACCGGGTCTCCGGTGGGAGTTGAGTCCCTTTAGAACTTGTCGTGGAAGGTACGCGCAATGACCTCGTCCTGCTGCTCCTTGGTGAGCGTGTGGAAGTTCACGGCATAGCCGGAAACGCGGATGGTCAGCTGCGGGTACTTCTCGGGGTGAGCCTGAGCGTCGAGCAGCGTCTCACGGTTGAAGACGTTGATGTTCAGGTGGTGGCCACCCTTCTCGGCGTAAGCGTCGAGCATGTGGACCAGGTTATCGGCCTGGGTCTCGGAAACTTCAGAAACCTTCATAATGTGTCTCCTTCGATTAATAGGCGCCGGCCGAAACCGGCGCACTAATCAGTAATCGTTATTGTTAGTATAGCACTAACAATAGTTACTCGCCCAGCTGATCAAGGTCGATATCGCCAAAGAACACCTGGTCCTCCTTGCCGAGCGCACTCGGGATGATGGAGAAGGTGTTGGAGATGCCGTCCTGAGCATCGCGGAACGGGAGCTTGGAAACCGAAGACAGCGAAGCGATGGCGCCGTGGCTATCGCGCTTGTGCATGGGGTTAGCACCCGGGGCGAACGGCTGGCCAGCCTTGCGGCCGTCGGGCGTGGAGCCGGTCTTCTTACCGTACACGACGTTGGAGGTAATGGTCAGAACCGAGGTCGTAGGCACGGAGTTGCGGTAGGTGTCGTTCATGCGGATGTACTCCATGAACTGGTGCACAACGTCGTGAGCGATCTGGTCGACGCGGTCGTCGTCGTTACCGTACTTGGGGAACTCGCCCTCGGTCTCGAAGTCGACGATGATACCGTTCTCGTCACGGACGGGGTGGACCTTGGCGTACTTGATAGCGGACAGGGAGTCAGCCACGACGGAAAGGCCAGCGATGCCCGTAGCGAACCAGCGGTGCACGTGCTTGTCGTGCAGAGCCATCTGGATGCGCTCGTAGCAGTACTTGTCGTGCATGTAGTGAATGATGTTCAGCGAGTTGACGTACACGCCAGCAAGCCACTTCATCATGTCGTTGTACTTGGCCACAACGTCGTCGTAATCGAGCGTATCGCCCTCGACGGCGCGGTACTTGGGGCCGACCTGCTTCTTGGAGACCTCGTCAACACCGCCGTTGAGTGCGTACAGCAGGCACTTGGCCAGGTTGGCGCGGGCGCCGAAGAACTGCATCTCCTTGCCAATGCGCATGGAGGACACGCAGCAGGCAATGCCGTAGTCGTCGCCGTGATAGACGCGCATGAGGTCGTCGTTCTCGTACTGGATCGAGGAGCTGGCGACAGAAGTCTTGGCGCAGAACTTCTTGAAGTTCTCGGGCAGACGGGTCGACCACAGAACGGTCATGTTGGGCTCGGGGCTGGTGCCCATGTTCTCGAGCGTGTGCAGGTAGCGGTAGCTCATCTTGGTAACGAGCGTACGGCCGTCGACACCCATGCCGCCGATGGACTCGGTGACCCACTGCGGATCGCCGGTGAACAGGGCCTGGTACTCGGGGGTACGGGCAAACTTGACCATGCGGAGCTTCATGATGAAGTGATCCACGAACTCCTGGATCTGCTCCTCGGTGAAGGTACCGTTGGCAAGGTCGCGCTCAGCGTAGATGTCGATGAACGTAGAGGTACGGCCGATGGACATAGCGGCGCCGTTCTGCTCCTTGACGGCAGCAAGGTAGGCGAAGTACATCCACTGGATGGCCTCCTGCGTGTTGGTAGCAGGGTTGGAAATGTCGAAACCATAGGTCTCGGCCATCATCTTGAGCTCGCCGAGGGCGCGGATCTGCTCCTGCAGCTCCTCACGATCGCGGATGTTGTCGGCGGTCATGACCGTCGGGGTGGAAGCCTTCTGGGCCTCCTTGTCCTTGATCAGGTAGTCGACGCCGTACAGGGCAACACGACGGTAGTCGCCGATGATACGGCCGCGGCCATAGCCATCGGGCAGACCGGTGATGATGTGAGCCGAGCGGCAAGCACGCATCTCGGGGGTGTAGACATCGAAGACGCCAGCGTTGTGGGTCTTACGCTCGAAGGTGTAGCGCTCGACAACGTTCTCGTCGACCTTATAGCCGTGCTGGCTGGCAGCCTGGCAAGCGATGCGGATGCCGCCGTTGACGTGCAGCGCGCGCTTGAGCGGCTTGTCGGTCTGGAGACCGACGATGGTCTCCTTCTCGCGGTGGGCGTTATCGATGTAGCCAGCGGGGTGGCTCACGATACCCGTAACGGTCTTGGTGTCCATATCGAGGACACCGCCCTGCTCGCGCTCCTTAAGCAGCAGGTCGAGAACCTCGCCCCACAGCTCCTTGGTACGCTCGGTCGGGCCGGCGAGGAACGACTCGTCGCCCTCGTAGGGGGTGTAGTTCTTCTGGATGAAGTCTCGGACGTCAACCTCTCCCGTCCAAATGCCTTCCTTGAAGCCTTCCCATGCCTCCTGCATTGTGTAACCACGCTCCTAGTTACGTGTTATGCGGCGCTCTCTCACACCGCTGCTTATTGAATTCTTGAATTTTCGGCTTGCACTACCGGCTTCTTCCGTTCTTCACCACACGTTGGTGCAGGGAAAACGTTTGTCCACCTTGGAACTACAACCCAAAACCCAAGATTTCACCCGTCTGAGAAGGATAACATAGCGACCCTCTCCATCGGGGCTGTTATATGTTTCTTTTTTTATATCATAAGGGCGTTTTTTACAAATCCGCAGGAAACGCGAGCGCGAACAACTACCGTTCACCGATTTGTATGTTATTTTTCCTTGCCTTTGTACGACGTTCGCTCTAGCTGTTATGCCAGCTTTAGCAGGGTAAAGTGTCCCAAAAACCCTACAGAAACTGCAGGGCGGCCACGGGATCCCCCGTGGCCGCCCTGTGGCGTGACTAGTTTTTAGCTTTGATTGCCGCTTGGCATTAGGCGGCTGAGGCGGCCTTGTCGGTCGTTGCCTTGCTATCGCCGTTGCCCTGGCCCTCAAAATGCTTGTAGCACCAGCTGGTGACCAGCGGGGTCAAAATAGCCGTCACGATTGCGCAGGCAGCAACCTGTGCCGTGGCCGTCGCGAGCACCGCGCCGCCGTACATGGCCTCGTTGACGCTTGCCATGGCAGCAGGCGTGGCCACATTGGCTCCGGCGCAGCTCGAAATGGCCGCACCCGCGACACCCGTACCGCCCGTGAGCTTATCGACCGCGATAACGGGAATTGCAAAGACCACCGAGCAGATCACGCCGAGCAGAATGCCGGGGAGACCGCCATTAATGAGCTGGCCAAAGGTCATGGTCGAGCCCATGGCAAAGAAGACGAGCACGATGATGGCGGAAAGTGCCGGTGCCATCATCTTCTTAAAGCTGGGGAACAGGTTGCCCAGGATAATGCCGACGACGATCGGCAGGATGGCACCCACGAGCGACCAGCCAATCGGAGCCTGACCGGCGGCGCCGAGCACGATCATCGTGACCGGAGGGCCGACAACGAGCGTGGTGATGGCGACGGCGCCACGCTCGGCCTCGTTGCCCATGGTGCCCATCAGTCCAGCGTACATAGCGTTGTTGGCACCCGTGCAAGCGGCCAGCATCACCATGGCCGAGATGCCAAACAGGTTGTCGTTGAACACATAAAGGATGAGCAGCGACACGGCAACGACCACGATCTGCTTGACGGCGATGATGATGGCGCCGCGGGCAGCGGCGGCAGGAGCACTCTTAAACGAAATCGTCGTACCGACGATGAGCAAAAAAGCGCCCACCAGCGGGCCTGCACCCTGCTGGGTCATGCCAAGCGTAAAGCTGCCGAGCGTTTTGAACAGGTCAGGGAATAGCGTGTTGAGCAGGCAGCCCAACAAAAGCGGCACCAAAATATTGGCACCCGGGATGGAGGACATCTTAAAGAACGGCTCCTTTGCCGCCGGCGCCTCCACCGCAGTCGATTCACTCATATATATCTCCTTTGGATGCATGCGAATCGTAGCCGCACGCGCCTATGTCAGAAAGAAGGCGACGGTCCCGAGTCGCAGGAGCCGTCGCCGAATAATCATCGCGGGGTATTACCCGTCCAGAACGATGCCGCCGTCGCAGTCACCGATCTCGCCGTTCACGAAGCTGGCGAGGTCGGAAGCGAAGAACAGCACCATCTGCGCAGGCTCGCTGGCCTGGGCAGCGCGGCCCAGAGGAATACCGTTGATGATGCGCTGAGAGTTCTCGTCAGAGAGAATCGAGGTCATATCGGTCAACGTGAGCGATGGGCACACGGCGTTGCAGCGAACGCCAAACTTGCCGCCCTCCTTGGCGACCGCCTTGGTAAGGCCGTTGACACCGGCCTTGGAGCTCGCGTAGGCAGCGGTGCCAAGCAGGCCGCCGCCGATCTTGCCAGCAACGGAGCTCACGTTGACGATAGTGCCGGCATGCGCCGCCTTAAAGTGCGGGTAGACGGCGTTCATCATGGTAAAGGTACCGTTGAGGTTGATGTCGATGGTGCGGCGCCACTCGGTGTCATCGATCTCGTCGAACTTCTTGGTGCTGATGACGCCAGCGCAGTTGATCAGGATGTTGGTTTGCGGCAGGTCCGTAAAAATCTGCTCGACGGTCTCGCGCGCCTTGGGCGCATCGGCGACATCGAGCTGATAGAACTTGTTGCCCTCGCCAAGCTCGGCCACAGCGGCCTCGCCCTTAGCAGCGTTCCTTGCGATGAGCGCGACATGTCCGCCGCCCGCGACGATGCCCTTGGCGATCTCGAGGCCAATGCCCTGAGTGCCGCCCGTGACAATCGCGGTCTTGCCCGTGAAGTCAAATGCCATGACTCCATCCCCCTTTATGTAAGGTGTCTCCTTGCGGGAAGTTGGAGCATCGCACGTGGCGATTATATGAGTCCCAGTCGTCATGGTGGTGACAACCCCTCGCCTAACCGCGGGCATGATAGTTCTTTGAAACGCTTTAGCAATTGAATGATTTTAAGTCTTAATGAGCTCTTAATATTGCCTACTGTATGAGGCCCGCGTATGGGGGTATCATCTTTCACCGAAAATAGTTTCTAGTGTTAGGGGTTTTCGGTGGAAGATACCGATTTCCGTGAACTTGGGCGCCAGCTCCTTACCGAGTTCGGCAGCATGCATCAGCGCATTTCGCGCTTTGCGGACAAAGCCCTCGGCGGCGAGATGGCCGTCATGCGCGCCCTCATACTCGCCGGCGGTTCGCTCACGCCGAGCGAACTCGCTGATCGCGCCTGGGTCTCGAGTGCCCGCATCGCCAATATCCTACGCGCTCTCGAAGCCAAGGGCTGGGTCGAGCGCGAGCACTCAAAGACCGACCGTCGTCGCGTGCACGTCACGGTGACCGACAAAGGATTCCAGGATCTCGAAATCAAACGTCGGGAATTCGAGAACCGCACCGCGGCCTTCCTCGAGCAGCTCGGCGAAACAGATACCCAAGAGATGGTGCGTCTTCTAAGGCGTGCCAACGAAATTATCGACCGTAATCAAGAAAGGAGAGATGCCGAGTGAGGATTCTCAAGCTCTTTAAAAAGCATATCCTGGCACTGTTCGCAGCTATCGTACTTATCGTAATCAGCTGCAACGCCGATCTGGCACTGCCTACCTACATGAGTGATATCGTCGACGTGGGTGTGCAGCAAGGCGGCATCGCCTCGCCCGTGCCCGACACCATCCGCGCCGAATCGCTCGATGACCTTGAACTCTTTATGAGCGCCAAGGACGCCAAGACGGTAGAGGCTGCGTTTGGCAAGGCAGACAAAAACGGGATTCGCACGTACAAGGGCACCGAGGACGAGCGCGCCGACGGCGGCAAGATTGCCGACATTATGAGCCTGCCCGAGACTGTCGTCCTTTCGCTCAACCAGGGCATCGACGCCAACTCCATGGGCGATATGATGGGCTCGTCCAGCGAGAAAGACGACAACGCTGCCCAGGCCATGCCAACCCCCGAGCAAATGGCAGCGATGACGCCCGAGCAGCTCGCCGAGATGCAGCAGAAGGCCGCAGCGGCGCAGAACATGCAAAAGCAGATTGATGCCGACGGCGGCAAAATCACTATAAAGAGCCTGCGCCTGGGTGTCGAGGGCGGTCTGGTAGACCAAAGCAAGCTCGTCGAGGGCGCCAACCAAATGGCGGACAAAATGGGCTCCATGTCGGGCTCCATCGTCACCCAGCGCGCCGTGAGCTATATACAGGACGAGTACAAGGCACAGGGCATCGACCCCGCCGACGTGCAGAACGCCTACCTGAGCCGCATGGCGACCACGATGTTTGGACTGTGCCTCGTGTCGCTCGTCGCCACCATCCTGACCGGTGCCGTGGCTTCGCGCACCGCCTGCTCCATCGCCCGCGACCTGCGCCGCGAGACCTTCAACAAGGTTATGCACTTCTCGCCGGCCGAGGTGGGCAAGTTTAGCCAGGCCTCGCTCATTACCCGCTGCACCAACGACATTCAGCAGATCCAGATGGCTGCAACCCTGTTTATCCGCATGTGTCTGATGGCCCCCGTCATGGGCATCGTCGCTGTCATGCGTGTCCTGGCTAACCACACCGGCCTGGAGTGGACCATCGCCGTGGCCATCATCGCGGTTTCGGCCGTTGTCGGCGTGCTCATGGGCCTCACCATGCCCAAGTTCAAAAAGATGCAGAGCTTTGTGGACCGTGTGAACCTTACCGCCCGCGAGCTGCTCGACGGCCTTATGCCCATCCGCTCGTTCAACCGCGAGGAACATGAGCTCGAGCGTTTTGACAAGGCTTCGCTCGACCTAATGACCACGCAGCTCTACACCAACCGCGCCATGAGCTTTATGATGCCGCTCATGATGCTCGTCATGAACTGCATCACCGTGCTTATCGTCTGGTTTGGCGCGCAGGGCGTGTCCGACGGCGTGATGCAGGTCGGCAACATGATGGCGTTTATCTCCTACACCATGCAGATCGTCATGGCGTTTATGATCCTCACCATGGTTTCGGTCATCCTGCCCCGTGCCGAGGTCGCAGCCGAGCGCGTGGAAGAGGTCATCACTTGCCCCACGAGCATCAACGACCCTGCCTCGCCCAAACTGCCCGCGGCCAATGCGCCGCGCGGTGAGCTCACCTTCCGCGACGTGAGCTTCCAGTATCCCGATGCCCGTGCCGATGTCATCAGCGGCGTGAACTTCACCACGCATGCCGGTCAGATGCTCGGCATCATTGGCTCCACGGGCTCGGGCAAGTCCACGCTTGTACAGTTGATTCCGCGCCTGTACGACGTCACGGGCGGCAGCATTTCGCTCGACGGCATCGACGTGCGCGACATGACCCTCTCTGAGCTGCGCCGCCGCATCGGTTATATTCCGCAGCAGGGTCGTCTGTTCTCGGGTACCGTCGAGAGCAACCTCAAGTTTGCCGGCGACATGGTGAGTGACGAGGATATGCGCCAGGCAGCACACGTCGCCCAGGCGGAGGACTTTATCGCCGAGCGCGAGGACGGGTACGACTCCCCCATCAGCCAGGGTGGCTCCAATGTTTCGGGCGGTCAGCGCCAGCGTCTGGCCATCGCCCGCGCGTTGGCCAAAAAGCCCGAGGTCGTGGTGTTCGATGATTCGTTTAGCGCCCTCGACTACAAGACCGACGCGCGCCTGCGCGAAGAGCTGGCCAAAAACGTCACCGACGCCGCGCTCGTGGTCGTGGCCCAGCGCATCGCGACCATCATGCACGCCGACCAGATCATCGTGCTCGACGACGGCCACGTAGTGGGCACCGGCACGCACGAGGAGCTGCTGCGCAGCTGCCCGGCGTACCTGGAGATCGCACAGTCACAGCTTTCCGCCGAGGAGCTGGGGCTTACCCAAGAAGAAATTGCAGCCGTCATGGAAGGAGGCGAGCGCTAATGGCAGACGAGACCAAGACTCAGATTCCCAAGCCCACCCGCCAGCGTGGTCCCATGGGCCGCATGGGCGGCATGCGTCGCGGCGAAAAGGCCAAGGACTTTAAGGGCACCATGAGGCAGCTGCTCGGCTATATCGGCCAGCACAAGATTGCCGTGTTTGCCGCCGTCGCCTTTGCCGTGTGCTCGGTCATCTTTAATATTGTGGGACCCAAGATGCTCGGTCAGGTTACCACCAAGCTGTTCGAGGGCCTGGTTGCCAAGGTCAACGGCACCGGCGATGTCGACTTTAACTGGATCGCTAAGACGCTCGGCTTTTTGCTCTGCCTGTATCTGGCGAGCTCTGCCTGCAGCCTGATCCAGGGCTGGCTCATGACCGGTGTCACGCAAAAGATCTGCTACCGCATGCGCAAGGAGATTGCCGCCAAGATTGCCGTCGTGCCGATGAGCTACTTCAACGGCCACAGCAAGGGCGACGTGCTCAGCCGCATCACCAACGACGTCGATACGCTCGGCCAGTCGCTCAACCAGAGCGTGACGCAGCTTATTACGTCCGTCACGCAGATTATCG
This sequence comes from Collinsella sp., assembly GCA_036550515.1. Lineage (GTDB taxonomy): Bacteria > Actinomycetota > Coriobacteriia > Coriobacteriales > Coriobacteriaceae > Collinsella. The sequence goes on from JAXKGF010000027.1 coordinate 92,327, forward strand.
GCGTCCTCGTCATGATGCTGTCGATCAGCCTGCCGCTCACCGGCGTCACCGTGCTCACGCTGCCGGCCGCCGCGATTATCTTGATGGTGATGATTCACTTCTCGCAGCCGTACTTCCGCGAGCAGCAGCAGGTCCTAGGCACCGTCAACGGCATTATCGAGGAGGATTTTGCCGGCCAGAACGTCATTCAGGTGTTCGACCGCGCCGAGGCTTCGATCGAGGAGTTCGACCGTCAAAACGACCGCCTCTTTATTAGTGGCTGGCGCTCGCAGTTCCTGTCGGGCCTGATGATGCCGCTTATGAGCTTGGTGGGCAACATGGGCTACGTGGGCGTCGTCGTGGTGGGCGCGCAGCTCGCGCTGACCGGCAATGCCACGCCCGGCGACATTCAAAGCTTTATCCAGTACGTTCGCAACTTTACGCAACCCGTGCAGCAGCTGGGCAACGTGAGCAACACGATGCAGTCGATGGCAGCTGCCACCGAGCGTGTGTTTGAGTTCCTGGCCGCGCCCGAGGAGGAGCAGAAGGCCGACGCGCAGATTCCCGAGAAGCGCCCCGGCCACGTGGAGTTTGACCATGTCAAGTTTGGCTACACGCCCGACAAGACCATCATCCACGACTTTAGCTGCGAGGCGCAGCCCGGCCAGACCATCGCCATCGTCGGCCCCACCGGCGCCGGCAAGACCACGCTCATTAAGCTGCTGCAGCGCTTCTACGATGTGGACGGCGGTTCGCTGCGCGTCGAGGGTGTCGACGTGCGAGACTGGGACCGCGCGGCGCTGCGCGGCGAGTTTGCCATGGTGCTGCAGGACACCTGGCTGTTTAACGGTACCATCCGCGAGAACATCCGTTACGGACGCCCCGATGCGAGCGATGCCGAGGTCGAAGCCGCTGCACGTGCCGCACGCTGCGACCACTTTATCCATACGCTCGCCGGCGGCTACGACTTTATGATCAACGAGGAGGGCACTAACCTGTCGCAGGGTCAGCGCCAGCTCGTGACCATCGCCCGTGCCATTTTGGCCGACCGCCCGGCGCTGATTTTGGACGAGGCGACCTCCAACGTCGACACCCGTACCGAGGAGCTTATTCAGCGCGCCATGGATGCACTGATGCAGGGCCGTACGAGCTTTGTCATCGCGCACCGCCTGTCCACGATCCGCAACGCCGACGTGATCCTAGTAATCCGCGACGGCGATATCGTCGAGAAGGGCACGCACGACGAGTTGCTCGCCCAGGGCGGCTTCTACGCCGACCTGTACAACTCGCAGTTCGACGAAGCGGCGTAAATTCTGCCGCAGGGAACGAATAACGCCCGAGAACGGGGGCGCAGGACAACCTGCGCCCCCGTTTTTGCTCTGCGGCCCTCAAACCGCCTCCCCTGGAACTCGATCGACGGTCTCTTCCAAGCCACGTGGCATCATTCCATTCCAGGGCCCGCCAACGTTTACCCAGATAAAACCTGCCAAAATAAACCTGTCCCTATTTGGTATGTTTCTGGGTGACAAGGGCTTGCACTTTAGCGTGCGACAGCGGATAATGCCGAACACTCGACAATACGCTTATTGCTCTTTCTATAGATTGAGGAGGCCCCTATGGCCATGGAATTCAAACGCAGGCTGCCGATCCCCATGGAGATCCGCGAGGAAATGCCGCTTTCTGCCGAGCTTACCGCCAAAAAGCAGGCATTTGACGCCGAGGTCGCCAAAGTCTTTACCGGCGAGGACGCACGCAAGGTGCTCATCATCGGCCCGTGCTCTGCCGACCGCGAGGATTCGGTGCTTGAGTACATGAACCGACTGGCCAAGACCGCCGAGGAGGTCAAGGACAAGCTCATCATCATTCCGCGCGTCTACACCAATAAGCCGCGTACCAAGGGCACCGGTTACAAGGGTCTTCTGCACAACCCCAACCCCGAGGCTCCCGACGACCTGCTCGAGGGCGTCAAGGCCATCCGCCATATGCACCTGCGCGTTATTGAGGAAACGGGCTTCTTCACCGCCGACGAGATGCTCTATCCGTCCAACTACCAGTACCTCGTTGACCTGCTGAGCTATGTGGCCGTGGGCGCACGCTCGGTCGAAAACCAGGAGCATCGCCTGGTGTCGAGCGGTATTTCGGTGCCCGTGGGCATGAAGAACCCCACCGCCGGTTCCACCACCGTTATGCTCAACTCTATTTACGCCGCGCAGGCGCACCAGAGCTTCATCTTCCGCAACTGGGAGGTCGAGTGCGACGGCAATCCGCTCGCGCACGCCGTTATGCGTGGCTACATCGGTCTCGACGGTCGCACCTACCCCAACTACCACTACGAGCACCTGGAGCGCCTGGCCGAACGCTACACCGAGCACGCCGGCTATGCCAATCCGGCAGCGGTCATCGACTGCAACCACGACAACTCGGGTAAGCGCCCGCTTGAGCAGTATCGCATTTGCAAGGAGGTGCTCGACAGCTGCCGCCGCAACGAGTCCATCTCCAAGCTGGTCAAGGGCTTTATGATCGAGTCCTACCTGGAGGACGGCAACCAGCCGGTCGACGGCGGCGTCTTTGGCAAGTCGATCACCGATCCGTGCCTGGGCTGGGAAAAGACCGACTACCTCATCCACGAGATCGCGGAGCGGGTGTAGGTTACGGCGTTTTACCAAACGCCGTAACCGGCCGACGCTGCGCTGGTCGCATTTGGACAATCTGCCTTTCAGCTTCGACGGCATGACCAAAAGGTCAATGCCGCCTCGCTTCAAGGCACCTTGCTCGCTCTGGCGGGCTTTCGCTGACTTTTGCTCTACCTGCGGTGTTGGCGGGGTAGCTAATTTAGGATGGGGCTCTTTTAGCTACCCGCAAAGTAGTCGTTGGGGACGTCCCAAACGAC
>JAXKGF010000028.1:0-14994 GCA_036550515.1 Collinsella sp.
ATTACGTGGTGGACCGTCAGGGATTCGAACCCTGGACCTTGGGATTAAGAGTCCCCTGCTCTAGCCAGCTGAGCTAACGGTCCAACTATGTAATGAAGAGGAATGGTGGACCGTCAGGGATTCGAACCCTGGACCTTGGGATTAAGAGTCCCCTGCTCTAGCCAGCTGAGCTAACGGTCCAACTATGTCGTCTTCAAGAGGAAGCGTGGGGTGGGTAAAGGGACTCGAACCCTCGACCTACGGGACCACAACCCGTCGCTCTAGCCAACTGAGCTACACCCACCGTGTCCTGTGCGCTTCGCGCTCGACTATTATTGCAAGGAACGCCACGCGATGCAAGCCCCAATTTTCAAGAATTTTGAAAAGAGTTTTTCGAGCGCGTTTCGAGCAATTCCCACCGGTTTCATAGGAGTAAACTTGCCCCACTGCAAATGCTCGAAAGGACAGGCATGAAAGAACTCTCCAACCGTACGGCGACATTTACCGATTCGGTCATCCGCCGCATGACGCGCATCTCCAATAAGTACGGTGCCGTCAACCTCTCGCAGGGCTTCCCTGACTTCGATCCTCCGGCACAGCTGCTCGAGAGCCTCAGCACCATCGCGACCGACCCCAAGCCGCTCTATCACCAGTACTCCATCACTTGGGGCTCCCAGGCCATGCGCGAGGCACTCGCGGCCAAGCAGGAACACTTTATGGGCATGCCGATCAACCCCAACGAGAACATCGTAGTCACATGCGGCTCCACCGAGGCCATGATGGCCGCCATGATGACGGTCACAAACCCCGGAGACAAGGTCGTCATCTTCTCGCCGTTCTACGAGAACTACGGCGCCGACACGATTCTCTCGGGCGCTGAGCCCATCTATGTGCCGCTCAACCCGCCCACGTTCGACTTCGATCGCGAGGTCCTCGAGGCGGCCTTCCGCGACAACGAGCCCAAGGCAATCGTCCTATGCAACCCATCCAACCCCTGCGGCAAGGTCTTTACGCACGAGGAGCTCACCTTTATTGCCGACCTGTGCAAAAAGTACGACACCTACTGCATCACCGACGAGGTCTACGAGCACATCGTCTATGCGCCCCACGAGCATGTCTATATGGCCACGCTGCCCGGCATGTTCGAGCGTACCATCAGCTGCAGCTCGCTGTCCAAGACCTACTCCATCACCGGTTGGCGCCTGGGCTACACCATTGCCCCGGCCGAGATTACCGAGCGCATCAAGAAGGTCCACGACTTCCTCACGGTGGGCGCCGCCGCTCCCCTGCAAGAGGCCGTCGTCACCGCCCTCAACTTCGACGACAGCTATTACGATGAAGTCCTCGACCTCTACACCGCCAAGCGCGACCTGTTCTGTCAGGGACTCGACAGCATCGGTCTTGAGCATAACGTGCCGCAGGGCGCCTACTACGTCATGATGGACATCTCTGAGTTTGGTTACGACAGCGACCTCGACTTCTGCGAGGATCTCGCCTCCAAGGTTGGTGTGGGCGCCGTTCCCGGCTCGAGCTTCTTCCGCGAGCCCGTCAACCATCTGATTCGTTTCCACTTTGCCAAGCGAGACGAGACGCTTAACGCGGCGCTGGAGAACCTCAAGTCGCTACGTGATAAAATCAAGCCGCGCGGGTAAGGACGGCCCGGCAACTAAAGCAACCAAAGAAGCCCCGCACCGCCCGCCGCGTTGCAGGGCTTCTTTTTAGAGCGCTTTCTTAAATGGTTTAGAGCTCTATACTTTAGTCACGGAGCAACTCGTCCCAGAGAGAGGAATACTATGGCAGAGCAGCAGCTTATCGGAGCGCTCGAGGCCGGCGGCACCAAGATGGTTTGCGCCACGGGCTATGCAGACGGAACGGTCCTGGAGCGCGAGCAAATTGCGACCACGACCCCGCAGGAGACCGTCGAGGCCGTCAACGCATGGTTTGCAGACAAGGGCATCGCCGCCCTGGGCATCGGCGCCTTTGGCCCCACCGCGGTCAACCCTGCCTCGCCCCAGTACGGCAAGATCCTGGAGACGCCCAAGACTGCATGGCGTTACTTTGACCTGCTGGGCACCATCCAAAACGAGCTCAAGGTCCCCTGCGGCTACGATACCGACGTCAACGTCGCCTGCTTGGGCGAGGTCACCTTTGGTTGCGCTCAGGGCCTCACCGACGTGGTCTACCTGACCATCGGCACCGGTGTGGGCGCCGGCGTGCTCTCGGGCGGTAAGCTCGTACACGGCATGATGCATCCCGAGGCCGGCCACATCCTGGTCACGCGCGACCCGCGCGACACCATCGGCGAGCATAGCGCTTGCCCCTTCCATGACAACTGCCTCGAGGGCCTCATCGCCGGCCCCGGCGTTAAAAAGCGCTGGGATGGCAAGAGTGCCGGAGACATGGCCGATGACCCAGAGGCCATGGACCTGCTCGCAGGCTATCTGGCACAGGCGCTCATGACCTACACGCTGTGCTACGCGCCGCAAAAGATCATCATCGGCGGCGGTGTGGCCGACCACACCCCCATCGTGCCGCTCGCACGCAAAAAGTGTGCCGAGATGCTCAACGGCTATATCGTCACGCCCGAGGTCAACGACATCGATAACTACATCGTCAACAACAGCCTCGAGGGCAAGCAGGGCATCATGGGCTGCCTGGCCCTGGGCGCACAGGCGCTTCAGTAGCAGACGCACCCACAGGGCGGGGCGCGCCCGGCAAATCCGACCTACGGAACGACGTCACCACGCCTCATATAAGCCCTCAAATAAAAAAGGCCGCCTAGGACCAAACAATACGTCCTAGGCGGCTTTTTTGGCGTACATCAGCGACCGTAAGAGATATCGGAGCACAACGCCCGTTACCGCTCCACAGCAGTCGATCATCACATCGGTGATCATGCCGGCGCGTCCCGGCACAAAGAGCTGAATCGTCTCGTCGATGGAGGGAATCAGCAGCAGGAACACCGCCGTGGGCAGCAGCACGTCAAAGGTGCGCCGGCCCTCAAAATCAAAGGCGTGCGTTGCCAGAATGCCAAGCACCATATACTCGGTAAAATGTGCACACTTGCGAACAACAAAGTTGGTCACCCATTCATATGGAAGTCCCACGCCGTGCAGGAAACCGCGGATAGCTTCCATGACCGTTAGGCTCAGCGAGCCCGACCCCGAGCCGGGAACCAGCGAATTGCCCCAGATCAAGAGCGCCATCAGGCAGGTTACAACCGCCCATTTTCGATTGATCTTAACCATGCAGAAGTTATGCCTCCGCGCGGAGCGGCGCGAAGCTGGCGGTACCGCCCTCGATAACGCTCAGATAAGCACGGCCCGTACGCTTGGCGGTAGAGGACTGCAGGCGCTCGATCTCTTCCTCGAGGATCTGATTGACGCGCTCGTGACGACGGTTTTCCATAATGCCGGCGGCAATAGCCTCGGCCCGCTCGATGCTCTCGCGCGAGATACGTGCAGTATCCTCGGGGAACACAGCGCTGTGACGGCCGACATAGGCGGGGGCAGCAGGCTGAGGGGCAGCGACGGGAGCGGGGGCTGCAACAGGAGCGGGCTCGTCAATCTCATCCAGAATCGCGGTGGCGGCGGCCCACATGCCCTCGTGGCCCGAGTAATCAGCCATGGGGACATCAACCTCGAGCGAGGCATCCGGAAGGTCGCCGGTGTCGATGCGATCTTGGGCATCAATCGATGCGGTGATGGCTGCAGGCTCATCGAGGTCATCGAGATCGATGTCCGCGGCACCGGAGATGATAGGCATGCTGGCGAGGTTTGCATTGTACGGCGCAGCCTCAGCCGCCTGCTGCTGGGCAGGAGCGCCCCACAGCGAGCTTTCGGCGGCACGGCGGGCGGCAACGGCCTCCTCGTCCGCAGTCATGGCTTCATCAACGTACGAATTGTCGGCAGAAGCGTTCGCGCCCGCCGAGGTAGCGCTGTAGGCGTTATTGGCTGCCGCGTTGGCGACGAGTGCCACGAAAGCCGCCGTGCTGCCCGCAGGGGCGGCATGGGAGCCAGACACGGCGCGTGCCGCAGCGGCGATGTCGTCGCGATTGAAGGAGCCGGTCTGCCCGCCGTTGGTGAGCTCGTCGATGGCGACTTGATAGACGTCGCGCGAGTGTGCAGGGTCGCAGCTCACCGGCGAATCGTCGTCGAGCATACTGTCGATCATGGACCAAGCCTCGGCCTCGTCCATAGCATCTGCGGCTCGAGCGATGGTAGGGACACCATCATCGGCATGACGGCGCTGGAACGCACCAGTCAGGCCGGAAAGGAATGCCGAGGTAGACTGCTCCGCCTGAGCCTGAGAAGCAGAAGCCGCAGCGTAAGGAGTCACATCCTGCTGCTGAGCTGGAATCGAGGCGGTCTTGAACTCGCTTTGATGCTGATTGAGATTGGCGGCACCGCCCATGGCATCGGGCTGGAACAGACGCTCTTCACGCTGCGCACGGTACTCGGAGATACCCAGCGAGGCGGCATAGATACCCACGCCCGCCACCGCGCCCACGGCGAAGGGAACCGCACCTGCCACGACTGTCTCGTTCACCGACGAAAACGGCAGCGTCGCGGCATACATAACCACGGGAGCGGCAAGGCCGATCCCGCACGAAAGTCCGGCAAGGACTGCTCGTTGTGTTGCATCAGAAGAAGCCATGAGCTCTCCCCATCTTCCAGCACCCAAATCGCATCATTCAGTTGGCTGCGCGAGAGAAGATGAAGCGGGGCTATGCCCCAAAGCAACGGTATATGGTTCGTTTCATCTGCGTTTTCCGTCGCGAAGCTTAAAAGCTATTATGCGAAACCCCCTTGGGGATTGCAAGCGACGAAGCGGGATTGAAACGGGAAAATCGCTGCTTGCCGGTCGTGAGGTCAATAACCGCTGGCGAGCGGCTATACGAAAAGGGCCAGGATCTAAACCCCGGCCCTTCTGGCATGTCTATGGTTGTTGTCGCGTGCAGCGAACGGCCTAGAACGTCTGCTCGTAATCGCTGTGCTTTTTTGCCGAACGCACCAGGAACTCCTGGTTGGTATTGGTGCCCTTGAGGCCCTTGATAAACGACGCGGCCGCGCGCTCGGTATTGTTCATGCCGGCGAGGATTCGGCGCAGGCCAAAGACGAACGGGCGCATCTGCTCGTCGACCAGCAGGTCCTCGTTGCGCGTGCCCGAGGCAACGGGATCGATGGCCGGGAAGATACGGCGGTCGGCCAGGTCGCGGTCGAGCTTGAGCTCCATGTTGCCGGTACCCTTGAACTCCTCAAAGATGACCTCGTCCATCTTGGAGCCGGTATCGATAAGGGCGGAAGCCAGGATAGTGAGCGAGCCGCCGTTCTCGATGTTGCGGGCAGCGCCAAGGAAGCGCTTGGGCGGATACAGGGCCGCCGAATCGACGCCGCCCGACAGGATACGGCCCGAGGCGGGAGCGGCCAAGTTGTAGGCGCGGGCAAGACGCGTGATGGAGTCGAGCACCACCACGACGTCGCCACCCAGCTCCACGATGCGCTTGGCACGCTCGATCACGAGCTCTGCCACGCGAGTGTGGTTTTCGGCGGGCATATCGAAGGTCGAGGCCACGACCTCGCCCTTGATGGAGCGCTGCATATCGGTGACCTCTTCGGGGCGCTCGTCGACGAGCAGGCAGATGAGGTGCACCTCGGGATTGTTGATCGAGATAGACTGGCAGATCTTCTTGAGAATCGTGGTCTTGCCGGCTTTTGGCGGCGACACGATCAGGCCGCGCTGGCCCTTGCCGATCGGCGACACGATGTCGATGGCGCGACCGGTGATGGAATCCTTGCCGTGCTCCATACGCAGCGGCTCATTGGGATAGACCGGGGTAAGGTCGCCAAACTTGGGGCGGTTACGAGCCTGCTCGGGATCAAGACCGTTGACGGTCGTGATCTTAGCGAGGCCGGCGCGCTTGTCGCCGCCGCGCGAGGGACGAAGCGAGCCCTCGATCACGTCGCCCGTACGCAGGCGTGCGGAGCGGATGAGATAGGCGGGAACAAAGGCGTCGTCGCTGGACTTCATGTAGCCGTGGGCATGGATGATGCCGGAGCTGTCCGGGCGAATCTGCAAAATGCCCTTGATGTCACGGAAGCCCTCGGCCTTCGCAGCAGTGGTGTAGATCTCTTCGACGAGCTCGGCCTTCTTCTTGCCGGTCGTCTCGATCTCGAACTCCTTGGCCTTTTCGCGCAACTCGGCAACCTTCATGGCCGCGAGTTCCTCGCGCGAAAGCGTAGGCTCGGTCGGGGCGGCGTTGCGCTCCTTGTTGCGCTGCTTGCGATCGCGCTGACGGTTGCGGCGGTCGTTGTTGCGCTCGTCTTTGCGCTCGTTGCGCTCGTCGTTGCGCTTGTGCTGACGGCGGTTGGGGCGGGCGTTCTCATCGGTCTCCGCGGTCGTGGCGCCCTTGGCCGCCGAAGTTGCCGTGTCGGTGTCGGCCGGGACTTCGTTATCGGCCTTGGTATCGGCATCGGCGTTGGGCTCGGAATCGGCCTGCTGCTCGACGGCCTTAGCCTTTGCAGACTTCTTGCGCGTACGCTTGGGTTTCTCGGTAACCGGCTGATCGGCGCTCTCGGTCTCGGGAGCGACGTCAGAGGTTGCCTCGGCGACCTCATTGGCGGCATCCTCGGACGCGTCCTTTTTTGCGCCCTTGGCCTTGGCCGAGCGCTTGGAAGCGGTACGACGGCTACGACCAGGGCGGACATCGGCGGGCTCGCCCTCGGCATGCGCGTCGGCCTCGGTGGCAGCGGCTCCCTGGGCAGAAGCGTCGGCGACTGGTGCGGGCGCGGCGGTCATCGCGGCGTCCTGAGCTGCGGCTGCCGCAGCGGCGGCGGCAGCTTTCTCGGCCTCGACGAAGGCCTTGGGCTTGCGGCCGCGACGGTGCGGGCGAAGAGCGGGATCGACAACGGGAACCTCGTTGGCCTCGGCAGGTGTTGCAGACTCAGAGGGCTGCGCACCCTCCCCTACTGCAGAACGAGCCGGAGCTTCACCGGACTCTTGAGCCACCTGCTCGGCATCATGCTGAGACTTGGCCGCACGACGACGCGTGCGCGGAGCCGGCTTCTCGGTCGGCTGCCCCACGACAGGGGCCTCGGTGGCCGCAGACGCCTCGGAGACGACCGGCGCTGCAAGCTCGGTCAGTGCCGCGGCCTCGCGCTCGGCAGCACGGCGACGGGCGCGCACCACCTGAGCCTCGCTGATTTGTGCCAGCGCGCGGGCCTGTGCAACCTCATCGGAAATCGACACGGAGGAATCGGCAGCGGTGCGCTTGGTTCGCGTCGTGCGCGTGGCGCGACGATTGGGCTTTGCAGCCCCCTCGCCGTCAGCGGCGGGCTTAGACGCACGGCGTATGCGCTTGGGCTTTACGGGCGCGGCATCCTCTTCGGCCGCAGGGGCAACGCCCTCGCCAGCGGCAGGCGAGACCTTCTCAGCCGATGCGGGCGCAGGCGTCGAAGCGGCCTTGAAGGCCTCAGGAACCGAGGCCTGCACCGGCGCAGGCTTCACGACCTGGTCCGACGCAACCGGTGCAGCGGGAGCGGTTTGCGCCGTCGTTATTTCGTTTTCTTGCTGTTGATCAGACACAGTGTTTGCTCAACTTTCTTTTCAAGCCCTGTGATCACATGCTCCCTGCATAAACCTTCAGGGCGGCTAAACAGTCTAGCTCCGTACAAAAACGACGGACATCATTGATCTGTATCGAGATGATTGCGTCATATACGCAGCGTTAGTGTAGCACAACCGCCACCACCTGCAACTTAGTCATTGGACGTTCTTAAACGCCCAGTCATCAGGGACACTCCTCCTCAAAAGTGTCTTAATCAAAAGCGCCTTGAAATGTCGCGCTAGAGGAGTGAAACCGTGGCATCCGGAATAGCCACGCCACGAATCGCGCTTATCTACTACGTTTGACCCACGACCCCTGACCATTCCCTCGATCTTCCTAAAATCGCAAGCCCGCTACCTGCGGTTTTAATATCGCACCTTTAATCATGGTTCGGGGTATGCGACTAAACGTAGTAGATAAGCCCGATTCGTGGCGGACGGTTTCGTGCCGCTCACACCCGCGACAAAAATGATCTGTATTCCTCCGTCCCCAAGGGGTCATTTTCAAAACTATGCCGGATTACGGGGCCAGAATGATGCAAGCCAACCATACCCTGCATTTTTAATATTCGACAAGCCGTCTACCTGCGGTTTTAATTTCGCTATTGGCGCCATGGTCGCCAGTTGGCGATTCAGCCCCGTAAACCGGTATAGTTGCGTTTTTGTAGCATTTTCCAACACGCCAAAAAGCCCCGCCAAACGCAAAAAGCCCGACCTCCGCATGGAGATCGGGCTTATAGGGCTCAGCGAAGCCGAACCTACACGGTCAAACGACCCGTAGATTACATCTGCTCGGGTGCGGAAACGCCAACAAGGGTAAGCACCAGGGCGAGCGTCACGCGGACAGCGTCGCAAGCGGCCAGACGGGCGCGCGAAAGCTCGGGGTCGACGGGACGACCCTCGCTCGGCAGCACCTGGCAGGCAGCATAGAAGCTGTGGAAGTCGCCGGCGAGCTCCTCGGCAAAGTGCGTCAGACGGAACGGAGCGCGGTCGCGAGCGCAGCTGGCGATGAGGTCGGCGAGCTCGTTGAGCTTACGCGACAGGGCGAGCTCGGTCGGGTCGGTCAGCAGCGAGTAATCGACGTTCTCACCGATGGCCTTGGCGGCAACGGCCTTCATGCCCATCTCGTCAGCCTGCTCGGGCGTAACGTCAGCGGCACGGCGCAGGATGGAGCATACGCGGGCGTGAGCGTACTGCACGTAGTACACCGGGTTGGAGTTATCACGCTTCTTAACGGCTTCGATGTCGAAGTCGACCATCTGGTTGGAGCTCTTGGAGATGAGCGTGTAGCGGGCGGCGTCAGAGCCGACCTCGTCGACGAGCTCCTGCAGGGTCACCATGGTGCCCTTGCGCTTGGACATACGGACGGGCTTGCCGTTGCGCAGCAGGTTGACGAGCTGGCCCAGCAGAACCTCAAACTTGCCGGGATAGCCAAGAGCGTCGCAGACGCAGCGGACGCGCTCGATGTAGCCGTGGTGGTCGGCGCCCCAGATGTCGATGACGTGGTCGACGCGCTGGAACTTATCCCAGTGATAGGCAACGTCGGAGGCGAAGTAGGTGTACTCACCGTCGGACTTGATCAGGACGCGGTCCTTGTCGTCGCCCAGATCGGTGGAGCGGAACCACAGGGCGCCGTCCTTGGTGTAGAGGTAGCCCATCTTGTCGAGCTTCTCAAAAGCGCGGTCGACGGCAGAGGTGCCGGCGGTCTCGCCCTCGGTGTCCTTCACGTACAGGGAGCGCTCGGAGAACCAACGATCGAAGTCGCAGTTGACGGCGTGGCAAAGGTCACGCATGTTGTCGACCATCTTTACGTAGCCGCGCTCGCGGAAGCTCTCCATGCGCTCCTGCGGATCGGCCTCGACCCACTTGTCGCCGTCGGTGCGCCAGAACTCGGCAGCCTCGTCGATGATGTAGTCGCCGCCGTAGGAGTCCTTGCCCAGAGTCTCGGCAAAGTTGTCCTGGTAGGGATGGGTCTCGGGGTGCTCGTCGTTCTCGTCGGCAACGAAGGCGTCGCGGTCGGCGATCAGAATCTTGTGAGCCTCGTCGATATCCACGCCCTGCTTGGCGATGATGTCGGCAAGCTGCATATAGCGCGTGCTGATGGAGTTGCCGAAGGTGTTCATCTGAGAGCCGTGGTCGTTGATGTAGAACTCACGCTGGATGTCGTAACCGGCGTGGTCCATAACGCGGCAGAGGGAGTCGCCCAGCGCGGCCCAGCGGCCATGGCCGATGTGCATGGGGCCGACGGGGTTGGCGGAAACGAACTCGACCTGGGTCTTCAGGCCGCCGCCAACGTTGGACTTAGCGAAGTCCATGCCCTTCTCGCGGGCCTCGCCAAAAATGGCGTTCTTGACGGCGACGGAGAGGTAGAAGTTGATGAAGCCAGGACCGGCGATCTCGACCTTCTCAATCGCGGGGTCCTCGGGCATATGGGCAACGATGGCCTCGGCGATCTTGCGCGGGGCGCAGTGGGCCAGCTTGGCGGACTTCAGGGCCATGGTGGAGGTCCACTCGCCATGAGAAGTGTCAGCCGGTCGCTCGATGGCGCAATCGTCAAGTTCAAATGCGGAAAGGTCGCCGGCCTCTTGGGCCGCAGCAAGCGCAGCGCGTACTAGCTCTTCAATCTTCTCGGGCATAGATCCTCCTTGTGTTAAAGCCCCCGAGCTCTTGGTCACTCGTAGGGCAAAAGCCAGAGTTTGTAGCACTCTATCACAAGCGACGCACACTGTCGCAGGGTAAAGCTAATAGATATTGCATATGCACAAAAATGACTACCGCTCTTGCGCGGTGGTGCAAAGTTGGCGGTTTGCCTGCAATTTATACACGTTCTGGAAATGCATAAAGGCCTGAATAAGCCGTTCTATTTATCGAATACTCTTACCTATCAGAGTTGTGTGCTTTTCCTGCATAAAGTAATGGTTTGCGCACGTCAGCGTGGTATTCTTAACATACACAAATTCGTATAAGTTGGAGGTAGCATGTTCTCAATCGGTCAACACGTCATTCATCCGGGTCAGGGAGTCTGCACCGTCGTCGGTTTTAGGGACGACACGCCGCAGCCCATGTTGTTGCTCGAGACCAAGCAGGGACATGCGCAGACGATCCTCATGTACCCCGTGGCGCAGGCCGACCGTTTGCATGCCGCCATCTCCCAGCAAGATGCCGAGCACCTGCTGAGCCACTACGACGAGCTGGAGTGTGACACCTTTACCGAGCGCAACAGTTCGCTCGAGGAGACGCACTTTAAGCAGCAGCTCAAGCTGGGGGCGCCCGAGACGGTCCGCGTGGCAAAAACCATGATGCACCGTATTCGCCAGGCCGAGGAAGCAGACAAAAAGCCCAGCTCTTACTACATGCGCGTACTCAAGGAAGCCAAACGCCGCTCCATCGAGGAGTTCGCCGTGGCCCTGGGCGTCACCGAGGAGGACGCCGAAGCCCGCCTAGCCCAAGCCGCCCTCAACTAACCCATCCGCACCAAAAACCACCACAAAGGGGACGGGCACTTTTGTGGTGGTTTTCTTGTTCTAGTAGTATTCATTCTTATCGATACCCACGAGCACAAGGAGTCCCTTATGGCAGAGCCGCTTACCGCCGGAATCACCCGCGACCGCGCGTTCGAACTGCTCAACGAGCACAACAAGGACCCGTTCCACATTACCCATGGCGAGACGGTCGAGGGCACTATGCGCTACTTTGCGCGCGAGTTCGACCCCGAGAACGAGGAGTTTTGGGGCATCGTCGGCCTGCTGCACGACTTGGATTGGGAGGAGCATGAGGATGACCCCATGAACCACACCGTCTATGCCGCCGAGATTCTTGAGGGCGAAGGTGCATCCCCCGAGCTTATCCGTGCCATCCAGACACACACGTCCGATTTCAACTCTTCGCTGCCCAAGCCCGAGCTGCAGATGGAAAAGATCCTGTTTGCCTGCGATGAGCTCACTGGCCTGATCGGCGCCGCCGTCATCATGCGCCCGAGCAAGAGCGTCATGGACTTTACGACCAAGTCGCTCAAGAAGAAGTTCAAGGACAAGCGCTTTGCCGCCGGCTGCTCGCGCGACGTGATTTCGCAGGGCGCCGAGATGCTGGGCTGGGAGCTTCCCGAGCTCTTCGACCGCACCATCGCAGCCATGCAGTCCTTCGCCCCCGACCGCGACACCTTCCAGGCCTAACACCAAAACCACCGCAAAGGCGTTTGTCCCCTTTGCGGTGGTTTTTTGCGCGGGCGTTAGGGACGGACCTGGCCGGTGCCGCGGAGCTTGTATTTGTAGGTGGTGAGGGCCTCGGCGGCAAAGGGGCCGCGGGCGTGGAGCTTTTGGGTCGAGATGCCGATCTCGGCACCCAGCCCAAACTCGCCGCCGTCAGTGAAGCGCGTGCTGGCGTTGGCGTACACGGCCGAGGCATCGACTGCATCCAGGAAGCGCTCACAGGCATCTTCGTCCTCGGCGATGATAGCCTCGGAGTGCATGGTGCCGTAGTGGTTAATGTGCGCGATGGCCTCGTCCTCGTTCGCCACGACCTTCACGCTCATCTCGAGTGCCAGGTACTCACGGCCCCAATCCTCCTCAGTCGCGGCAACATAGTCGTCGCCCTCGGCAAGCCCAGCGTCAGCGCATGCAGCGCACGTGGCCTCGTCGCCGTGAATCAGCACGCCGTGGTCGTGCAGCACGGCAACGACTGCGGGCAGGAAGCGATCCGCAACGGCACGGTCGACCAGCAGCGACTCGGCGGCATTGCACACGCCCACGCGCTGGGTCTTGGCATTGACGATAATGTTGAGCGCCTTGTCAAAGTCGGCGGATTCATGCACGTAGATATGGCAGTTACCCGTGCCCGTCTCGATCACCGGTACAAGCGACTCGCGCACGCAGCGCTGAATCAGGCCCGCACCGCCACGCGGAATAAGCACGTCGACGATGCCGCGGAGCTTCATGAGCTCGCCGGTGGCCTCGCGGTCGGTAGACTCGATCATCGACACGGCCTCGCGCGGGAAACTCTGGACTTCAAGCGCATCGGCCAACAGCTCGGCAATCATGGCGCACGAGTGATAGGCCAGCGAACCGCCGCGCAGAATGCAGGCGTTGCCGGTGCGGATGCAGATGCCCGCGGCGTCGGCCGTTACGTTGGGGCGCGCCTCGTAGACCATGGCGACCAGACCCAGCGGCACGCTCACACGGGTGAGGTCCACGCCGCTTGCAAGCACGCGGTGGTCGAGCACGCGGCCGACAGGATCGGGCAGCTCGGCGAGCTTCTCCAGGCCGGCGGCCATGCCCTCAACGCGCTCGGGCGTCAGCAACAGGCGATCGAGGAGCCCCGTCGAGGTGCCCGCATCGCGCGCGGCGGACATATCGAGCTCGTTGGCGGCAACGATGGAATCGACACCGTCGCGCAGCGCTGCGGCCATGGCGCGCACGGCCTCCTGACGCTGCTCATCGCTCGCCGTGGCAAGCGATGCCGACGCTGCCTTGGCGGCAACGGCAAGATCGTGGACATACGTAGCTATATCGACCGACATGGGCGGCCCTTTCTCTTAGATGTTTGCCATCCATGGTAGCCGATTTGTGCATGCCCTCGCCCGCGGCGGTAGAATTGGTCAACCCGAAACACCGCAACGAACGGAAGTACCGCATGGCCCTCATCACTTCATACAACGTCCCCGGCCTCTATGTCGAGGACCACAGCATCGACGTCCCCCTTGACTGGCGCGGCCTGGAGCCGATGCTCCTGGCCGTCGGCAGCACCATGCGCCGCGGCGCTATGCCGGCACCAATCGCCGGCGCGCCCGAGAGCATCAAGCTCTTCTACCGCGTGGTTTGCGCGCCCGACCGCATCAACGACGATCTGCCGCTGCTCCTGTTTTTGCAGGGCGGCCCTGGTGGCGAGAGCCCACGTCCGCTCTCACCCACGAGCGACGGCTGGATTGAGGAAGCCGTCAAACACTTCCGCGTCGTCCTGCCCGACCAGCGCGGCACCGGGCGCAGCAGCTGTGTGGACGGGCGCACGATCGCGGCTCTGGGCGAGCGCGCGGCAGCGGCCGGCTCCGATGCCGCACGCTCGCAGGCGGACTTCCTCAAGCGCCACCTCGCCAGCTCCATCGTGCGCGATTTTGAGTACCTACGCCTCGTGGGCTTTGGCGGCAAGCCGTGGGTCACGCTCGGCCAAAGCTACGGCGGTTTTTTGACCCTGAGCTATCTGTCGCTCTTCCCCGAAGGCGTGGCGGCAAGCTTTACCTGCGGCGGCATTCCACACGTGCCGGCGAGTGCCAGCGAGGTCTACGCGCACACCTTCCCGCGCATGGCAGCCAAGACTCAGCAGTATTATGACCGCTACCCCGCAGACGTTGAGCGGGTGGCAGCCCTGGCAGATGCCCTCGAGGAGCAAAAGCCCGTGCTGCCAGACGGCTCGCCGATGACGGTCGAGCGCCTGCAGCTCATGGGCAGCGACTTTGGCATGAAGCCGAGCTTTGAGCGCATGCACTGGATTATCGACCATGCGTTTGTTGATGGCGACGGCACGCTGAGCTGCGGTGCCTCAGTATCCGATACCTTTTTGATGCGCGCTTTCGAGCGCACCAACACGCGCACGAATCCGCTGTACTGGACGCTGCAAGAGTTCATCTACGCCGATGGCGACACCATGCCCATTCGCTGGGCCGCGGCAGAGGAAAAGGCACACCGCGCCGAGTTCGACACGCTCGCGCGCCCGCTCATGTTTACCGGCGAGGCCATGTTCCCGTGGATGTTCGAGCAGATGCCCGAGCTCAAGCCCTTCAAGCCCGCGATGGAACTGCTGATGGAAGACACGAGCTGGGACAAGATTTACGACCCGCATCGCCTAGCATGCAATGAGGTGCCACTCCAGGCCGCCGTGTACTTCGATGACATGTACGTGGACTCGGGCATGCAGCTCGACACGCTCAGCCGCGTGGGCAACTCGCACGCCTGGGTGACCAACGAGTTCGAGCACGATGGACTGCACGGCAGCGAGGTATTCAAACATCTCTTCGACGAAGCCCTCAACCGCGGAGACCTGCGTCGAATCTTCTAGCGAAGGAGTGTCCCCACCTGCCGGCACAATAGGAACGTCCCCAAGCGCCGGCAGTGGGACCCCGCCGCCTCAACGAGTTGCGGTGAAATAGGGACTGCTAAAGGCTTTAAAGCCGCCAAACAGGAACTATTTCACCGCAACTTACGATATGCCGGCGTTACGGCCACCGCAGGTAGAAGGCGGAAAGCGAAAACGCCCCTAAGCGAGTGGCTTTGTATCGTAGGTCGAACAAAAGAAGCGAGCGCCGCCCAGAGCGAACAAGTTGGCATGAAAAAGGCGAGGCATAGACCTGATGGTCATGCCTCGCCTTTTGAATGACAAATTGTCGCTCTGGGCGGCGCGCAGCGTCGACCCGGTAGGCAA
>JAXKGF010000029.1:0-28352 GCA_036550515.1 Collinsella sp.
AGAAAGAGAAGAGGCGGGGCATGCCCCGCCTCTTACACCACATCTCTGCGCGCTACCCAGACCGCAGTTTTACCAACAATTTATCAGGGGTTTTGTTGCCAAAAAATGTCGTATGCTCGGCGATCTCGAAATTTGCCGCATACTTCCGAAAAGCCGCCCGTGGACACTGTGCTCACGGGCGGCTTTTGCTAACGTTGCGCTACAAAAGCGCTTGATTTGTCCAATAGAAAGGCGCTACTTGACCTCGATGAGCTCGTACTCGCTCGTGCCCAGGCCGATCTTCTCGGCATGCGCGATACACGCGCGCCAGTCGGTGTCGGGATGCGTGATGCAGAAGGGATCCTTGGCCTGCTCGCCCTCCAGATGCTCGTGATTGTGCTCCATCTTGGCCGCGCTATCGGTGAGCTCGGTGTTGGGCAGCGGCTCGGACGCCATGACGGCATCGGCACAGGCCTGGTCGATGGCGACCGGGTCGAAGCTCGCGAACATGCCGATATCGTTGACGATGGGCGTGTCGTTTTCGGGATGGCAATCGCAGTTGGGGCTGATATCCATGGCAAGCGAAATATGGAAGCTCGGGCGGCCGTCGACGACGGCCTTGGTGTACTCGGCGATCTTGCAGTTGAGCACATCGGCCGCGGCGTCATAGCCGGGCTTGATGCAGTCCTGGTTGCATGCCGCAATGCAGCGTCCGCAGCCCACGCAGCGATCATGGTCGATGGCGGCCACGTGCACCGTGCGAGTAGCGCCGCTGGCAAGCTCGCGCTCGCGGGTGTCGTCAAACGAGATAGCGTTGTGCGCGCAGATCCTTTCGCAGGCACGGCAGCCAATGCAGTGCTCGGTCGCGACGTTCGGTTTGCCGGCGGCATGCTGCTCCATCTTGCCGGCACGGCTGCCGCCTCCCATGCCCAGGTTCTTCATGGCACCGCCAAAGCCGGCCTGCTCATGACCCTTAAAGTGGGTGAGGCTGATCACAATGTCGGCGTCCATGAGTGCCTGACCGATCTTGGCCTCGTGCACGTACTCGCCGCCCTCGACCGGAACGAGTGCCTCGTCGGTGCCCTTGAGGCCGTCGGCGATGATGATCTGGCAACCCGTGGCATACGGGGTAAAGCCGTTCTGATAGGCGGTATCGATGTGCTCGAGCGCGTTTTTGCGGCTACCGACGTAGAGCGTGTTGCAGTCGGTGAGGAAGGGCTTGCCGCCCAGCTCCTTCACGACATCCGCGACGGCACGGGCGTAGTTGGGGCGCAAAAAGCTCAGGTTGCCCAACTCGCCAAAGTGAATCTTAATGGCGACGAACTTGTTCTCAAAGTCGATCTGCTCAATACCGGCGCGACGGATGAGGCGCTTGAGCTTGTCGAGCTGGCTCTCGCGAGCATGCGTGCGCAGGTTGGTGAAGTACACCTTAGCAGGTGCTGCGGGTGCAGTTGCGGTCATAGATCTATCCCCTCGGTCTATATGGCGTTACAGACATAAGAGGATGGTACCCGTTGAAGTAGGGTCAAAGTCAAGCGCGAAACCCAGTCGTTAGGGACGTTCTTAAATGACTACTCTTGGACTTTGAGGGCTTCGGCCAGGCTGACGCGCTTGATGGAGCGCGTGTGCAGCAGCGCCACGACCAGGTAGGTCGCAAAGCCGATGCCGACGCATGCGGCCATGGACCACCAGGGTACATAGATCTCGATATTGCCGTTGTAGGCGAGCAGCATCGAGCGGAAGATGGCCGTCAGCGAGCCAATAATGACCGGCAGGCTCAGCACGAGCGACACCGCCACGCACAGTGTGATCGAGCGGATGTACAGATGCGAGATCTCGCTATCGCGATAGCCAAAGACTTTCATGTAGCTGATCGACCGGGCGCTATGGTCGATCACCGCCTTGGTCAGCAGGTACATAAACAGCAGGAAGATAAACACCGCGAGCCCGATCATCATTCCGATCATTTTGCTCATCATGCCGATGAACTGGTCGCCCACGGCGCGCATGTCGTCGGGCGTGGTGTCGCCGGCAAAGTAACGAGCATCGAGGTCGAGCTTCTCGTCGCTCACATAGCCGTTAAAGTAGGCGGCGTCGTTGTCGAACAGCTCGTTAAAGTCGTCGATACTCATATAGATATTCATGTCCGACTTGGAGCCCCAGGCACAGTCCTTGCCCGCGTACTCAAAGGAATAATGCTCGCCCTCGTACTTGTCGCCGAGCGTGACCTTCTGGCCCTCGCTCCAGCCAAACTTATCGAGCAGACCGCCGCCAAAGACGACGCGCCCATCGCCGACGTTGAGGTCTTTCCAGTAGCGCGAATCGGGCGAGATGCCGTAAACGGAAATCGTCTCCTGTCCATTACCATCGCCGCGGTCGTATTGCAACTGGTAAACGGCATATTTCTCGGCCTGTGCGATTGTGCTCGCGCCGTTGTCGGTCGTATTGACCGGGTGGATATCGTCGTTGTCAGTGTCGATCTTAGAGGCCTTGTCGATCAGGCCGATGGCCTCATCGCGGTCGCAGCCGAGGGCATCGGCAAGATCGTCAAGGCGCGCGTAGAGCGCATCCTTCTTGTCCTGGACCTTGGCAAGCGCGTCCTGCGCCGCGGCCAGGCTCTCGGCAGACGGAGATGCGCTCGCGGTATCGGCTGCCGTCTGCGCTGCATCGGCCGCGTCGTCAAGCTCGTCATCGGCATCCTGGGCGGCAGAAAGCAGCGCGCCGTCAACCGACTGCAAGCGCTCGAGTGCCGACCACTGCTCGCGCTCCTCGGCAGTGCCCTCGAGCTCCAGCGGAGCCTTGAGCGTGTACTGGTGTTCGGCGACCAGGCTTGTCTCGAGGTTGTCCGCATAGTGCGTCATCGTGGGCAGAATCGCCAGGCCAAAGAGCAGCAGCAGCGAGGCAAACGCGATGCCCACGAAGAGCGTGGCGAAGTTGCCCAGATTGCGCAGGAAGATACGCAGGCGGAAGCGGGAAACAAAACCCATTCGCTCCGGCAGTTGCATACCACGCTTGGTACCCGACTTGCCGCTCGCCTCGTGACGCAAAAATTGCAACGGAGTCTTGCCCATCTTGCGGACCAGACCCACCAGCGTGATGAGGATGAGCGCGACGGCGGGAACCACGGCACACTTCACAAAGATCTCCCAGCTCCAGTACACCTGGAAGGGCGGCAGGCTGTACGACCCGTAATAGAGGCTGCGCATGGGCTCGGTAAAGAACACAACGCCGAGCGCCGTGCCCAAAAGCGCCGCGACCACGCCCACGATGGCGGGAAGTGCCAGGTAGTGCAGCACGATCTCGCGACGGCGATAACCGCTGGCGAGCAGCGTGCCGATGATGGCGCTCTCCTCCTCGATGGTGGCGTCGGTGAGCACCACAAAGACGAACGCCATGATCACGATAATAATGTCGAGCAGCGTCATCCACATCATGGAGTCGCCGTCCACGTCGTCGCTCGCGTAGCCAATGCCCTGGTTGGAATCGGCGTCGATGAGGTCATCCACGCGTGCATCGGTATCGGTCAGTGCCTCGACCATATCCTGCTCCGCATCGATGCGATCCGCAGTGGGGAGGTCGCGATCGGTAAAGGTAAAGGAGTAGGTGTAGGCAGGCGCGCCGCCGGCATCCTCGAGCGCAGCAAAACCGGCATCGGTAACCTCGGCCACGCCATAGGTGATGGTGTTCACCGTAAAGTCCGAATTGTTGAGGAACAGCGCCTGGCTATCGGGCTGGGTCATGATGCCGCAGATGGTGTAGGTGCGCCCCTCGAGCTCGACCTTATCGCCCACGGCGAGGTCGTTGTTGATGGCAAAAACGCGGTCGATTGCTACCTCGTCGTCCGCCTTGGGCTCCTTGCCCTCACAGTAGGACGCGATATCGACCTTGGTGCGGTGCGCATAGGTGCGCAGCGTGCGCTTGGTGCCGTCGTCGCCGGCGGTCTTTTTGATGATGGCGTCGATGGAGAAATTCTTGTAGAGCGTGACGCCGCCGGCATCGTCAGCTGCGCCCTCGGCTGCTTTGAGTTGATTGTCGGTAGCCTCGAAGGAGGTGGTCACACGGCCGTCTTCGATGATGTACTCGTCGCGCATGCCGTCGATGAGGCAGCCGATGGAGTGGGCCGCGAGCAAAAAGCCCGAGGTAAGGGCGATGCTTCCGCACATAAGCAAAAAGATGCCCAGGTACTTGCCGATATTGCGGCGCAGCTCGCGCGGGAGACGTTTTGCGAGAGGTGTCATGGTGCCGCCTACCAATCGAGCTCGGCGGCCGCGACGGGCGACTCGTTGAGCCCATCCTCGACGATGCGCCCGTCGCGCAGGCGCAGCACGCGATTGGCCATGCGCGCGATGGCGGCGTTGTGGGTGACGATGATGATGGTGCAGCCGTAGGTGCGGTTTACATCCTCCATGAGCTGCAAGATTTCCTTGGACGTCTTATAGTCGAGCGCGCCCGTGGGCTCATCGCACAGCAGCAGGCCCGGGTTTTTGACGAGCGCGCGGCCGATGGCGCAGCGCTGCTGCTGGCCACCCGAGACCTGGCGCGGGAACTTGTTGCGGTGCTCGTAGCGGCCCAGCGAACGCAGCAGGTCGTCGACATTGAGCGGGTTTTTGGACAGGTGCGCCGTGGCCTCGATGTTCTCCTGGATGGTGAGATCGGGCACCAGGTTGTAGAACTGGAAGACAAAGCCCAGCTCGCGGCGGCGATACTCACCCAGGTCGGCGGGCTTGAGCACGGTAAGGTCGCAGCCGTCCACCATGATGGAGCCGGCGTCGGCATCCTCCAGGCCACCGATCAGGTTAAGAAACGTCGACTTGCCCGAGCCCGAGGGCCCTAGCATGACGCAGATCTCTCCGCGGTTGATGGACGTGTCGATGCCGTCGAGCACCGTCAGGCGTGCATCTCCATCGCCGTAGTGCTTTTTGAGCCCCTTGACCTGGACGTAGGCTTGCTTCGTCGCCATGCTATCCCCCATTGTTAGCCTTGTACTACTTTATGAGGGTAATAGTAAACCTTGGCGAACTATTTTTGGGCGAGAGTGGGGTTTTGTTTCAGACTAGTCATTGGGGACGTTCTTAAATGACTAGTCGCTGGGGACACTCTTTCGCCGCCCGGCAGTTGGGGACGTTCCTTTCCTACCGGCAGTTGGGGACAGTCCTTGGCAACCCGACCGGCAAGCCGGCGGTTCGGCAAAGACTGTCCCCGATGACTAGTCGTTTAAGTCTGTCCCCAATGACCACTCTTGGTCGTTTAAGTCTGTCCCCAATGAGTACCCAATGACTAGGTGGCTAGGCGCGGGATTTGGCGCGTGCGAGGGCGAGGCCTACGGCGGCGATGGCCATGGCAAAGAGCGCCGTGACGCCTAGGTCGCAGGCGATGTCGCCCAGCACGGTGGACGTCAGGTCCGCGGCGAGCGCCTTGCCAATCGCGTCGTTCACCCAAAACGTCGGCACAAAGTGCGCCACCGTCTGCACGGCCGAGCCCATCAGCGACAGCGGCATCCAAGCGCCGCCCAAAAACGTCATGAGCATGCCGAGTAAGTTGCCCACACCGTTGAGCAGCTCCTCGCGCGCACCCAGGCTCGAAAGGGCAAAGCCAACGGCCAGAGGCGTGCATGCCAGGGCAAACGTCGCCGCCAGTGCCAGACACACACGACCCGTGCCGACCTCGGCGACCGCGCCGGCAAAGCCCACAACGCCCATCATGCTCGACACAAACCAGATGCAGACGGTGAGCACGGCGGCGGCCGCAAACACGGCAAGCGCACGCTGGCGCTCGGAGATTGGGCCGGCATCCATACGACGTACGCGCTCGGGCTCGTTCATGCCCGAGAACACCAGCCCCACCGACACGATGACCGACGAGATAATCGCGTACGCGCCAAAGTTGAAATACGACTCGAGCGTGGCGGCGGCAGTCGAATCGACCTTGACCTGCTCGATCTCGACCTCGGCGCGCTTCGCGGCCGCATGCTCGGCGGCCTTGGCGACATCGCCGTTAGAGGCGGCGGGCTCTAGGGCCGCCGCAGCGCCCGCGAGCGAGATCCAGCGCGAGGCCTCGGCAGACGAAAGCGCCGCTGCCATGGTGCCGGCGCCGTAGGTCACATCGAGCTTGGGCAGAGACTCCCCCGCGCGGGCGGCTGTAACAAGGTCGCCCTCAAACCCCTCCGGGATAAAGAACACGCAGTCGGCGCTACCCTTGGCGCTGTTGCTCTTGGAGAGCGCGTCCGCAAGGTCGTAGGTGTCGTCGCCGACGCCCGTGACCAGCTCAAAACGCGAACCCAGATGCTTGGCAAGCGCACGCGAAAGGTCGCTATTGTCGCGGTCGACCACGATCACGTTGGTGTCGTAGGGCTTGTACTCGGTGAGCTGCGACGAGTTCCAGCTCACCGATGCCGCGATGAATACGCCCATGAGCGAGATGAACACCGTATAGATGAGCAGGTAGAACGGGTGCGCCAGCGCCATGCGAAGCGCGGTCTTAAAGGTGCTCATAGCGGCTCCTTCCAAAGATCAGCGTGGCGGCGGCAACGAACAGCAGCGCCATCAGGACGAGCGCGCCGGCGCGAACGGCAAAGGGGCTCAGGTCCTCAAAGAAATACAGGCAGTTGAACATGTCGCAGATGAGCTTGACGGGGTTGAGCCAGCACTCGGCCGGGCAGGCGCGGGCGACGTCGTCGGCAAGTGCCATCGCCGGCTCGCCGTAGAGGCCGGCGAACAAGGCGCACGTGGTGGCAAAGCCCGTGAGGATGCCCGACTTGGACGCCTTGCCGCCCTTAACGGGAAGCGTGCCCACAAAGAGCCCCAAGCCCGTGGCGGCAAGCGCGGAAGCGGCACCGCCCACCAGACACAGCCCCTCGCGCCCGCCAAAGTCGACGCCAACGACTAGACGCACGTAGCCAATCGCAATCGCCATCGAGGCAAAGGAGACCAGCCACGAGCCCACAAAGATACCGGCTAGCGACGCCGTCTTGGAAAGACCGCCCACGCAGCGGCGCGCGCCAAGGCCCGACAGATTGGGCTGCAGGTCAACGACGCTCAAGGCGGCAAACTCGGCAGACATCATCGCGACCAGGCCAAAGAGCGCGTAATAGTAGATGACCGTGCCGTCGGGCGTGGTGCGTGTCAGGCTCACGCGGCGGGTTCCGCCCTTGAGCGACAGGGCGCGCGCAACCGCCTCCGGGTCGGCGAGCGCCGCCGGGTTGTCTTGGGCAATCTGGGACATGAGCTCGGCATTTTGTGTATACGAGCTTGCCACCGTCTCCAAAATGCTGCGGTCGGTGAGCACCGTCGACGCACGCGAGCTGTCATAGCTCGAAAGCAATGTGAGTTTGGGCGTGCCCGCGGTATCCACCGTGTAAATGCCCGCGACTTCGCCGGCCTTGAGCGCTTTGCGCGCGGCAGCCAAGTCTTCGTACTCGCTCACATCGAGCAGCTGGTCGTCGCCTTCCTTGGCAAGCGAAGCCGCCACGTCCTTAAAGGTCGAGGCGTCCCAGGCCTCGTCCGCCACGACGGCAACCGGCACCGGGTCGATCTTGCCGTCGGAGCTCAGATTCGCAAACATAAACATGAACATCGTGGAGAGCGCGACGGGAAAGATCGCGCCCCAAACCCACGTGCTCGGCCGGCGCAGCAGCGTCTTGACCGTAATGACAATGGTGTTGAACATGGCCGCCCCCTAGTCGCGCAGCTCGCGGCCGGTGATCTCGAGGAACACGTCGTTGAGGGTCGGCGGCTCGCTCCACACGCGGCCGAGCGCCACGTCGGCGGCGCGCAATGTGTCGAGGATGTCGACCAGGTTGTGCGGACTCGCCTCGCAGGTGCAGACGAGTTCGCCGCCGGACAGCTCGACGCTGAGCACGTGCTCGAGGGCGCGCAGCCGCTCGACCGTGGCGGGCTCGACGGCGCCGACCTCGACGGTCACGCGCTCGCCCATCTGGATCATGCGCTTGAGCTCGTCGTTGGTGCCCTGCGCCAGCACGCGGCCGCCGTCCATGATCATGATGCGACTGCAGATCTGCTCGACTTCCTCCATGTAATGGCTGGTATACACCACCGTGGCGCCCTCGTCGCGCAGGCGGCAGATGCCCTCCAGGATGGCGTTGCGGCTCTGCGGGTCGACCGCCACCGTGGGCTCGTCAAAGAAGATGAGCTCGGGCTTGTGCGCGATGCCGCAGGCAATGTTGAGGCGACGCGCCAGACCGCCCGAGAGCTTGCCGGGGCGGAACTTGGTAAAGTCGCCCAGCCCGACAAAGTCGATCGCCTCGTCCACGAGCGCGCGACGGCGCTTGCGGTCGTTGATGTACAGGCTACAGAAATAGTCGATGTTCTCGCGCACCGTGAGCTCGTCGAATACCGCCACCTGCTGCGGCACCACGCCGATGCGGCGCTTGAGGTCGTAGCGGGCGGGTGTCATGGGCTCGCCGAACAGCTCGATGGTGCCCTTGTCGTAAGCGAGCAGCTGCAGAATACAGTTGATGGACGTGGTCTTGCCCGAGCCGTTGGGTCCGAGCAGGCCAAAGATCTCGCCGGGGGCGATGCTCAGGTTAAAGTGGTCGAGCGCAATAAGATCGTCGTAGCGCTTGACGAGGTTTTCGACGTGGACGATGTCTGTCATGAGGCGGCCCTTCCGTTGATTGCGGCCCGGTACGATTGCATCATCGCAGGAGCCTCCGGCGCGCACCAGTGAGCTTTGTCACGAGTGCGGAGGTCTTGGTCGTGCGGCCTGCCGACGCCCCCGCTTTGCCGCGCGGGAGGAATGTCACGGTTGCGCAGGCGGCCCCTCCACCACGCGCAGCTTCGCGTACAATACCCGTATGAACAGGCTTTTCGACAAATCGATCGTGCTAGCGTGCTGCATTGCAGCCGCCGTGGGCCTTGCTGTGGACGCTCGCCTGGTCGCGGCGTTTTGCCTTGGCGTTATTGCCACTTCGCTGGCCGAGGTCGCACAGGAAGAACGCATGCGCCGCACAAGCGAGGCCGCGAGCTTCGTCTACATCATCGCGGCTGTCTTCGTGCCGCCGTTTGTGCCGTTTGCGCCTCTCGCCCTCTATGACATCGCACGACGCGTGCGCCGCGAGCACGCCTGGATCGCGCTAGGCATTGGCTCCGTCTTTGCCTTTGCGCTCGTCGCGGACCTTCGCACCGACGCGCTCACCGCCCGAACGCTCCTGCTGACCGCCATCCTTTCGGTTGCCGCCACCTTGCTATCGCTACGTACCGCCCAGCTGGAGCGCGAGCAGCAGCACATGCGCCATATCCGCGACGAGCTGCAGGAACGAGCCCTCGCGCTCGAAGCGCGCAACCGCGATCTTGCCGATCGCCAGGACTACGAAGTCGAACTCGCGACGCTCGCCGAACGCGCCCGCATCGCGCGCGAGATCCACGACAATGTGGGCCACCAGCTCACGCGCGCCTCGCTGCAAGCCGAAGCCCTGCGCGTGGTTCACGCCGACGAGCCCAGGGTTGCCGCCGATTTCGCCGATGTCAAACGCACGGTTGACGAGGCGCTCCAGCTTGTGCGCACCAGTGTCCATGCGCTCAACGACAACGCTGTCGACCTTTCCGTGCAGCTCGAACGCATTGTCGAAGGAGCGCGATCGGACGGCGGCCCGCAGATTGAGCTTGAAGTTTTGGCCGAGCATGCACCCGCAAACGTCGCCAACTGTTTTGCGGCGGTCCTGCGCGAGACGCTCTCCAACACCATGCGCCACGCTTGCGCCCATGCTGTCACCGTACGGTGCATGGAGCATCCGTCGTTTTACCAGCTCATTGTTAGCGACGATGGCGCGAGCGGGGTTCAAGCAAGCGGCCGCGGCGCCGCAGAAGGCATGGGGCTCGGCTCCATGCGCGAGCGCGTCGAGGCGCTTGGCGGCACCTTCACCGCCGGCCCGCGCGCCGGCGTCGGCGGCTGGCGCGTGTTTGCCACCGTTCCCAAACAGCAAGGAGATGAGGACCGATGAGGCTCATCGTTGTCGACGACGACCGCTTGGTGGTCGATTCGCTCAAGATTATCCTGGGCGCCCAGCCGCAGATCGAGGTGGTGGGCACCGGCGCCAACGGCAACGATGCGTTGGCGCTCTACGCCGAGCACGCACCCGATATCGCACTGCTCGACATTCAGATGCCGGAGCGCGACGGCCTTTCGGCGGCACGCGAGATCCTCGAGCGCGACCCTGCGGCGCGCGTGGTGTTTCTGACGACATTCTCGGATGACGAGTACATTGTGTCGGCGCTCAAACTGGGTGCCCGCGGCTATCTGATCAAAACCGATGTCGCCGCCATTCCGCCAGCGTTGGCGCAGGTCATGGACGGCAAACGCGTGCTCGAGGGTAAGGCGATCGAGGATATCAACTTTGATGGGGCGGACGTCGAGGCCGGCGCGACCCGCCGGCCCGCCGCCTTTGCCAGCCTGACCGACCGCGAGTTCGAAGTCGCCGAGCTCATCGCCCGCGGCCTCGACAACAAGGAGATCGCTGCCACCGCCTATATGGGCGAAGGCACCGTGCGCAACCACATCAGCTCGATCCTTGCCAAAATGGGTCTGCGCAACCGCACGCAGATCGCCATCGCCTACCTGCGGGGGTAATTGCCCGAAGACCGACCGCCCCGGCAAAGAAAAATAGCTGCTACCGATTTAATGCCATTTCAAAACTATGTCGGATTACGGGGCAAAAGTCGGAGCCCTCATCCATAGCCTCATTTTCTGCAAAATGACAGCCCATCTACCTGCGGTTTTATTTTCACGGATATCGGCATGGTTGAGGGCTCGTGACTCAGCCCCGTAAACCGGCATTGTTTTGTTCGGGCGGCCCTGCACGAGCGCCTCCGCAAGTCTCGCGGGACCAAAATGATCCATTTTCTTCGGCCCGCGGAGATCGGCTGACGGCGCCCGCCACGAAATCGGGCCATCTACTACGTTTGACTCGATACCCCCGACCATAACCGCTTTTCATGAAAACCGCAGGCGTTCTACCTGCGGTTTTCATTTCGCATTGCTTGCCGTGGTTGAGGGTAGCGGCTTAAACGTAGTAGATGGGCCCATTTCGTGGCAGACGGGTCACGCGGCAGCCCTCGCAAGGCCAAAATGATCCGTTTCCCTCTGCCCACGGGAGATCAAAGGCTGTTACGGATATGGCGCCATTTCAAAACTATGCCGGATTACGGGGCTAAAGTCGGGGCCCTCATCCATACCTTCATTTTTTGAAAAACGGCAGGCTATCTACCTGCGGTTTTGTTTTTGCGATTTTCTGTATGGTCGGAGGTTCGCTATCCAGCCCCGTAATCCGGCATAGTTTTGTTCGTGGCGGCCCAACCGCGCGTTTAAGCGCGGGGCCGGTGGGGCAATTTTGCCCCACCGGCCCTATCCCAGCGCTATACCAGCCCCAGTCCAGAGCTATTCCGGCTTGGTTTCTACCGTGGGAGCCTTGTCCGCCGCAACCGGGGTACGGGCGGTGTCCATAGTCAGGCAGTGTTTGGGGCAGCTTTCGATGCACTCGCCGCACACCACGCAGGCGTACGGGTCGATCGACCACGTTCCACCCTTGCGATCGACCGCGAGCGCGCCCGCCGGGCAACGCCGCGCGCACATGCCGCAGCAGATGCACACGTCCATGTCATTGACGATATGCCCGCGCAGGCGCTCGGGCGCCGTCAGCTTCTCCTGCGGATAGCACACCGTGACCGACTGCTTGACCATAGAGCCCAAGGCCGTCTTGGCAAATGTCAGTAAACTCATGCCGCGCCTACCTTTCCGTGCAGCTAATGCAGGGGTCGATGGTCAGGATAATCATGGGCACGTTGGCAAGAAGCACGCCCTGCAGCGCATGCGTCAGACCCGCCAGGTTTTGCGACGTCGGCGTCCGAACGCGGAAGCGGTCCAAGTTCTTGGTGCCGTTACCGCGCACATAGTAATACGCCTCGCCGCGCGGCTGCTCAATCACAACCTCGCCACGCGCGCCGTCGGCCGGCGTAAGCTTGGTGCGCCCGCCGATGCCGTCGTGCGGAATCTTGCCCACAAGCTCCTTGATGATGTCCATGGCCTGCGTGACCTCGGTACAACGCACCTGGCAGCGGGCATAGCAATCGCCATCGCTAGCAACGATAGGCTCAAACGCAGCTAGGTCCGCATAGGCGCCGTCGCCAAACATGCGCACGTCGTAGTCCACGCCCGAGGCGCGACCGAACGGGCCGACCATCGAAAGCTCCAGCGCGTCCTCCTTGCTGATCACGCCCACGCCATGCAGGCGCTCGCCGCAGCTATTGTCGTCCAAAAACGTATGCACCAGGGCCTCGTAGTCGGGGCGCATGGCATCGAGCGTCTGGACAATGCCGGCCAGCTCGGAGTCCTCGATGTCGTGCTTAAGGCCGCCGATCTCGTTAATCGACAGAATCACGCGGCCGCCGCACGTGCTCTCAAAGATCTTGAGAATCTGCTCGCGCAGCGTCCACGAACGATAGAACAGCGCCTCGAAGCCAAAGGCATCGGCGAGCAGGCCCAGCCACAGCAAGTGCGAGTGAATGCGCGAAAGCTCGTGCAAAATGATGCGGATATACTGCACGCGGCCGGGCACCTCGATGTCGAGCATGCGCTCGCAGGCGCTGGCATAGCCGCAGCTATGGCCCACGGCGCAGATGCCGCAGATGCGCTCGGCGATGTACCCAAACTGATGCATATCGCGCTTTTCGGTGAGCTTCTCGAGTCCGCGGTGCACAAAGCCTATCTGCGGAATTGCCTCGATGACGCGGTCGTCCTCGATCACCAGGTCCAGATGAAGCGGCTCGGGCAGCACCGGGTGCTGCGGGCCAAACGGAATAACGGAGCGATGTGCCATGGACCTTACGCCTCCTTTTTCTGCTTGTCGCGGGCGGCCTTGGCGGCAAGCGCCGCGCGGACCTTGGCCGCTTTCTCGGGATCCATGGCGGCGAGCTTTGCTTCCAGCTCGGCGGCTTTGAGCGCGGCCTTGGCGGCAGCTTCATCGTGCTGAGCATCGGAGCCGGCAGCCGCAGCGGGCTGAGCGTCAGTAGCACCCGCGGCGCCCTCCCCTGCAGCAGCAGCGGCAGCGGCCTTCTCGGCTGCGGCCTTGCGCGCCTTGGCCTCGGCAGCGGCACGGACCTTCATGGCCTTCTCGCGCGCAGCCTTCACCTCGGGCGTAATAACGCTCATGGGCTCGGCAGTCGAAACCTGGTAGAAAAAGCCCTTAAAGTCGATCTGCATGTCGGTGATGGCAAGACCAAATAGGTCGTGCGCTTCGTTTTCAAACGGGAATACCGCCGGATAGTACGAGCTGATGGACGGAATCTCCTGGTACTGGCCGATGCCCTCAACCACCAGGTTGTCGATCGCATAGCTGCCGTCCCGCGCGATCTGCTCTTGCGCAGCGCGGACGTTGATAAACGTATAGACCAGGCGATACGATCCGTCGTCCACACAGCGCTCGGCATGCATCTGCACAAAGCGCGCGCCGGCACCCTTGAGCGCCTGCACATTCGGTAACAGCTCGTCGATCCCAACGATGGTATAGATAGCCTTTTGCATTACTCGGCCTCCTTTGCAGCGGCGGGCGTCCCAGCAGGTGCGTCGCCAGCGGCGGGCGCGGTGGGCTTCCCGGCAGGCGCGTCACCGGCACCATCAGCCCCGGCCCCCGCAGCCACAAACCCGTCCTCGCCCAGCTCAACGCCACCGTCCCAGGTTGCGGCGCCGCCCACGGTGAGCGGGTCGCCGCCGGCACGCATCACGGCCTCCTTCTGGTCCAGGATGCCGCACGCCTCCACGATGGCATCGATCACGGTCTCGGGGCGAATGGCGCACCCGGGCGCGTACACATCCACGGGAATCGCGCGGTCCACGCCGCCGATCACGTTATAGGCATCGCGGAATACGCCGCCCGAACACGCGCAAATTCCGCACGCCACCACGCACTTGGGCTCGAGCATCTGGTTGTAGATCTGGCGCACGACGGGCAGGTTCTGCGCGTTGACCGAACCCGTCACCAAAAAGATATCCGCATGCTTGGGGTTGCCGGTATTGACCACGCCAAAGCGCTCCGCATCGAACAGCGGCGTGAGCGAGGCCAGCACCTCGATATCGCATCCGTTGCAGCTCGAGCCGTCGTAATGAATAACCCACGGCGAGCGCGACATTTTATGATCCATGAATGCCGCCTCCTAAATAAACACGTCGACGAGGATGGGCATAAGGTTGAGCAGGCCAAACACCAGCGCCACGCCCCATCCGAGCTTAAAGCAGCTGCGCCAGGTGCTGCGTGCGAAGGTGTTGTCGATCAGCACCTCGACAAAATACGTCGCAGCCATCACGACCAGGGCGACCACCCAGCTCACCGGGTTGTCCCAGACAAAGAACATGCCCACCCACATCAAAAACAGCACGGTCTCGCACCAGTGCATAAGGGTCATCTTGGCCAGCGTGCCGCCGCTCATCTCGGTGGCGACGCCCTGAACGATCTCCTGATGCGCGTGATGCGAGTACGAAAGGTCAAACGGCGACTTGCGCAGCTTGATGGTAAGCACCGCGAGCAGCGCGAGAAAAATGGGCGCGCTGTACACGATGATGGGGGCCGACTGCCCCGTCACGGCGATGGAATCAAAGCTGTCGGTGGCAAGATACAGGCCCACGCTCATCAGCAAAACGGCGGGCTCGTAACTCATGACCTGTAGCAGCTCGCGGTCGGCGCCGACCTGGGCAAACGGGCTTTGCGTCGAGGCGGACGCCAGCACCACAAAGATTGCAGCGAGGGTAACCATAAAAGCGCACAGCAGCGTGTTGGAGCCCGACACAAAGATGCCGCCGCCCACGACGGTGAAGATGAGCGCGCACGCCATGTAGGTATCGTCCATGGTGTTTACGCTGGCAGGGGCCTTGCGCAGCAGCTTGGCAACGTCGTAGAAGGGCTGCAGCAGGCGCGGGCCCACGCGGCCCTGCATGCGGGCGGACAGCTTGCGGTCAACGCCGTCGATCAGGCCGCCCACAAGCGGCGCCAGCAAGGCAAACGCCACGGTACCAATAAAGATGCCCACGACGCCCGAACCTTCAAAATACTTGCCGCGCAGCACCGAGGGCGCGCTCATGGCAAGCCGCTCGGGCCCAATCCACGCGCAGCACAGCAGCGCAAACAAGATAATGCTGCAGCACACCACGCTACCCGCGGGGCCAATACGCTTCTCGCCAAGGGCGTCCTCCGAGTACCAATTTCGCTTTTCGGCCTTCACCTCGTGTCCCATCGAGCCGCGGAAATGGCGGTAATTGTCGGTTCCCACACCCGAAAGATATACGTTTACGTGCGGTTTGTTGCTCACGCGGAATGAAGTCAGCAGCACCACGGCGATAAACGCCACGATAACCACCATCAGATACATGGCGTCCTTGCCAATAACGTACGGCACGCGGCCAAACACCATGGCCAAGTAAGGCGACACCAGGCCGCTCGAGATAACCGGGAAGGCCACGCAGCACAGAATCAGGAGCGCGGCGATGGTGTTGAGGGCCATCCATTCGGTCTTGTGGACATTGACCTCAACGTTTTGAGCCGTGGGGTCGACGCCCGAAAGCTTGGCAAGCCACTTGCCCCAGAAGTAAAACGTCGCGGCCGAGCCAAAGGCAAGCACCATGATCATGAGCACGTTGCCGGTCTGCGCAAACGCCACCAGGGCGCCCCACTTGGACACGAGCATGCCAAACGGCGCCACAAACATGCCCATGATGCCCAGCATCATCAGCCGCGTCAGGTGCGGCATGCGGCTGAACATACCGTCCATGTCCTCGATATTGCGGCTGCCGATATGATGCTCGGCCGTGCCCACGCACAGGAACAGCAGCGACTTGGCCACCGTGTGGAACAGGATCAGGAAGATGGCCGCCCACACGGCCTCGGGCGCGCCGACACCCAAGCAGGCACTGATGAGGCCCAGGTTGGAAATGGTGGAGTACGCGAGCACGCGTTTGGCGTTGCTCTGCGAGATGGCCATGAGGGCAGCGAGCAAAAACGTGATGGCACCCACACTCGTGACCATAAAGCCAGTCACGGGATAGATGGCATAGAGCGGGCTGAGCTTGACCATCAGGAACACGCCGGCCTTGACCATGGTTGACGAGTGCAGCAGGGCGCTCGTGGGCGTGGGGGCAACCATGGCACCCAACAGCCAAGTGTGGAACGGCATCTGTGCGGCCTTGGTGAGTGCGGCGAGCGACAACAGGATGACCGGCATCACCAGCAGCGCGGATTGCGCGGTTCCGGCGCCGGAAAGATCGATCATGCCCGAGATGGTCAGCGGCATGCCGTTAACGTGCAGGTACATGAGTCCGGCCAAAAACGCGATGCCGCCCAGCATGTTGAGGATGATCTGGGTAAAGGCGTTCTTGATGGCCTCGGGCGTGCGCGTGTAGCCAATCATGAGGAACGAGCACACGGTGGTGATTTCCCAGCCGCAGAACAGCCACTCAAGGTTGTCGCTCGTCACGATGACGAACATGGCCGAGAGAAACAGGAACATGAGCGCCAGGAACTGCGGGCGACGGTCGGGCGCGGTCTGCCCGTGCAGCGCGGCCTCGTGCTCGTCATGGGCCTGGAAGTCCTTCATGTAGCCCAGGGCATACACGCAGATGAGGCTGCCGACGATGCCGACGGCAAGCACCATGATCACGCTCATGTAGTCCAGGTAGAGCGGCGTCGCCGTGACGGCTTCGGCCGCGGGCAGCGTCATGGCTGCAAAGGCAAGCGAGCCCACCAGCTGGACTATGCCGAGCACCGTGGTAAGTGCGTTCCTATATTTGTACGCGTTGTACAGGATGACGGCGCACAGGATGACATCGATGGCGGAGCTGATGATCGAGAGCACATGCGAGGCGCCGGGGGCAACCTCAAAGCTCTGCGGACCCGTGCCAAAAAACATGACGGCGACTACAACTGTCACCGCCATAATAATGCCGGAACCTATGAGCCCCACCGCATCGCGGGCGCGGTCACCGCGAGCGAGCAGCATGCCCAGCGCCGGTACCAGCGGAAACAGGGTAAGGAAATACAGTAGCGTCATACCATCACTCCCCCATGCAAAAACGCTGCAATTGTTTAACGTTATAGCTCAATTGAGGAGCAACGGCGGCAGGTTTTCGGTCAACTGGGGAGTTTTAGGCGTACAGGGCAAGGGCACGGCCGCTTTGGAGCAGAGGGGCAGCAAGAAAAATGCGCCCCTGTGGGCGCACCCTCTTGCTACTCTGCCTGCTTAACGCGCGGCTTGCGACCGCGCGGCTTATCGATAAGCGCGTCGGCGCCGCCATCGCGATACTGACGACACCAAGCCTTGACCGAAGACTCGCTGGGAATCTTGTGCTTGATCATGGCCTCGCGAACCGTCAGGCCGTTTTCCAGACGGTCCTTAACCACGGCGAGCTTTACGTCGTACGAATAGGTGTGATGGCGAGCGCCCGCGTTGAGCACAGCGTCGGCACCGCCCACGGCATATGCACGGGCCCACTGACGAGCCGTGGCCTGGGGAATGCCGAGCTTTGCAGCGAGGGCGCGGTGACCGACCCCCTCTTGGAGGATCTCGACGACACGCTGCCTAACCTCGGGCGCATGCGTGCGAGTCCTAGTTGCTTTCGACATACCTGCCACTTCTTAGCCTTAACCGTTAATCTGCTTTCTTACGTGCACGCTAGATAGTAGCATTTTGCTGTTTGCTCAAAGTAGTTAATTAAAATAGACGCGGCGTTATCTGGGCATTTGACACCTATTTACGACATTTCTTTATCGATTATTTACGCTGGTAGCTAGCTCGCAGCTAATCGTCATCCGTTTGCCAACAAAATTGACATCTCTTTATGTCCTTTGGTCTAGAGGGAATAATTATTAACCCCTCCCCCAATAATTTTGAGCGGCCTGCAGGGCAGTGACGCCTCACTCCTCATGATTACCGCGCATTGCCATCCACCCGAGCAAAACAAAAAGGACGGGACCTGCTGCGCTTGCAGACCCCGCCCCGGTTGACACCCGATGGGACGCAGTCGGGCGAGGCAGGTCCGTGCTGCCGCCCCGCCTGGCCGCGATGTTCAACTACAGCTCGTTGGCCGCGTGATACGCCGTGCGAATGGCACTCGCAATGTCGGCGGTGCGCTCGCCCGAGCAGTCGCCCACGCAGGTCACGGGTACCGTCACGCCGTCCAGGTCAAACGCGTTGGCCTTGGAGCCCACGGCCATCACCACGTAATCGCAGGCGATCTTCACCGGCTCCTCGGCGCCGTCCTCGGTGGTGCGAATGGCCTCCACGCCCTCGTCGGTAATGGCGGTCAGGCGGGTCTTCACGTGCTGCTCAACGTTGTGCTCGGCAAAGTCGCTCATGATCAGCGGCAGAATGGTCTCGGACTCGCCCGCGGCAATCTTGTCGAGCATCTCGACGATCGCCACCTCGCAGCCGTGCTGCAGCAGGTACTCGGCAGTCTCGGTGCCTACCAGGCCACCGCCAATGACGGCGACGCGGCCCGTAAGCTCCACCTTGCCGGCCAGCACGTCCCAGCTCGAGACGACCTTCTCCGAGTCGGCGCCCGGAACGGGAATGACCACGTCGTGTGCGCCCACAGCAACAATCGCAGCGTCGGCGGCGTTGAGGTCCTCAACGGTAGCGGCATGGTTGAGCTCAACCTTCACGCCCAGGCCGGGCAGAATCTTCTCGTAGTACTCGACCGAGCGCATGATCTCGTCCTTGCGCGGGGGCGCGGCCGCCAGCACAATCTGGCCGCCCAGGTGATCGCTCGCCTCGTAAACGGTCACATCGTAGCCGCGCTTGGCCGCCACGCGTGCGGCCTCCAGGCCGGCAATACCGCCGCCCACCACGGCGATCTTCTTGTCGCCCTCGCCCGGCTTAATGGCGATGGTCGCTTCGTCGCCGTTCTCGGCATTGAGCACACACGAGATGTACTTGCGGTTTTGAATCGCATCGACGCAGCCCTTGTTGCAGTTGAGGCACTCGCGGATGGGCTCACCCGTGGCAGCCTTCAGCGCAATGTCGGGGTCGCACATGAGCGAGCGGCCATAGGCGATGATGTCGGCCGCGCCGTCTTCCAGAATCTTCTCGCCGGCCTCGACCGAGATGACACGGCCCACGGTTGCCACCGGCACGGAGACCAGGGCCTTGACGCGCTCGGCCACGGGCAGCGTCCAGTTGTAGGGCATGGCGCCCATGGGCGGAATGGTGTCGCCCATGTTGCCGGTGTGGTTGGCCTGTGCAACCTGGATCATGTCGATGCCCGCGCCCTCGAGCAGCTTGGCGAACTCGCAGGCCTCGTCAGGCTGCAGGCCGCCCTTGCCGCGCGGCGTGCCGTCGGGGTTCTCCATGATCACGGGGAGCTTGTACTCCACCATCAGCTGCGGCGCGGCCTCCTTAATGGCGGCGACGACCTCCAGCGCGTAGCGGACGCGGTTCTCGAACGAACCACCATACTCGTCGGTGCGCTGGTTGAGGATGGCCGAGCACAGCGAACCCACCAGGCGGTCGCCATGGACCTCGATGGCATCGATGCCGGCCTGCTGTGCGCGGGCGGCCGAGGCGGCGATGGCCTCCTTGATTTGGGTGAGCTGCTCCACGCTCGCCTCGTTCACAAAATGCTGCATGTCGTGGTGCAGCTTGGCGTATGCCTGCTTGCGGATCTCGTTGGACTCGGCCATCTTGGCGGCAAAGGTCTCCTCGTCGCCGGCGGCCTTGGCCTCCTGCGCGGCCTTGGCAGCGGCCATGGAGCCCATGACCATGCGACCGACACCGGGCACGTCGTACTCGGGGTGGAATAGCTGCAGCGCAACCTTGGCACCGTGCTTGTGGACGGCGTCGGCCAGCGCCTTAAACGTGGGGATCTGGGCGTCGGTTGCCAGCTTGGGCGTGGGGCTCGCGGTCATGACGGGAGCGACGTCGCCGATGACGATGTAGCTCACGCCGCCACGGGCCAGGCGCTCGTAAAAAGCCAGGCTGCGCTCGCCAATGGAACCGTCGCGCTCCTCGTAGCCGGTGGTCAGCGGCGGGAACATAATGCGGTTCTTGAGCTCAAGGGGGCCAACCGTAATGGGCTGGAGCAGCTTGGATGCAGGTGCGGTCATGGACATTCCTCTCTTGTAGGCGCGGCGGCGATGATGCCGCGTAGTTGTCTAGAGTATATGGCATGGGAGTACGGCAGCGCAACGGAAATCGGCGAATATCAGGTGGCGGCAGGTGGATGGGGCGGGGCGGCCCGTCGGTTTGTCTCAATCTGTAACAGTTACTCAGCAAACCCGGGTCTTACTGTTACAGATCGAGACATTCCTCTCAACCCATCCTCAACAGTCTAGATCTGTAACAGCTAGGCCCACTTTTGACCCCTCCCTGTTACAGATCGAGACAAACCAAACCCGCCTGCCAGAAAATCTCAATCTGTAACAATAACTCGGCAAAATCCGTCCCTCGTGTTACAGATTTAGACAAACGGGACCCAACCCACCGGTATATCTCGATCTGTAACACCTAGCCGCCCAAATCGGGTCTAGATGTTACAGATTGAGATTTTGTTTGAGAGGCTGAGAGCAGAACCCGAGCGGAAAAGCAAACGGGTCAATGACATCGCCCCGCCGTCATATCGGAGGCCACGCCCGGCAACCCGAGCGTGGGGCGGCCCCGCCATTCCGGACATTTCAGCCCCTTTCCGGACATTTTTAGCCCGTTTCCGGACATTGTCCGCGAATGTCCGGAAACGGGATCGTCATGTCCGAGATGGGATTTGGCCAACGGCAGTTCCCTAGTAAAGCCCCAGCTCCCCAGTAGAGCGCCCCGGTTCGCGCCACGACGGCGCACGCCAACATTACTTACCCGCGAGGAAGTGACAAAGGGGCAGCCCTTTGGGCCATCGAAGCCGCCGCGGCCAAGGTGCGGCATTACTGCGACAGAGGTGCGACATTACTGCGACAAAGGTGCGACATAGAGCGACCGCCCTATCTTATCGTGTAGAACCGTTTTGAATCGTTGGGGGAGAAGCCGTGTCATTCGAGCAGCCCGTCTTCCTTGATCAGCTTGCCAAGCACTCGGCTTACCGTACGGCGCGTATTCGGTCTCGAGACATCGAAGAGTTCCCAAGCGAGCAAGATCATTCGAGACGCCGTGGGCGCAAAGCCCTTCGATGCCGATACGGCACCGCGCCACATGCGCTACTCCCCATACTGGGCCTAAGGTAAGGGGTAGCCCAACTTTCCGTAACTTTCCAAAAGAGGACAAGCAGCTCTCTATTACTGATGGACAGGGCTTCGGGCTGCGGATACGCATCCCCTCAAGACCGCCCTAACTTTCCTTAACTTCCCATCCGTCAACGCGGCCGGTCCGATGACATCGCCCCGCCGTCATACCGAGGGCCACACCGCGGCAACCCGAGCGTAGGACAGCCTCGCCATTCCGGACATTTCAGCCCGTTTCCGGACATTGTCCGCGAATGTCCGGAAAAGGACCGTCATGTCCGAGATGAGATTTGGTCAGCGACAGCTCCCTAGTTCACGCCTTACTGACGCACACCAAATAAGCCGCCCGCGGGAAAGCGACAGAAGAACAGCCCCTCGGGCCATTAACGCCGCTGCGACAGAGGTGCGACATTACTGCGACAGAGGTGCGACATTACTGCGACAGAGGTGCGACATTACTGCGACAGAGGTGCGACATAGAGCGATCACCCTATCTTATCGTGTAGAACTGTTTTGGGTCGTTGGGAGAGGAGCCATGCCATTCGAGCAGCCCATCCTCCTCGATTAGCTTGCCAAGCACTCGGCTTGCTGTGCGGCGATTTCTCCCGATGTACGTCGCAAGTTCCCTTGCTGTTACCCTTCCGTTTGCGAAGGCCAACCTGACGGCGGCGAGCTCATACTCTCCCAACGAGGCGATTACCTCGGGCGGCACTTTGTCCTCAAGAGCCTCGCTTCTCCTAACAGTTCTGGCAACGATATTGTTCTCAAGCGTTAGCTGGACCCTCGCCCCATCAGGCTCCGTGTAGACCGGGTCGTTGAGTAGGAAGTTTTGCATCTCGGTATAAATGCGCTTGACACCCTCATTTAGCTCTCGGACCCAACCGAACTCGACCAGCGTGCGTGCGATGCGTGGGTTGCGCGAGTAACGAGTGGTCCTCATGTTGTCGAGCGTCACGATATTGGGAAGCGCACCCGGGCTGACAATTTCCAAACGGTCGTCGAACATCGAGACCCGAATATAGTCGCCGCGGAACGAGTAGTCGCGATGCGTCACCGCGTTGACCAGACCCTCGAACCAAGCGAACTCAGGATACTCGGGAACGGTCTGGAATTTCCCGTCGGCCCCCAGGAACTGAAATTCGCGGAGCATGCTCGAAATGAGTTCGTAGGCGTCTTGGATAACCTTGGGCAGCGGCCCACAGAAGCTTCGTTCTTTCGTGATGTTGAGACGCTCACCCGTCTCCATCTTGACGCCGTCATAGCGCAGGACACGGACTCGGGCCTGCGGCATTATTGCGGACGGATCCCGCGCGAATAGCAGGGCTCCGGCAACAGTCAGCTTTCCGTCACGCATGAAACGGCGACTTCTAAGAACCTGGTCGTCGGAAACTTCGGTTCCAAGAATCTTTTTGTAGCGATCAAGCACCTCGTGGTCCACGTCATCTAGGGAGGAATCCTCGATAAGCTCGTCCTCGAAGATTCTCTGCCCCTTGTCGTACTCGAGGGCGTAGACCTGTTCACGGCTGAGCTTCACGCTCTTGTCGTCCTGCCGCAAGAACACCTCGCCGTCACTCATGCGAGCAACAGAGTGATTGGTCGAGGCATCGACGTCCAAAACGAGAATGAAATCGTCCTCGCCCGAGGAATTGACCACGGGGATTCGGTCTTTATGGACAATAGGGGTCGGCGTGCAGGTCGTAAGTGCAGCGCGCTCAAAATTCTCAATGTCGCGCGCGCCATTACGCTTGAAGCCCGTTACCTCACCGTTATCCTCGATACCGATAACAAGCTTGCCTCCCGCCGAGTTGGCGAATGCGCTGATATGCTTCGCGATCTCCTTGTCATCCTTGCGGGCGCTCTTTCGATCGAAGTATTGATTCTCCCCGAGGGTAGAAAATAGATTCACATCGTTTGTCGCGATAGGTTGTTGCATTGTCGCCTCCTTATATGGCTCCATAAAGAAGTGTAAGCCAAAGGCATCATAAGACGGACTATGTCTAGCGGCTCCTTTACAGTCTATTCAGACGTCACCATTTTAGTTAAGGATTGTCACAACTCCTGCTAATTGGAGTCTATCGGTCGACAAGGCAAACCATCCGGTCCGTGATTATCGATGGCCCATCCGCTTCATATAACAAAAAGAGTCAAGATCCCTTCAAAGGAAAAGCGGCAATCAAAACGCACTGGCAATTACTGCCGGGGCGTTTTTTAGAGCTCGATCTCCGCGATTATTTTTTTCATCTCGAGGGCCCATCCGAGCTGTTCCTCGATGTACCCCGGCCATGCGTCCTGGTGGCCCTTGATGGGGTGGCCCGCCTTGTAGAAGCGCAGCCCCGATGCCTTTTTCGCATCGAAGGTCACCGCCGTCAGCCCGAGGTGATCCTCGAAGACCCCGCTGTTGGCGATGGCGCGGTGCCCGATCTCCTTGTCGTCGTCCACGTACAGCTCGATGCCCGTGCGGCCCTTTTGCGTATCGATGAGCAGGGCGAGATGGTATGCCGAGACCCCCAGGCGAAGCATCGACCAATGGTCCTTGCTGGGCTTCTGTGGGCTGAACTCCTTGAGGAACTCCGGATGGCCGCCCGCCACCTCGCGGTAGGCCGTCCAGTACGCCAGCTTGACCTTTTCGGTCTCGCTGAGCCCCTCGGAGAGCTTCACGGTCTTGGTCCACTCGTTCGGCTGCTCGACCACGCCGAAGCGCGGGGCGGGCAGGGAGCCCCCGATCTTCCAGAGCTCGACCTCGACCAGGAAGAACCCGAAATCGCTGTCGGTGTGCTGGTTGAGCCACTCGATGGCCTGGCGGTGCTCGTCGCGGGCATGCGCCACGACCCAGATGACGACCTCGGCGCCCTTGCCGGCGGCGTACGTGATCACCTTGCCGAGGTGGTCGTGGTTGGTGTCCTCGAGCTGGTTCCGACGATCACCTTGCGGCCCGTACCGGACTCCTGCGCGTAGATGTCCACGTTGAACGATCCGACCGAGGACTCCGTCTCTATGAGCTCGAGC
Organism: Collinsella sp.; assembly: GCA_036550515.1. Classification (GTDB taxonomy): domain Bacteria; phylum Actinomycetota; class Coriobacteriia; order Coriobacteriales; family Coriobacteriaceae; genus Collinsella. The sequence continues at coordinate 24,182 of JAXKGF010000029.1, forward strand.
TCGATTCCGACCGCCATCCCGAGGGTTGCGAGGTTCTGCTCCTCGGCCAGCCACTTGGTGAAGTCATGAGCCTCATGCGGCCACACCTCGCGCAGGGGAACCTTCTGAATGGTGTCCAGGTTATAAGTCTTCATCCGTCATCCTCTCGCCCGATACGTGCCTTTCGCAGTCTTCAAGTTAACTGCCATATCTGGCTCCTCTTTCTGTTCTAGTTTACCGAATCGGCTTATAGTCCAACGGGGCCCGACCGTTCCGCAGTTGCGGGGCCTGTCGCCTGTGGCAATGACCTGAGCTCCCCTGCAAGTCTCCTGGACCCGCCCTTTAGGCTGACGAACGTGAGGCCTCCCGAGATGAACCCGCCGACGACCGGAACGACTTTGCTCACCGCGTCGCCGAAACTGCTTTTGGTGATCTTGACGCCGATCCCGGCAAGGACCTTTTTGATAATCGGGTAGTAACTTGTCTGCATAAGCGCCTTGTTGGCGACCTTCTTGGCCACATTGGCCTGAACCGTTTTGGAAAACGCCGTCAAGGCGGAGTTGGCACCGCTCACGCCGGCCATCACGGCCAGGAGAAGAGCGAAGGCCGCCAAGGTCTCATCGTCCATCTCGTCGCAATCGTCGATAAATGACTGCCAGCCGTAGAGATACGCCAGTTTCTGCATGATTCGAAAGGCGTGGACATAGTACTGCGTCACATCCGCCGGGATCGTTCCGAGCATCGCGAGCCCTCCGGGCAATCCCGCGGAAAACGAAAGGACGGTCGATTTCTTCGCCTCGAAATCAATAACGTCCATGGCGATGGAGTCGACAAGGCCGGAATCCAGCCCGGCGGATGCCGGGCTCGTTGAAATCGCGAGCTCCACTCGCTCGTCCGAGACGCCCCGCTTACGAAACTCTGAGCGGAGGAAATGGTCGCGCTCGATCGCCACGCCCTTCAGCCTCATCACCTTCTGGAGGAAGGCAATGGCATATCTCTGGGCTTCCTCCTCCTGCCGATCAGCTTCGACCTTTAGGTCCCTAATACCCTCCTCCACGGAATCGGGATCGGATAGCTCCGCTCCCTCTTTCGGCTTTACGGCACCCCCTTTCACGCTACTCACCGACCTTTTCGGCATAGAGATTGAATAGATGGGAGACGATCTTGTTCTCGTCTCCATTGAAATCGACGCCGTAGGCCGATTCGATTGCCTCGTCGAGCTTGCCGTGGGCTTCGAACAGCTCTGGATACAGGAACTCGTCCGCCGGTTTATAGAGGTCGGCCAGGGATGCGCCGTGATACAGCACCCTTGCAGAAAGCACCGCCTGACCGGCATCGATGATGGCCCGCCGTCCCTCATCGGTTAATTTCGGCAGGGGGAAGTTGTTCCACACGATGGTGTTCGAGAAACGGCAGTCGCTCTTGAGCTCGCCTCCGACCGCCTTCTGCCACGCCATGAAGACCCCTGATGAGATGATTCCGAACAGGAGACCATCGGGGTCGTCGGCGAAGAAACAGGCGTCCGTAGCGATTTCCCCGGATTCACACCGTTTGACCGTGAAGTACTTTCGCCCACCGGAAAAGTGACGCGGGACACAGAGGAACGGCCCGTCGGCCTTCCTCACCTCAGCATAGCGCCAGGGCTCATCAGCAAGCCGCCTCGTCGATGCTTTCTTCGAGGCCAAACGGAAATCTCGGACTCCCTGGACCCTCTCCCTCAAGATCGGGGATTTGGCGATATCCGATCTAGGCGCGTCCGCAAGCCACAAAGACCATCTTTCCTTGTTGTTAATCAACTCCTGGGCTCCCACACACGGGACTACATATTTTGCGGCGACGCTGTCGGAAATAACGTCCTCGTATTCTTCTCTTGTCTTAATCTGGAAGTATCCCCCATCCGCCGGTTTACCTCCGATGACCATAGGAGATACATCCTCAAACAGTGGTCTCATTTTCTTCTCAACAAAGACGTTCGGGGCGTCAAGCAAGTAACCGTTCAAATTGTTCGGATGCTCAATCGTCCTTTTGGCCCGATGATACGAGAAGGCAACAGGCTCCACGGGACCCTGGGAGAATCCAACGATGACTACGTGCACATGGGCCTCGTCGTCAGCCGCCGAATCCCATACGAAAGAACGGTGTGCGAAACTGACCCTCCATCCCGCGTCGAATAGGGGTCTGAAAAGGGATGGAACCGGCTGGCCCTGGCAAATCGAGTTCGTCGAGACAAACGAAAACTCCGCGTCAGTATTAACCAAATAATCGGCCGCTTTCCTATACCAGCAGGTCGCATAGTCGAGATAGCCGTCGTAGTCCCTGCCCCAAACGAATTTTAGGTCGTCCACCTGCTCATCGGTCCTCTGCGACTGTCCGATGAACGGCGGGTTGCCGAGTACGTAGTCGACCTCATCAGCCGGGACCACGCTGTTCCAGTCGATGCGTAGCGCGTTAGCGTTGACGATGCCCTCGTAATCGGTAAGAGGCAGTTCCTGGTAAACGCGTTGCGTCACCTTTGCCGTGTCGGCGTCCGCTTGCTTCTCGGCGATCCAGAGCGCCGTGCGGGCGACGCAGCAAGCGAAGTCCTCCAGCTCGATGCCGTGGAAGTTCCTCAGGCTTACGAGGACGTCACTGTCGCCCGACTCCTCGAAGCTGAACGATGCCTGATCGCCCTGGAGCTCGAAAAGAATGCGGTTCTCCAGCTGCCTCAGGCAAAGGTAGCTTTCGGTAAGGAAGTTGCCCGAGCCGGCGGCCGGGTCGAGGATAGAGATGCTGCCGATCTTTTCATGCAGGTCCTTGAGCGCACGGGTCCTCGCGCCGCCCGCGACGGGCTTGGCGCAGGCCTCATCGAACTCGGCTTTGAGGCCGTCGAGGAAGAGCGGGTCTATGACCTTGTGGATGTTCTCGGGGCTCGTGAAGTGCTGACCGTTTGCGCGACGGTGGTCGTGGGACAGCGCGCCCTCGAAGATGGAGCCGAAAACCGTGGGGCTCACGCCCGACCAATCGAACTCCTGGCACCCCTCGACGATGAGCGTATGGCGGAAGTTCTCGGACAGGGGCGGAATCTCCGTCTTCTCGCGGAAGAGACCGCCGTTCATGTAGGGCAGTTTCTTCAGCCAGGACTCGGCGTACTTGTCGCGGTCCTCATCCTTGGTGTCGAGCCAAACGAACAAGTCCTTGAGGCCTCGCCTGAGATCACCCGCCTGGAAGTGCGAGACGTAGTCGCGGAAGGCGTTGGGGGCAACGAGTCCCGAGTCCTCGCAGAACATGAGGAACATGAGGCGCGTCATGAGCACGGAGAGCGCATGGTGATTCTCGGGCGTGTCGGGATCATCGAACGCCTCGGCGACCTGGTCATGGAGTTTCGACATGATCTTGCCGGCCTCGACGGAAACGGCGCGGGAGATCGTGGCCGGGGCCTCCGCCCCGCCCTTGAGGAACTGAATGGCCGCGAGGTTCTTGGGGAGCTCGGCGAGCGGCAACCTGAAGAGAGGCTCCCGGCATAGCGAGTCCCGCTCGCGGTCGAAGACCCAAAACTCGGCAAAATTGCAAGCGATGATGTAGCGCGGCTGTTGGGAGAGGGGCATGCCCTGAGCGTAAGCGTTGCCCTGCTTCGCGGGCGTCACCTTGCGGCCCTGGCGCGTCTCCTCCTTGGCGAGATCGATTCCCAGCGACTTTTGCTCGACAAGAGTTTTGGCCGACGGTATGAAGACGTCGATATACCCATCGTGCGTGCTCGCATCGGTGGAGACGGGCTTTTCGAACTCAAGTCTCGAGACCGCATCCTCAACACCCAGGACATTCTGATAGAAGTCGATCCAGAACCGTTGCGTGTCCTGGTTCTCATTTCCCTTGTTCGCCCACCTGCTTGCAAAAGCTTCTGCATCGGCTTTCTTTCCTGGCATACGGACCCTCACTTGATAGCCTTTTCCACTGAGAAAGATTCTACGGGTTCTTCACTTCTATTTAGCTGGTTTTAGTTTTATTGGCATCTGTTTTGCCTTGGCGGTCGTTGCAATCTGCTCATATTCCGCTCAGGAGTCCTCGCTGCATTGTCAAGATAAAAGAAAACAGCTCAGAGGAACAATACCTCTGAGCTGCTAAAAGTCTTGGTCGCGGGGGCAGGATTTGAACCTACGACCTCCGGGTTATGAGCCCGGCGAGCTACCAGACTGCTCCACCCCGCAATGTCTGG
>JAXKGF010000030.1:0-15042 GCA_036550515.1 Collinsella sp.
CTCAATGGTCCTCCTAACGCCGGCGTGTTGGCACCACCAGCGTAGTGGCGGCGGGGAGGCACGGTGGCCATTATTCGGTGACCGGGATTGGTCAAAATAGTTTGACTATTAGCGGCTAAAATCGCCCGGCGCTAACAGCGCCATCAGATAGAGTTTCTGGGGCGCACGACGTTTTATCTCCAACAGCAGAAACGCCATACCCCAGGTCGACCAAAGTGCCTTGGCGCCGACAAGCATGCCGACCGGCGTCGACTGAAACCATGAGACGAGCGACTCGACACTGCGGCCCAAGGTCGCATCGGACCAGTTCAATCCCAGGTCCCGCGAGCGGGGAAACACATGGCTCACGTTGTGCCCGTCGACAGGAGTCACATAGGGCGACAAGGCCTCGCTTCCCGCCGCCGGCATGGCATACCAGCCAATCTGCACTCCCAGATACGCCTCGAGATAACAAAGTGGATGCTGCAGGAACCCCGCTACCCACGCGCCAAAATAGGCTGCAAAATCGAGCTCGTCGGCCTTCCCAAACGTGGGGTCTTTAACGGAGTCGGTTAAAAACCACGTGTAGTTGTTCTCACCATCCTCCCCGATGGCGCGCTCGATCTCTTGACGCTGCCATTCCGGAAGCTCGTCCCCGTGGTCACGCATCAGCAACGCGGACTGCTGAAACATGAGACCGTAGACCTCCTGCTTGCCACCAGGCTCGCACCCCAAAGCGGGAAGCACGGCCGTGGGCATAAGAACCGTCATAAACAGAGAAGCACCGACCGCCATTGCCGCAACAACAACTCGCCCGCGCCGACCCGTTACCTTGAAGAACACGACAACCAGGACAACCAATACGAGAATCAGGCCGGTCTTGCGCGTCAGCGAAACCAGAAGCAGAAGTGCAACATATGCAGCAAGGAAACCGGGTACCCTCAGGAGTCGCCCCCTCGAACGCATGACCTCAATGGAAGCAACCGAGAACAGTAGGAAAAACGGCAGGAAGGTGGCGTCCTTCGCCATGGCCGAGGCATAAATGGGAAGGTGCCAATACAGGCACAGAAACGCCAACAGCGCCAGACAAACACCACGTCCGCCGCCCAGCCGACGCACCAGGATCAGACAGCACGCCATGGCACACGCCGTCAGAAACGCCTGTACCAGGCAGAAGGCGTACACCCCAGCATCAGCGCTTCCCAGCGCACGGCCCAGGTCGGTAAACCATCCGTACAGATAGGTATCGAGTATCGGATGATGGTCGGTGATAACGCCGTCCGACAAGGCATTGGGTAAGCCGTTGTACTGCAAAAGCTGCTGGCGGGTATCCCACCAGATCACGCCCGGGAACAGTAGAACCAGCAACGGAGACCAGCAGGCGTAGATGATTGCGCCCAGTTTTACGATACCACCGAATTCGTACGTCTGTGGGATGCCAGAGAACGCTATGTCGCACAAGTTGTCAAACCATCTAGCATGGACTTGCCGAGGAACGCCGACAGTACTTTTGCGTCCCACTAGAAACCGATCGATCAGATAGTCGTCGAGCATAAACGCTGCGCAGAAAAAGGCCATGTGCCCCAAGACATGGACCAAGTAGATAGGGTTACAAGAGAATCCCACGGTATCGCGAAACATATCCGCGATGGTCGCGAGCACCGCCAAGGTACCCGCGACCATCAGCATGTCGCGATTCTGTTTTAATCGCTCCACCGGCATGCGCTTAGTGCTTTACCGGCGCGCCGCAATGGGGGCAGAATTGAGAATCGGGCGTAAGCGGGCTTCCGCACGAGCTACAGAATCGCAGCGCATCCGAGGGCGCAGGAGCCTGCTGCGGCTGGGCCTGAGCCTGCTGTCCGACGAAATTCTGCGGCATCGTCTGCTGAGGCGCTGTATATGCGGTGTTATTCGCAACCGCCGCATATGCCTTAGAGTGTTTGCGCATGCGAATGACAAAGAAGCCGCCAACGCCCGCCGCGATGAGAATCGCAACAATAACGACGATGAGAATGGGGTTGAACGAGGATGAGCTGTCGTCCTTTTGCGAATCGGCCAAAAGGGATTGCTGGGAGATGCCGCTCTTGTAGACATCGATCCTAAAACCGTCATCCTTATTATCTTGAACGGCGTAAATCAATGAGCAGTCCTTCGAGAACCACGCAGACCCCATGTAGCCGTCGTCGCCTACGCGATCGTATTCCAGCGAACCCCTCAAATTAATCTGAGAATGTGCGCCCGTCTTTGTATCAATCAGATACAACAGATTGTTATCGTTGTCGTCCGAACCATTGGCCAATGCAAACCTACCGTCATTCGATAGAGCGCCATATCCACCTTCACTCATAAAGGGGAGATCATTAGGGTACTTAGTCCTCCATTTTGTTTCGCCTGTCTTGTTATCGACGACAATCATTTCAAGGCTTTCCAGCTCAGAAGAGCTGGAGCCGAGTCCATCACTGTTTTCGTTATACAAGCCAAGAACGAGCGATCCGTCCTGATTAAGCGTGTTGTATTCCAGATTGCTGTAGTAGGTGCAGGTTGCGTCACCCTTTTTTGAGACATAGAGGCAGGGGCCGATGGCGGAGCCGTCATCGTTAACGACAACCGTATTGCCCGCCCTGTCAAATTCAGACGTGTTGACGGCTTCCTTATCCTTCAGGTCGAGCGTTACCACGTCGTAGTACGAATGTGAATCGTAATCGTCGCCGCAATAATCCCGTATAACATAGCCGTATTTGCCGTCATTTGAAATCCAAGCAGGGCCATCCAAAGAATAGTCATCGGATGACGTAAATTCGTATTTAGTCGTTGTATTGCTGTTCTTAAAATCAACTACGCTAAAAACCGCGTAATAATCCTCTGAACGCGAATCATATACTAGGGATGTTATAAAAAGCGATTTGTTGTCCTTAGATATTTGAAGCCTGACATCGCCATCATCGTCATCAAGCACGTCAGATGGAACCGCGGAGCCCAGCGGATACTCTTCCGACTTGTCATTGGACAGATCATATGCAATTACGGAATCGTTCGTTCTATTGAAACAGTAAAAGGTCTCTTCGTCGGCTGAAAAGCAGTATGCATTTTTATAGTCATCACTCTCGGAATCAATATCCACTATGGTGCGAGACCAATCTTCGGTATCTAGTAAATAGAACTTTTCTTCAGATGCATCCCCGTACAGCACATACCTTCCAGAAGGCGAACGGTTTACATATATCGAATTCTCAAGCTCATACGTATCTTTCAGCTCGGGCGTGGGAACGTCGACAGCATAGGCACCGAGCGGCGCCACGACAAGACTGGCAGCCAGTGCAAGGCCGGCCGTAAGGAGCATCCCCCATTTCATTTTTCTCGTATTTGGCATGGTTGCCCCTTTCGATCGAGAGGTGAGTAAGACCTGAGAATACGCTAAGCCCGAAAAAGCAAAATCTGTTGCGCAACAATTCCCGGCGAGTAAAAAAGTCGGTAACGCCTGATGAAAATGGGACGGGGATTAAATAATCATTCGGTACACAATGATTATTTAATCCCCGTCCCAGAAAAATCACTGATGGTTGACGGGAGCTCCGCAGTTTTGGCAGAAGGATGCGTTTGCCTCCAACATTGAGCCACACTGTGGGCAAAAATGAGCGGACCCAACTGGCTGAGCATCATCGATTGCCGTCGGCACCTGCTGCGTCGGCGGGACCTGTTGCACAGGAGGCATTTGCTGGTACGGATTGGACTGCGGAGGCTGAGGCTTATTCGACGATTCCTTGTTCAAGATAACAGCAAAGGCAACAGCCGCGACACCACCAAATACAACTAGCAAAACGAGAAGATCGAATACACTAAGGCCTATCATCGCAAATCAGCTCCTCATGTAGCGAAAGATGACGGATGCCGAGATTTTATCGCCGCGCTGCAAGCCCCTCCTAGTGCGCAACACCCAGGCACGACCAGTCTTTTTGGGAATGGTGCGTGGCAAGCGGGGGTCTTCGGGGTATAAGACGGCTAATTGTATGCCGCCCTATGAAAGGAACCCTTATGCCCAGCGTTGCCGTTCTTGCCGCCGATGGCTTTGAAACGATTGAATGCCTGACCATGGTCGATGTCATGCGTCGCGGCGGCGTGCGTGCCACGCTCGTCTCGATCATGCCCACCCGCGAGGTCGTAAGCTCGCTGCAGATTCCCGTCACTTGCGACGCGCTCTTTGACGAGATTAACTTTGACGAGTATGACTGCGTCGTGCTGCCCGGCGGTCTGCCCGGCGCCACCAACCTACGCGCCGACCAGCGCGTCTGCGACGTAGTCTGCGAGTTCGCCGCGACCAAGCATGTTGCCGCCATCTGCGCCGCTCCGTTTATCCTGGGCGAGCTTGACCTGCTCGAGGGACGCCACGCCACGTGCTTCCCCGGCTTTGAGAAGAGCTTCCCCGAGGGCGCCTATACCGGCGACAAGGTCACGCACGACGGCAACATCATCACCGCCAGCGGCATGGCCCAGTCGCTCCCCTTTGCGCTTGAGCTGCTGCGTACGCTCGCCGGCGACAAGGCTGTCGAGAAGGTTGCCGAGGGCATTCAGCTATGATTTTGGCTTCGCAATCACCGCGCCGCATCGAGTTGATGCGCGAAGCGGGCTACGACATCCGCGTCATTCCCGCCGACATCGACGAGACTCCTTTTGATGACGAAACCCCGCTTACGCTTGTCGAGCGCTTAGCTCGCGCTAAGGCTGCCGCCGTTGCCGCCGAGCACGCCGAGCCCAATGAGTTGACCATCGCGGCCGACACCATCGTCACCTTCGATGGCAAGCTTTTGGGCAAGCCGGCAAACGAGGACGAAGCCCGCACCATGCTCCACGAGCTCTCGGGGCGCACGCACCAGGTCGCAACCGGCGTCTGCATCGTTAAAGCCGGAGACGCCACAGCCCCGCACGCCGCCGAGAGCCTGTCGTTTGTCGATGTGACCGACGTGACGTTCTATGAGCTCACCGACGAGCAGATTGAGCGCTACGTCGCCTCAGGCGAGCCCATGGACAAGGCAGGCGCCTACGGCATTCAGGGCACAGGCGGACGCATGCTCGTGCATGATATTTCGGGCGACTTCTACAACGTGGTGGGCCTGCCCATCGCTCGCGTCGCGCGCGCGATTCAAAAACTATCGTAATTGTATCTGGCGCTGGGCATCCCCCAGCGCCTACAATTTTGGCGTACCGTACGGATCCCGACCGGGCATAAGGCCCGGCGGAAAACCGATAGGAGTAAAACATGGATACACTGCTTGAGGCCATTGACGTTTGCGATGTCGATGGCTTTTGCTTTGGCAACTATACGGACGAGGAGGCCGGCACCGGTTGCACCGTAATCGTGGCACCCGAGGGCGCCACCGGCGGTGTTGACGTTCGCGGCGGTGCACCGGCATCGCGCGAGACCGACCTGCTGCGTCCCGAGAACACCGTGGACAAGGTCCACGCCGTCTGCCTTTCGGGTGGATCGGCCTTTGGTCTGGAGGCCGCAAGCGGCGTCGCCCGCGAGCTCGAGAGCCGCGGCATCGGCCTTCCCGTCGGCCCCACGCAGGTGCCCATCGTGTGCTCTAGCTGCATCTTCGACCTCGCCTTTGGCGACCCCACCATTCGCCCCGACATAAAGGCTGGCATCTCCGCCGTGCGCGAGGCGCTCGACAACACCCCCACCACGCTCGAGCAGGGCAATGTAGGTGCCGGCACCGGTGCCACCGTGGGCAAGCTCATGGGCCCCGCCACCTGCATGAAGGCCGGCCTTGGAGCCGCCGCCGTGGCACTCGGCCCTGTTAAGGTGGGCGCCGTGGTCTCGGTCAACGCCTGTGGCAATGTCGTCGACCCCTTCACCGGTGAATGGGTCGCTGGCATGCGCGCTGCAGCAGACAGCGACCAGATCGTCGACATGGAGCTCGCAGCCTTTGCCGCCGCCGGCTCCATGCAAATGCCGCTCGACCGCACCAACACCACCATCAGCTGCATCGTCACCAACGTTGAGCTCACCAAGGCGCAGGCCACAAAGGTCTCCCAGATGGCAGCAGATGCCTATGCGCACGCCATCCGCCCCACGCACACCACCAACGACGGCGACACCATCTACACCCTCGCCAGCGGCAAACTAGACGCTCAGACAAGCGCCGCCGTACCCCTAGACCTACTGGGCATGCTCGCCGTAAGGGCCCTACAGACCGCCATCGTAAACGGAGCCAAAACCGCCAAAACCTCCCACGGCATCCCCGGCGCCGCAAAGTAGTCCACTCGACCGTCGGTCGGGGCGGGCGGGCGTTACGTTTGCTGCTCTACAATCCTATGCAAGACGAAGGCTACATTAAGTGGCCTTCTTTGCATGCGGAACTCGCGACAAACGTAACGCCCGCCCGCCCCGACCGACTACCAACTAAGATCTTTTCAACCCAGGCCCCTGTGTACCGCGCGTCCAAGATCTTCAAATTCAGGCAGCCTGACAATCGATTCTTATAGCAAAGGCCCCTTGGCCTTTAGTTTGATACAAGTTCCGCACGAGCCGGAAAGCACTTAATGTGCTTTCCGTGCGAGCAGGACTGTTCGCAGTAGCAAACTAAAGGCCAAGGGGCCCAGTCAACCTATCAGCAGCGATTACTCAGCAGCTAGTTGAATTTGAAGATCTTTGAGGCAAGATGGTATAGGCCGAGTGTGGTTTTGTCTCCGGCCCGTCCACGCAGGTTGGTAAAGAATCCGACCACGCCGTAGCGAGCGCGACGATACATGCGCTCGTCGTACTCCTTCAGGTCCTTCCACAGCGTCTTCAGGCGCTCATCGGCACAATCTTCCTCGGAAAGCTTGGTGAGCACCGAGCAAATCGCCATCATCATGGTAAAGTAGCCCATCATGTACGAACGCAGACGCGAGGACTCAACGTCCTGGTACAGGTGGAACGATTCCATCATGATGCGCGTTACGCGGAACTGCTGACCCAGGCGCTTGACCATCGTGGCCTCATTGACGCTCTGGCCCTCGCGACCGATAAAGTAGCGATAGAGGTCGATGTCGGCGTAGTACATGGTCTTGCAGCGCGGCAGCGGCACGTATGCGTAGATATTATCCACGTAGAACGTGTGTGCCGGCATAGGCAGATTGGACTCGCGCAGCACATCGGTGCGATAGCACAGGCTGTGCATGAGCAGGTTCTGATCGGGACGGAAGTGTCCGATCTGGTCCCAAGAGAAAATCTTTTTGCGCGGCAGGGCAAACTTGTAGCCAATAGCGGTATGCGTGCCCTCGTAAACCTTCTCGTACACGTAGTTCGAGATAAACAGGTCGACGCGCTGGTCGCGCTCCTCAAAGCCACGCAGAATCGACAGCATGGTCGAAAGCGCCGCACCGTCGAGCCAGTCGTCCGAGTCAACGACCTTGTAGTAGGTGCCCTGCGCCTCGCGCAGACCCGAAAGGACGGCAATACCGTGGCCGCCGTTCTCCTGGTGTACCGCGCGGATGATACCGGGATAACGTGCCTCCCACTCGTCGGCCTTGGCGGCCGTCTCGTCCTTGGAGCCGTCGTCCACCACGATAATCTCGATATCGGTGGCGTAATTGCTCCCCTCCAAGATGGAGGTGATGCAATGGTCCATGTCCTTGGCGGCGTTATACGAGGGAATACCGAATGTTATGACTTTATGCATGGCAGGCGATAATCTCATCCGAAAGATCGAGGGCGGAATTGGTCACGGCGTCCATATCGTAGTAACGATACTCGGCCAGACGACCCACCGGGTGGAAGTTCGTCAGGTTCTGGACGCGCTCGAGATAGCGCTCGTAGAGCTCACGGTTCTCGGGCTCCAGGATAGCGTAGTACGGCGTCTCGCCCGAGCCGGGCGTATAGGCCTTGGAGTACTCTTTCATGATGGTGGTCTTGCCGGGCAGGACCTGGCCGGTCATGTTCTTGAACTCGGTGATACGCGTGTAGTCCTCGCTCGTAGTGTAGTTGACGGTGCCCACGGGCTGGAACTGGTCCATATCGAGCGTCTCGAACTTCATATCGAGCGTGCGGTACGGCAGCGCGCCCAGGTCGAGGTTGAACAGCTCGTCGAGCGGACCGGTGTAGACGATCTCGCCACCATAGACCTTGCCGTCGATCTTGACGGTGGTCTCGTCGATCTCGAAGAGGTCGCGGGCGTCCACGTCGCAGAACACATCAATCAGATCGTGATCGAGCATATGCTCGAACAGCGCGGTATAGCCGTCCTGCGGCATGCCCTGGAAGGGAGCCTGCGGGAAGTAGCGGTCATCATCGCCAACAAAGACGGGAACGCGGCCGGTAATCGAGGGGTCGATCTGATCGGGCGTCTGGCCCCACTGCTTCATGGTGTAATGCAAAAAGACGTTCTCGTAGACGTAATCGGCGACCTCGGCAAGATCCGGGTCGTTCTTCTTGCGCAGCTCCATGATGGGCACCTTGACGTCCTTGCCAAAGGTCTCCACGAGCTTCTGATACAGCTCCTCGCCGCGCTCATCGCCAAAGGCGAGCTTGAGGCTCGCATGGTTAAAGGGCACAGGCATAAGGGTGCCGTTGATGTTGGCGAGCACCTTGTGCTGGTAGTCCGTCCACTTGGTAAAGCGCGACAGGAAGTTATGCACGCGCTCGTTAAAGGTATGGTAGATGTGCGGACCATACTCGTGGACCAGGATTCCCGCCTCGTCAGTGCAGTCGTAGGCGTTACCCGCAATGTGGCTACGGCGCTCCAGAACGGCAACGCGATAGCCGATGGTCTCGGCGAGACGGCGGGCGCAAACGGCACCGGCATAACCGGCGCCGACAACGATCATGTCGTACGCACCGGCATTAAAGCCTTCAGGCAGGCCTGAGGTAATCTGCATCGATACTCCTTGTCAAAAGCCACACGCTTTTTAACTGGGCTTTTTCTCGAACATACGTCGAGACATATTTATCAGAGCGATTATAGCGCTAATGCGTCCTATAATGAGCTTGCCACACAAGGAAAGCTCAAGCACCGCGGCGTACATAATTGAAAGGTAAACCCGCTAGCAGCGGGTTTATTCGTGTACAGCCGAGGGCCTGGAGCTTAGCAAAACGCTTGTAAGGAGTAACATGAGCGATTTCCTAAACCGTATGAAGTCTGCCGCCAAGGCCGACCTTAAGACCATCGTCCTGCCCGAGGGCGAGGATCCGCGTACCATTGTCGCGGCAAACAAAATCATCGAGGAGGGCCTGGCAAAGCTCGTCATCCTGGGCAACCCTGACGAGATCGACGTTCCCGGCGCCACCGTCATCGACCCGCGCAACGCCGAGAAGCACGAGGAGTATGCGCAGAAGTTTGCCGAGCTCCGCGCCAAGAAGGGTGTCACCATCGAGCAGGCTCGCGCCCAGGTGATGGACGCCACCTACTTTGGCACCATGATGGTCAAGATGGGCGACGCCGACGGCCTGGTCTCCGGCGCCTGCCACTCCACGGCCGACACCCTGCGCCCCGCGCTTCAGATCCTCAAGACCGCCCCGGGCACCAAGCTGGTCTCGGCCTTCTTCGTGATGTGCACCGACACCCCGCAGTTCGGCACCGACGGCACGCTGATCTTCGCCGACTGCGGTCTCAACATCAACCCGTCCTCCGATGAGCTCTCCGAGATCGCCATCGCCTCCGCTCACTCCTGGTCCACCTTCATGGGCAACGTTGAGCCGCACGTGGCCATGCTCTCCTACTCCACCATGGGCTCCGCCGGCGGCGAGGTCGCCAAGAAGGTCCAGGAGGCCGTGAAATTCTGCCACGAGAAGGCTCCCGAGCTCGCCATCGATGGCGACCTGCAGCTCGACGCCGCCATCGTCCCCACCGTCGCCCAGCTCAAGGCTCCCGGCTCCTCCGTTGCCGGCAAGGCCAACGTGCTCGTGTTCCCCGACCTCGAGGCCGGCAACATCGGCTACAAGCTGGTCCAGCGCTTCGCCGGCGCTGACGCCTACGGCCCCATCCTGCAGGGCATCGCCAAGCCGGTCAACGACCTGTCGCGCGGCTGCTCTGCCGACGACATCGTGGGTGTCGTGGCCATCACCGCCGTCCAGGCTCAGATGGCTGAGTAGCGGACGCACTCGCCCGAAGGCCGTACGGGCTAACCCCTGAAAACGTCCTCGACCAATGAAACGCCCCCGTTCTGCTCCTCCGGAGCTACGAACGGGGGCGTTTCTGGTCTGCGGATTGTTTTCAGGGGTTAGCCCGTACGGCCTTCTACCACTACGTAGTAATCAGGGTATCTGGGGTGGACGGCGGCTTGGCTACGAGCTGGGGCTGAAAATCTGAACGGATGGGTGCCGTTGTTGGGAGCGCAGGCGTTGCCGGCGATGATCACTTTGGAACTGGAATTACCGTCCGCCTGCCAGCAAAAAGGCCTCCGGAGCTGTTGCTCTGGAGGCCTTTTTGTCAATTACAGACGAATGTGTTAGTTGCTCTTGGTCAGACGCTCGACGTCGTGGGCGATCATGTATTCCTCATCGGTGGGGATGACCATGACCGTGACGGAAGAGCCGGCGGCGCTGATGACCTGCGGGCCGTTGCCCACGGCCTCGCGGTTCTTGTTGTTGTCGATACGCACGCCCAGCCACTCAAAGCAGTCGCAGAAGGCCTTACGAATCGACCAGTCGTTCTCGCCGATGCCGGCGGTAAAGGTGATGGTATCCACGCCCGCCATAGAAGCAATCATGGAGCCGGCCTGCTGCATGGCCTTGTAGGCAAACATGTCGAAGGCGAGCAGGCAGCGCTCGTCGCCCTCGGAGGCGCGCGTACGGATGTCGCGGGCGTCGTTGGAGATACCCGAGATGGCAAGCAGACCAGACTGCTTGTTCATCATGTCATCGACTTCTTGATAGCTGTAGCCGCCCTCGCGCTGGAGGTAGCACACGGTGGCAGGGTCAATGGAACCACAACGGGTGCCCATCATCAGGCCATCAAGCGGCGTGAGGCCCATCGTGGTGTCGCGGCACACGCCGTCCTCGATGGCGGCGAGCGAAGCACCGTTGCCCAGATGGCACGAAAGCAGACGGTGGCAGCACGAGCCCAGGATCTCCTTGGCCATCATCCACTCGTAACGGTGGCTCGTACCGTGGGCACCGTACTTTCGCACGTGGTACTTGTCGCACACGTCCTTGGGCAGCGCGTAGGTGTAGGCGACCTCGGGCATGGTCATGTGGAACGAGGTATCGAAGACGGCGACGTTGGGCAGCTCCGGATACTTCTCGCGGCAATACTCGATTGCCGCGGCCTCGCCATAATTGTGCAGCGGGGCGAGCGGGGCCACCTCAAGGATCTTAGCCATGACCTCATCGTCGACGACTGCGGAATCATCGAAGTGCCAGCCGCCTTGAACGATACGATGCCCAATGCCATCGATCGTAAAGTCGGTCTTCTCGAGCTCCTCGAGCACGCGAGCGATAGCAGAGCGATGATCGGGGAAGGGAACCTCCTCGGTCTGCTTGGCGCCACCGTTCTCGGAATGACCAAAGATACCCATGTCCGAGCCGATACGCTCGCAGTTGCCCTTGGCGAAAACCTCGCGGGTATCGGTATCCAGAAGCTGATATTTAAGGCTTGAGCTGCCGGCGTTGACAACAAGTACGTTCATGAGACTCCTTTGCAGTGCAATACGGTCGACGCAGACCTCTTAAGGCGACCGCATTTTAATAAGAAGTTATCACATCTTGATAAATAGCTATCAGGCATATCGCCCAACGAGCGCAAAAGAGGGGCTGAACGGCACTTGGTCGTCCAGCCCCTCCCCTCTTGCAATTACTTGCTGTTGACGATGCGCTCGACGTCGGAAGCGATCATGAACTCCTCGTCCGTGGGGATGACGAAAATCTTGACCTTGGAATCCTTGGCAGACAGGCACCAAGCGCCATCGCCACGCAGGGCGTTGCGGGCATGGTCCATCTTGACGCCCATAAAGGCCAGACGGTCGGCCACGCCAGCGCGAACGGCCGGGGCGTGCTCGCCGATGCCGGCGGTAAAGACCAGGGTGTCCATGCCGCACATGGAAGTGGCCATCTCGGCGGCCTTGGCGGCAATCTTGTAGACGAACATGTCGAAGGCGAGCTGGGCCTCGGGGTCGCCGGCAGCGGCGAGCTCCTCAACGTTGCGGCAGTCGTTGGTCTTGCCGCCGGTCACAGCCAAAAGGCCGGACTTCTTGTTCATCATCTCGTCGACCTCGTCGAAGGTGTAGCCGCCTTCGCGCTGCAGGTAGCACACGGTAGCAGGGTCGATGGAGCCGCAGCGGGTGCCCATCATGACACCGTCGAGCGGGGTCAAGCCCATGGTGGTGTCCATGCACTTGCCGTCCTCGATGGCGCACAGGGAAGCACCGGAACCGATGTGGCACACGACGACCTTGCGAGCCTCGCCGTTGGTCATCTCGGCAACCTTCTTGGAGATGTAGCGGTAGCTGGTGCCGTGGGCGCCGTACTTACGGATGTGCAGCTTGTCGCAGACGTCCTTGGGCAGGGCGTAGGTCTTGGCGACCTCGGGCATATTGAAGTGGAAAGCAGTGTCGTAGACCGTGACGTTGGGCAGGTCGGGATACTGCTCCAGGCAGTACTCGATAACGTTGGCCTCGGGGTTATTGTGCAGCGGGGCGAGCGGAGCGACCTCGCGAATCTTGGCGAGAACGTCCTCGTCGACGAGGGAGGAATCGCCAAAGTACCAACCGCCCTGAACGATGCGGTGGCCGATGCCCTCGATCTTGACGCCGTTGGCCTCGAGGTCCTTCAGGACGACCTCGATGGCGACCTTGTGGTCGGGGAACTCGATGTTCTCGGTCACCTTCTTGGAACCGTTGGCAGCGTGGGTGAAGGTACCGCCGGTAAAGCAGACGCGCTCGCAGGAGCCCTTTGCGGACACCTTGTGGGACTTGGTATCGATGACCTGATACTTAAGCGTCGAAGATCCTGCGTTGACGACCAGAACGTTCATGTGTCTCCCTACTAACAGGCGGTGTGGCGCCGCCAGGTTACATACGCTTCAATAATAAACCCAAACGCCCTCGCGCTCGGGTTTATTGCGTTGATATATAAGTTATCGGTGCCCAAATACTCATGGCCTTTGACTTGTAAGACGAAAGAGCGCGGGGATATACACCAAAGAAGATATCCCGAGCGCTACAAGCAATATGACTCGAATGCCCGCGATGCTGCTCAACGCAGCATTGAACAGATAGAAAAGGATAGCGCCCACCGCCACCATCTGGCTTTGGACCGAAATTAGTGAACAGCGCATCGAAGAATCGACAGCATTTTGAAAAATTGAGTATTTAATTGGCGCAAATAACGAGTAAGCGACCGTCTGCAGTACATAGAACACGGGCAGCAAATAGACCGGAGTAAAGGGAATCAAAAACAGAGCAGTCAGGGAAAGGCGCACGATGCCGCAAATACGCGCAAAACGGCCCTTGTCGACATGAGCAATCACACTGGGCACAATAAGCCCCATGGAGGCCGAGGCAAGGAGCTGGACCGCAATGATCACACCCGAAGCGACGGCATTCATTCCGCGACCCGCAAGCAACAGTGAGAAAAAGTCTTCCAGGGCGACAAAAGCAAATGCCTGAGAGCAGTCCATGATGAACGCTGAACGAAGAATGCCGTTACGCGCAATAGCGGCACCGATCATCTTCGGGCTAATTCCACGCTTAGGTGTCGCTGCAGTGTCCCCTCTTCGCATCTCAGGAATGCAGACAACGACAACCAACGTCAACACCATTGCGATGATATCTGCCGAAAGACCAATGAGATATGCACCGACAGACGAAATGAAACCGCCCACGCAAGCGGAGATGGCATAAGAGGCATAGAAAACAAATCGCTCAACGACATTAAGTCTTACGAGCTGGTCCTGAGAGACGCTGTCAATGTAGATCGCTTCTATGGATCCGCTCACACATGCAACTGCAAATCCTTTGAGAGCAAACGCACCGATTAAAAGCAAAGGAGAACGGGTGAAAAGTAGGGCGGCGTAGTATCCAAGCATTCCCACGACGCCAACGAGACCGCTTGTCTTTCGTCCAAACCTGTCAGCAATATAACCAGTAGGAACCTCAAGAATGAACTTACTCACTTGGTATGCAATCATCATGCTAGAAATCGCTACCATCGAGAATCCGACGAATTCAAGGTAAACCGTCAGAAAATACAAAATGGTGCTGAAGTTCGACAGAAAAACGAACGTCATATAAAGCAAAACCGTACGGTTTTTCATGCTCCGCCCTCCAAGAGCCAGCAATCTAAATCAGAATCTTGGAAAAGCATGAGGGCAAAGCTGTCAGCTATGTGTTACAAGGCGTCAATAATCACTTGACGTCTCGAAGCCAATTAATTTCACGAAGCAAGATGACGCAATAGGTGCAGAAAAACCGTCTGGTGTCGATCGGTCCAGGCATTTTGTCGATAGCAAAAATAGATGGGCAAGGCCACGTCATGCGAGGCTTCAATGGAGCACTCACTCACTTCTGATCCATCCGATGCGAGAGAGGACCCAGACAAACTCAATATCAATCCCCCGGCTTGAAGAAACTCAGCCTGAGCCCTGCTTCCGTATTCAACATCACGGAAGCGAAAATTGACGAGCTGGGCTTCAGGGCATTGGTTAATCGCATTGAGACAGGGTGACAAATTAATGGGAACAGCGAGCCTGCCGCTCAGTAGCTCGCGAATGGTCATGGCGCCCACAGATTGATGACCCGCTGGACACGAAAGAACCTTGAGCTCCTTTTCACCCAAGTATTTCGAAGAAAGGACGCTGTCCCTTGGTTCCTCAAATGAGATGGCCGCGTCCGAAATTCCAAGCATAAGCGACTCAAAGCATGTGGCCGTTGGCTGATGCCAAACATCAAGGTGAATCTGGGGGTGCGAGCTTTCAAACGAGTCGTACCAGTTTTCGGAAAAAAGACGCCCCCGCCCGTGAAGATGAACTGCACCCCAAAACTTGGACGGCTTAAATAAGAACTACGCCGCAAGGGACTGTCTCCGGAACTCCTCCGGGGTCAGTCCCTTCAGTTTAACCTGGCGCCTCCTCGTGTTCCAATGGACCACGA
>JAXKGF010000031.1:0-28355 GCA_036550515.1 Collinsella sp.
CTTCCATTCGTCACCTTCATTACTCCAACGACGAATTCTAGGCGGTGTCCCCTCCCTTTCAAGAAAGAGAAGAGGCGGGGCATGCCCCGCCTCTTACACCACATCTCTGCGCGCTACCTTCGAATCGTTCAAAGTAGGCAATTTGCTCTCGATTTTGCTGCTACTAAATTGGTGACAGTACTCATATTTGCCACTTTTTGCCCACGAGGTGCTCAGAGGAGCTCTCGACAAGCATCTAACGCTACAATAGCTACCACGTGGCTGGGTTTGCCGGCCGAATGTGCGATGTCGTGGGAGGGGACATGGTCGAATTTACGAAGACGATTAAAGATCCGTTGGGATTGCATGCCCGCCCGGTTGCGCTGCTTTATGACATTATCGCCAAGCATCGTAGTGACGTGTCGGTTTCGATTGGCAATCGTCATGTCGATGGCCGCGACGTTATAGGGCTCATGGCACTCTGTGGCGAATGTGGCGAGGACATCGTGTTCCGCGTTTCGGGCGTAGACGAGGCTTCCTGCGTTACGTCGATCAGAAACCTCTCGCTCTAAGCATGACGGGGCGCGGCAAAGGACAGCTCTTTGCCGCGCCTTTTTGTTTCGTATAGGAAACTTTTTCGAAAACTGAATAGAGACCCTTTCCAAAAAGTTAACCACGTGCTAGTTTACTAAAGCGAACATAGACGTGGTTAACTTTTATCACGTCGATGTTGAGGACGAACTGACGTTAGGAGCAACTCATGTCTTGCGGACCGCAGATGCCGGCCATGCCGCTTTCGATGGTAAAAGCGGGCGAAACCGTGCGCGTGTCTCGTGTAAAGGGCAATGAGGACATGAAACATCACCTCAAGGACCTCGGCTTTGTCGAGGGCAACGAAATCCACGTGGTGAGCTCGAGTGGCGCCAATATCATCGTCACGGTGCTGGGCGCGCGCTTTGGCATCGATTCCAAGGTGGCCATGCACATTATGACCGTCGGTTAGTCTGCTGCATTTCAAAAAACCGAAAGGGGGACAAGAGGATGAAGACGTTGGGTGACGTCAAGGTGGGCGAGAGCTCCACCATCGTCAAGCTTCACGGTGAGGGTGCGCTTCGCCGCCACCTTATGGACCTGGGGCTCATCAAGGGCACTTCGTTCAAGGTCGTGAAGGTTGCACCGCTCGGTGATCCGGTCGAGATCAACGTGCGCGGCTACGAGCTTTCCATCCGCAAGGAGGAGGCGGCTGTCGTCGAGGTCCAGTAAGGGCTCGCGGCGTATATTTCTGCAGATAAAGTTAGGTTTTTCTAACTTAATGCAGCAACTTTGAAGCACATTATCCAGCCCGCGCGGAGAAAGCAGCGCGGACGCACAAGGAAGAAGGATTGAATGGCGGATTCTCAGATCCATGTCGCGCTGGCGGGTAACCCCAACTGCGGCAAGACCACGCTTTTCAACCTGATTACCGGCGCCAACGGCTACGTTGGCAACTGGCCCGGCGTCACGGTTGAGAAAAAGGAAGCCAAGCTTCTGAGCGACAAGAACGTTACCATCACGGACCTCCCCGGCATCTACTCGCTTTCCCCCTACAGCCCCGAGGAGCAATGCTCGCGCGATTACCTCATGAGCGGCGAGCCCGATGTGGTCGTCCAGGTTGTCGATGCCACCAACCTCGAGCGCAACCTGTACCTGGCGCTTCAGGTTATCGAGACCGGCCTGCCCGTGGTCGTTGCCCTTAACATGGCCGACTTGGTCGAGAAGAACGGCGACAAGATTGACACGGACAAGCTCTCCAAGAAGCTCGGCTGCCCGGTCATGATGATCTCGGCTCTTAAGAACAAGGGCATCAAGGAGCTCTTCGAGCAGGTTAAGAAGTCCGCTGCTTCCAAGGGCGAGGTGCCGGAGCACAAGTTCGATTCCTCCATCGAGGACGTTCTGACGCATATCGAGAATAACCTTCCGGCGAGCGTTCCCGCCAACAAACGCCGCTATTACGCCGTCAAGCTGTTCGAGCGTGATGCAGACGCCTGCAAGCTCATCAACCTCACCAAGGAGAAGGCCGCTCGCGTGGAGGAGCTGGTCGCTCAGTGCGAGCAGGACTGCGACGACGATGCCGAGTCCATCATCACCGGTGAGCGCTATGGCGTCATTGCCCACATCATCGACGAGTGCATGACCAAGGCTCCGGCAAAGATGAGCACCTCCGAGAAGATCGACCGCGTGGTTACCAACCGTATTCTGGGCCTGCCGATTTTTGTGGTCATCATGTTCTGCGTGTACTACATCGCCGTTTCCACCTTGGGCGGCACGGTGACCGACTTCACCAACGACCAGCTCTTCGGCACCGACGGCTGGTATGTGCTCGGCCAGGGTCGCGACGCCTACGACGCAGCTGTCGAGGCTGCGGGCGACGACGCCGATTCGGTCGACCCGGCACAGTACGGCCCCTATGTCCCGGGTATTACCACCATGGTCCACGACGCCCTTGTGGCGGGTGGCACCGAGGACGGTGGCCTGGTCGATTCGCTAGTCTGCGACGGTATCGTTGGCGGCCTGGGCGCCATCTTCGGCTTTGTGCCGCAGATGTTCCTGCTGTTCGTCATGCTGTCCTTCCTGGAGGACTGCGGTTACATGGCCCGCGTCGCCTTCATCATGGACCGCGTGTTCCGCCGCTTTGGCCTGTCCGGTAAGTCCTTTATCCCCA
Organism: Collinsella sp.; assembly: GCA_036550515.1. Classification (GTDB taxonomy): domain Bacteria; phylum Actinomycetota; class Coriobacteriia; order Coriobacteriales; family Coriobacteriaceae; genus Collinsella. The sequence continues at coordinate 2,681 of JAXKGF010000031.1, forward strand.
TGCTCGTGTCCTCGGGCTGCGGCGTCCCCGGCGTCATGGCCACCAAGACCATCGAGAACGAGAAGGACCGCCGCATGACGGTCATGACCACCACGTTCATTCCCTGTGGCGCTAAGCTGCCGATTATCGCCCTGCTCATGGGTTCCATCATCGGCGATTCTTCCACCACCGCCGCGTGGATCAGTCCGCTCTTCTACTTCCTGGGTGTCTTTGCCGTCATCGCCTCGGGCCTCATGCTCAAGAAGACCAAGCTCTTCGCCGGCCGTCCGACCCCGTTTGTCATGGAGCTCCCCGCCTACCACTTCCCGGCGATCCGCTCTTGGGCACTGCACGTTTGGGAGCGCTGCTGGGCCTTTATCAAGAAGGCCGGCACGGTCATCTTCGCGTCCACTGTCGTGGTGTGGTTCCTCTCCAACTTTGGTAGCTACAACGGCACGTTTGGCTTTCTGCCTGCTATGGAGGGCATCCCCGAGGAGTTCATGGACTACTCCGTGCTTGCCATGCTGGGCAACCTGGTCGCCTGGATCTTCGCCCCGCTCGGCTTTAGCACCTGGCAGGCCACCGCGCTGACTGTCTCTGGCCTTGTCGCCAAGGAGAACGTCGTCGCCACCGCCGGTTCGCTGCTCTCCGTTGCCGACGCCGGCGAGACCGACCCGAGCCTGTGGACCGCGTTCGCCGGCATGTTCCCGACTATGGGCGCTTGCGTTGCCTTTGGTGCGTTCAACCTGCTGTGCGCACCGTGCTTTGCCGCCATTGGCACCATCCGCAACCAGATGGATTCCGGCAAGTGGACTGCGATCGCCATCGGTTACGAGTGCGCCTTCGCTTGGGTGATCGGCCTGTTCATCAACCAGTTCTACAACTTGCTTGTTCTTGGACAGTTTGGTATCTGGACGATTGTGGCCATCGTGCTGCTGGTTGCGATGCTCTTCCAGATCTTCCGTCCCATGCCCAAGCATGCATGGACCGACGAGGACGAGACCAACACTGCTTCCTCCGCAGTTTCCGCTTAAGTCCGACTAAGGATTGACCCCTTTCCACGAGCCCGGGTGTCCCAGCGACACTCGGGCTTTTTGGTGGGGGAGATGTGACGTTTCCGCAGATAAAACCGACCAATATAAATCTGTCCCTTATTGGTAGGTGGAGGATGGGGTAAAGTAAGTGGTGGTTAACTAGAGGAGGCTTGCTATGGCACCTATCGATATTGTTGTACTGGCTGTAATCGGTATTGCGTTTGTCGCCGTGTGCGTGCGCATCTACCGCAAGGGCACCTGCGCCGACTGCGCCCAGGGTGGCGTTTGCACGGGGCATTGCTCCAACAAAAAGACTTGTGCCGCGCTTAAGGGCGTAGACAAAATTGCCGAAGACTTGGGCCGCGGTATTCATTAGCCGACCGGCGTTTGGGTATGTTTGACTGCGGATGCGGCAGTTGCTGATACGATAAGTACGTCTGCAAGTGCCGCCGAGCGGCTCAAACGAAAGGAACCCTGTATGGAGTCCTCTGCCTACCCGATGCTCTTTAGCCCGATCAAGGTCGGTACGACCGAGGTCAAGAACCGCGTCTTTATGCCGCCGGTGTCCACCAACCTGGCCGATCATGGCTATGTGACCGACGACTTGGTCGATCATTACCGTGCCCGCGCCAAGGGCGGCGTGGGTCTGATCATTACCGAGGTCGTGACGGTCGAGCCCACCTATACCTATCTGCCGGGTGACATGTGCTGCTACGACGACACGTTTATCCCCGGCTGGGAAAAGCTCGCCGCGGCCGTCCACGAGTATGGCTGCAAGATCATGCCGCAGCTCTTCCATCCCGCCTACATGGCCTTTAACATTCCGGGCACGCCGCGCCTGATCGCTCCGTCCTTTGTGGGCCCGTCTTACGCCCGCGAGGCACCGCGTCCCATCACGGTCGACGAGATTCACGAGCTCACGCATCAGTTTGGCGACGCTGCCGTGCGTATGCAGAAGGCTGGCGTCGATGGCGTTGAAGTCCATGCGGCACACGCCCACGGCATGCTCGGCGGCTTTTTGACTCCGCTCTACAACAAGCGTACCGACGAGTACGGCGGCTCGCTCGACGCCCGCATGCGCTTCCTGCTCGAGGTCATCGCCGAGATTCGCGAGCGCTGCGGCAAGGACTTTATCATCGACGTCCGCATCTCGGGCGATGAGTACACCGATGGCGGCCTGACCCTCAACGACATGATCTACGTCTCGCGTCGCCTGGAGAAGGCCGGTGTCGACATGATTCATGTGTCGGGCGGTACCACCATCAAGCGCGGCTCCGCGATTCCCGCTGCCGGTACCCAGCAGGCCTCGCACGCCGCCTGCTCGCGCGAGATTAAAAAGCACGTCAACATTCCCGTCGCCACCGTCGGCCGCATCAACGAGGCCTGGATCGCCGAGGAACTGATCGAGGACGGTGCCGCCGACATCTGCATGATGGGCCGCGCCAATCTGTGCGATGCCGAGTTCTGCAACAAGGCCGCTGCCGGCAACGCCGACGACATCCGCCCCTGCATCGGCTGCCTGCGCTGCCTGAACGGCATCATGTTCGGCAAGCGCATCTCCTGCACCGTCAACCCGGACGTGGAGCGCGACGAGGCTGGCTACGAGCCTGCCGCCGAGGCTAAGAACGTGCTCGTTGTGGGCGCTGGTCCTGCGGGTATGGAGGCTGCCTACATTGCCGCCAAGCGCGGACACAACGTGGTGCTCGTTGACAAGCAGGATGAGCCGGGTGGCGAGATGCGCATCGCGGCCGTTCCGCCGGCAAAGCAGGAACTCACCCGCGTGATCAAATATCAGTATCGCCGTCTTGCTGAGGCGGGCGTGAAGTGCGTATTTGGCACCGAGCTTACTGCCGAGGACATTCAGCGTGACTACGCCGGCTACGAGGTTGTCCTGGCTTATGGCGCCGAGCCCATCGCTCCGGCCTTCATGCAGGGCTTTAAGCAGGTTATGACGGCCGACGACCTGCTGGGCGGCAAGGCTTTCCCGGGCAAGAAGATCGTCATCGTCGGCGGCGGCACCGTCGGCTGCGAGACGGCCGATTACCTGGCCCCGTTGGTCAATGACCTCTCGCCGGCCAATCGCGATGTCACCGTCATCGAGATGACCAAGACGCTCGCCGCCAACGAGGGCGGTGCCGGTCGCGCGGTGCTCATCACGCGCATGCTCTCCAAGGGCGTTCACGTGCTGACCGAGGCCAAGGTGATCGAGATCACCGAGGACACTATCAGCTACGAGAAGGACGGCGAGGTCCACACCATCGCCGGTGCCGATACGCTGGTGCTTGCCATGGGCTATCGTCCCAATACCAAGCTGGCCGACGACCTGGCTGCAGCCGGCGTTACCACCCACGTGTTGGGCGATGCCAACAAGTGCGGCAACATCCGCGACGCCATCGGCGATGGCTACAAGGTTGCCTGCGAGCTCTAGTCAACCCCTTTGCACCAATCGATTGCAAAAAGCGGCGGCTGCCCTGTGTGTTGGGCAGCCGCTGCCTGCGTTTTGCCAAAGAAAGATTATTGTCGGGCCCTAAATGCCTTTTGCTTCTGCTCCCTCCGCAATCATGTTGCGGTTGTACACCAGATGCAAATACATCGCGTCGTGCACGGCGGTGGGATTGCGTGAGGCGATGGCGTCGGCCACATCGCGGTGCGTGCGGATAGTTTCCTCGACGAGCATTTTTGCCGGTCACGTCGATAAAGAGGGGGACGGATGCCTTGAACACGCCCATCAGGCGGGGAACGACGAGGTTTCCGGAGCTTTCGGCAATGGCATTGTGGAACGCGGTGTCGGCGGTGGAGTAATCCTCACCGGCCTCGGCCAGGCGCTCGGATTCGTCGCAGAGCTCTTTGATACAGACGACCTGGTCGTTGGTTGCGTGCTCGGCCGCCATGCGTGCTATCTGCGGCGGTGCCACGGCCCTCTCGCACGTCAACGATGCCGGCTTCTGGATGTGCTCTTCGTTCCTCGAGATTGATGAGAAGACCACCCTCAAGTCCTGGACCGTTATGGAGACGCTCATCGGCCTTTCGGGTCTTGCCTGCGCCCTGGTGATTTCGTTCTTCGCCTAGTTCGCGTAGCTAAGCATCTTTCACCGAGTGCATCGCTCGGTACCCATTTACACCTGATTCATTAACCAACGATTGGTACAACCGTTCAAATCAAAAGAGGAGAGCATCATGGACGAGAAGACCAAGGCACAGATTCAGCAGGAGGCAGCCGACCTGGTTGCCAAGCTGCAGCCGCGTTCCGGCAAGTTTCGCACCATCAGCCCCGAGATGGACCCGCTGCGTCTGGGCTCTGGCTGGTCCATCGAGGATCTGGACAAGCCGCAGGTCATTATCGAGTCGACGTTCGGCGACTCGCACCCGGGTTCTGCCGGCCTGTTTGAGTTGGTCGAGGAGGTCCGTGCCGGCATTGCCGAGGCTGGCGGTCATGGTGCCCGTTACTTCTGCACCGATATCTGCGACGGCGAGGCCCAGGGCCACGACGGCATCAACTACTCGCTGCCCAGTCGCGACATGATCGCCAACATGATCGAGATTCATGCCAAGGCCACCCCGTTCGACGCCGGCGTCTTTGTTGCCAGCTGCGATAAGGGCCTGCCTGCGAACCTTATGGCCATGGGCCGCATCAACATCCCCTCCATCGTCGTTACCGGCGGTGTCATGGATGCAGGCCCCGACCTGTTGACCCTGGAGCAGCTCGGTGCGATTTCTGCCCGCTACGAGCGCGGCGAGATCTCTCGCGAGGAACTTGAGTTTGCCAAGCACAACGCATGCCCCAGCTGCGGCGCCTGCTCCTTTATGGGCACCGCGTCGACCATGCAGGTTACCGCCGAGGCCCTGGGCCTTATGCTCCCCGGCACGGCCCTGCTGCCCGCAACCAGCTCCGATCTGCGTGAGTTTGCGCGCGAGGCCGGCCGTCAGTCCGTGTGGCTCTCCGAACACAACCTGTGCCCGCGCGACATCGTGACCAAGGAGTCCTTCGAGAACCTCATCATGGTCCACGGCGCCATTTCCGGCTCCACCAACTCGCTGCTGCATATCCCTGCGATCGCCCGCGAGTTTGGCATCGAGATGTCCGCCGACGACTTCGACCGTCTGCACCGTGGTGCCCACTACCTGCTCAACGTTCGTCCCGCAGGTGAGTGGCCGGCGCAGTTCTTCTACTATGCGGGTGGCGTGCCGCGCATCATGGAGGAGATCAAGTCGATGCTCCACCTCGACGTCATGACCGTCACCGGCAAGACTCTCGGCGAAAACCTCGAGGACCTCAAGAACAACGGCTACTACGAGAAGTGCGGCCGCTACTTGGAGAAATGGAACCTCAAGCGCGAGGACATCATTCGCCCGTTTGACCAGGCTTTTGGTACCGACGGCTCCATCGCCATCCTCCACGGCAACCTTGCCCCCGAGGGCGCCGTCGTCAAGCACACGGTTGTTCCGCGCGAGATGTTCCAGGCCACGCTTAAGGCCCGTCCGTTCGATTGCGAGGAGGACGCCATCCACGCCGTCCTGACGCACGAGGTCAAGCCCGGCGATGCCGTTATCATTCGCTATGAGGGCCCCAAGGGTTCCGGTATGCCCGAGATGTTCTACACCACCGAGGCTATCGCCAGCGATCCCGAGCTGGGTGCGAGCATTGCCCTTATCACCGATGGCCGCTTCTCCGGCGCCTCCAAGGGCCCGGCTATCGGTCACGTTTCGCCCGAGGCTGCCGTGGGCGGCCCGATTGCCCTGATCGAGGAGGGCGACCTTATCCAGATCAACATCCCCGAGCGCTCGCTGTCTATCGTGGGCATCGCCGGTAAGGAGATGGAGCCGGCCGAGGTCGACGCCGTCCTGGCCGAGCGTCGCGCCGCTTGGAAGCCCAAGGCTAATCGTTACACCTCCGGCACGCTCAAGTTCTTTACCGAGCATGCAGTTTCCGCCATTCAGGGTGGCTACATGGAGTAGCGCCCATGCGCATCAAATATCTCCTCTCATAGATGTGCGGCACAAAGAGCCCCGAGTTCAATACGAGCTCGGGGCTCTTTTCGTCTAGATTGGGGACGCATGGCCGGACGAAAACAATTTGCGTCTGGTAATAAGCGTACGAAAGCGCAATTTACGTCTTAATTCCGTACGCAAATCAAGACGAAAATCGTTTACGTCTGCTTTAAATCCGTACGAAAACGGTTTTCGTCTTGAGGGGCAGTTGCCGTTTCTACAGTTCAACTTCCAGTTCGGCTTTGTGCTCGTAGAGGTAGTCGCGCATGTAGGGGATGGCAAATGAGACCTTGCCGTACGAGGGAGCCTCGATAATCGATTCTCTTAACAGGCGGCTGCGGACGGAACTCACCTGTTGAGGCGTTTTGTTTAGGGCATCGGCAACCATGCTGGTCGAGCTCGTCTGCCCCAAAGATGCCATGCTCAGCAGATAAGCGATGCACGTGGGCGGAATGCGCTGTAGCGCGGGCTCAATCACCATGGCACAGAAGCGTTCGCGTGCCGTTGCAATGCCGCGCTCGGCTTCTTCTTCTCCAATAATCGGTGTATGTGCGCGTCTTGCCAACTGCCATGCGTAGTATCCAACGAGTTGGATCATGAAAGGATAACCTTGCGTTGCCTCGGCAAGTTGGCCGGCAATACCTGGCTGCAACTCCATGCCAGACGCTTCAATGGTTTCCTCGAGGGAGTACGACACTTCGGTTACTGCCACAGCCTTCAGGTCAAAGGGGAGGGCACGGCGCAAAAACGTAAGTGTCTTTCCGTTGATGATGCTTTCAATCATCGAAGGCAGCCCCGCAAAAACAAAGGCGATATCAAGGTCTTCGCCGATAACCTGCTGAATCGCAATGGAGAGCGTTCGGACCTCATCGAGCTCTGCGTCTTGAACCTCGTCGAGAGTGATGAGCAGGCCATTTTCATTCTTGGATATTGTCTGTCTCATGGCGTCGCGTAGCGATGGACCGATTCGCTCAATGTCTATGCTGCCGATGGACATGCCAGCTACGGTGGGCTCAAATCTGGCGTGTTTGGCCTGGAATTTGGGCTGCAGCTGTTCGAGAATGCGTTGGCAAAGTCCCTCGGTTGCGACCTCTTTTATGACCGTCCAGCCACGGCTTTGCGCCAAACGTGAGCACTCGTCAAGGAGGACCGTCTTGCCCGTTCCACGGACGCCGGCTATGCGCATTAGGCGCCCTGGGGCACCAGGCCCGTTGACGAGGCCCTCATTGAATTCTTCGAGCACATCTTCGCGGCCGATAATCGTGGGAGGTGTTTTACCTGCTGTGGGCTTAAAAGGGTTTGTTTGCATGTGAGCCACCTTTGCTCAAGATATAGCAAGATATAGCAAAGTATAGCAAGATATAGCAAAGTAAGCGCTACTCGCGGGTTTTGCGGTGGTGCTATTTTCCAAATGCCGCGCGGATAAAGCGCTGGGCGAACAGCTTGTTGGCAACTCACGAGGGCTCGGGGTGCCAATTTGGGGTGCAGTAGTGCTGCGCCACGAAAAGGGCCTATCTACTACGTTTAAGCCGCAGGGGTCAACCATAGTCGGCTTTTTCGAAAATCGACAAGCTGTCTACCTGCGGTTTTGTTTTCACGGTTTTCGGTATGGCCGAGGCTATCCGTGTTAACGTAGTAGATGGGCCACTTTTGTGGCAAGGGGGCCGATCTGCGGGCCAGGGTAGCTAAAAGAGCCCCGTCCCAAAAAGACTGATTGGGAGCTGGGGCGTGTCGATGCGATAGTATTGCATGGTGGTATTCGACTAACCGAGGGTTTATCCGAGGGCTTTATGGAACAACGCCAGCATAATCAGAGCCTGCAAGACCAGGCATACAACGCATTGCGCTCCAAGATTATCTATGCCGAGCTCAAACCCGGCACGCGTCTTTCGGCGATTGGTCTGGAAAAGGAGACGGGAATCGGGCGCACGCCCATTCGCGAGTCCTTTGTGCGCCTGCGTGAGCAGGAGCTGGTGGAAACGCGTCCCAAAAGCGGCACCTATGTCTCAAAAATCAGCATGGAGCGCGCCGAGAACGCCTGCTTCTTGCGCGAGAAACTTGAGAGAAGCGTGCTCATTAAATGTTGTTCGGCCGCCTCGCCCGAGCAAAAGCAGCGGCTCGAGCAGATTCTTGCCGAGTCCGAGTCGCTCGACCATAGCGAAACGCGTCGCTTTTTCGATCTGGACAACCTGTTCCATGAGACGTGTTTTGAGATTGCCGGCCGTCACATGTTGTGGGATTGGATGAAGAGCGTCAACACACATTTTGAGCGATACAACTGGTTGCGTATGGTGTCGCAGGACCTGGATTGGGAGCCGATTCGTCGGCAGCATCGCCGGATTCTCGAGGCCATTAAGAGGGGCGATACCGATGCGGCGAGCTATCTGGCAGAGACGCACTTGCACCTGATGCCCGAGGAGCAGGGCCCGGTTATCGCCTTGCATCCTGACTATTTTGAGCTGTCTAAAGACTCGGCTATCTAGCCCATTATCGCATCTGCTCGAGACGCAAAAACGATGCTGCTCACCTACAGCGTTTTGCAACTGAGATTTTTAAAAAATGCCTAAAATGGCTCAGGCTGCCGACAATGGGGAAACGGGGTGCGCTATGGCGCAGATGAGAATCAAGGACATTGCCGTCGAGGCGGGCGTGAGTCCGGCCACGGTCTCGCGCTATCTCAACAACCGTCCCGGGCAAATGACCGAGGAGACCCGTGCCCGCATTGCCGAGGTCATCGAGCGCACCGGCTATCGCCCGCGTGCCGCCGCACGCAATCTGCGCTCCTCGCGCACCAATCTCATCGGCGTGATCTTGGCCGACATCGCCAACCCATTCTCGAGCGCCATGCTCGAAGGACTTTCCGCCAGTGCCGCCGCGCGCGGCTGCTCGCTTATGACGGCCATTAGCGGCAACGATCCCGCTAAGGAAGCAGAGTCGCTCACCAGACTTATCGATGCCGGCGTGGACGGCCTGGTCGTCAACACCTGCGGAGGCAATGACGAGGCGATCGCCGCGGCAGCGGGACGTCTGCCCGTTGTGCTGCTCGACCGCGACGTTGCCGACGGCGGTGTCGATCTAGTGACATCTAACAACCGTGAGCTGGTCGCCGGCTTGGTAGACGCCCTGGCCGCTGCGGGCAGCGAGCGCCTTTGCCTGCTCACCGAGGCAAGCGACGACAGCCCCGTGCGTCGAGAGCGCGCCGAGGCCTTTACCGATGAGCTTTCGCGCCGCGGCCTTGCGGGTGAGGTTGTCACCTTGGCCGATGGCGGTGCCACAGGCGTTGGCCGCTTGGACGAGGCCATCCGCGACTATGCGGGCAAAAAACTCGGCCTCATTGCCGTCAACGGTCTGGTCTTCCTGCGTCTGACCGAGGCGCTAGCGCAGCTTGGGCCCTCGTTGCCGGCGGGTCTCAGAATCGCGACGTTTGACGATTACCCCTGGAACCACGTGCTCTTTGGTGGCGTGACCACGGCAGCGCAGGACACCCTCACCATCGCCGAGCGCGTGGTCGAGCGCCTCTCCGAGCGCATCGACGTTGTTACCACCACCGTGGGCGAGGCCGCAAAGCTGGCGCCCAAGTGCATCGAGATCCCCGGCCACATCGAACACCGCGCATCGACCTCGCGCTAGCCGCTCGTTCGCAACTGCCTGTTCGCGCACGTTTTTTGAGCGCTTGATACGCTTTAACCCTGCGGAAACATTTTTCTGCGATAGTATCTGCGATATAGACCAGTCGAAACCCGCCCGAAAGAAAGGGGAGCGACATGAACCAGCAGAACATCGATTACGTACTCCGCTCCGTAGAACAGCGTGACATCCGCTTTGTGCGTCTGTGGTTTGTCGACATTCTCGGCCGCCTCAAGAACTTTGCCATTAGCCCCGAGGACCTCGAGGTCGCTTTTGAGGAGGGTATTGGCTTTGACGGCTCCGCCATCGAGGGCTTTGCCACGCCCGAGGAAGCCGACATGCTCGCATTCCCCGATGCTTCGACCTTCCAGATTCTGCCGTGGCGTCCGAGCCATAACGGCGTCGCCCGCGTGTTCTGCGATGTGTGCACTCCCGATTGCAAGCCCTTTGCCGGCGACCCGCGCGACGCCCTGCGCCGTATGTTCTATAAGGCCGAGAAGGCCGGCTATCTGCTCAACGTGGGTGCCGAGCTGGAGTATTACTACTTCCCCGACGAGCACACCCCCGAGCCGCTCGACAACGTGGGCTACTTCGATCTTTCGGTGAGCGATGCCGCTCGCGACCTGCGTCGCAACACGGTCCTCACGCTCGAGAAGATGTCCGTGCCCGTGGAGTACACCTTCCACGCCGCCGGCCGCTCGCAGCACGGCATGAGCCTGCGCCATGCCGAGGCCCTGAGCATGTCCGACGCCATCACCACGGCCAAACTCATCATTAAGCAGCAGGCCTACGAGAGCGGTTGCCACGCCTCCTTTATGCCCAAGCCGTTGGCGGGCGAGGACGGCAGCGCTATGTTTTTGCATCAGTCGCTGTTCGACCACGACGGCAACAACGTCTTTTGGGGCGAGGACGACGAGAAGTACCATCTCTCCGATACCGCCAAGCACTATATGGCCGGCATCCTGGCACACGCGCGCGAGATCAGCGCCATCACCAACCCCACGGTCAACTCGTACAAGCGCATCACCACGGGTGGCGATTCCGTGCCGCAGTACGCCACGTGGGGCCTGCGCAACCGCGCGAGTATGGTCCGCATCCCGGTCTACAAGCCCGGCAAGCAGCTGTCCACGCGCATCGAGCTTCGCAGCCCCGATCCCATGGCCAATCCGTACCTGGTCAACGCCGTCACGCTGGCGGCTGGTCTGGACGGCATCGAGCGCAAGCTGGAGCTGCCGCCCGAGGCCACGGCCGAGACGCTCAAGCTTACCGACCGTCAGATGCTCGAGGCCGGCTACACGCCGCTGCCGCGCTCGCTCAAAGAGGCGCTCGATGTGTTTGAGGACTCGCAGTTTATGAAGGATGCCCTCGGCGAGCACATTCACAGCTTTTTCCTCAAAAAGAAGCGCAACGAGTGGCATAAGTTTGAGTCCACGATCACCGAGTGGGAGATCAAGCACTACCTGGCGAACTCCTAATCGCGCTGGCTTGTTCCAGTACGATTGAGCTCATTTCTTTGGAGGCCGATATGTCCGAAAAGAGTGCCCTGTTCATGGCGCGCACGACGCGCTTCCACGAGTTTGCCCGCAGCTTGACGACCACCCTGGGTGTCGAGGTGAGCCTGGCAACCCCCGATTCGCCAACTGCGGCGCACGACTTTGACCTGCTGATCCTCGATTCCGACGGCATCCGCAGCGACCGCATCGATCAGATTGCCAAGTGGCTTGACGATCGCGGCGGCGTCCCCATGTTGGTGATCGTCGACGACGAGGCGCTCGGCACCCTGCGCCTGCCGAATCACGCGCATGCCGACTTTGTATGCCCCACGGCGACGCCCAATGAGCTTAAGGCTCGTGCACAGCGCCTGATGGGCGAGGAGGAGACCGTCGCCGCCGACGATGTGCTCAACATCGACAACCTCGAGATCAACCTGGCTACCTACCAGGTGACGCTCGATAACGAGCCTATCGACCTGACGCTGATGGAGTACTCGCTGCTGAGCTTTTTGGCGACGCATCCCAACCGTGCCTACAGCCGCGAGGTGCTGCTGCACCGCGTGTGGGGCTTTGAGTACTGCGGCGGCACGCGCACCGTCGACGTGCACATCCGACGCATCCGCTCCAAGGTGGGCCCGCAGATTGCGGCACATATCACCACCGTCCGCGGCGTGGGCTATCTGTTTAAGGATTAGCAAGTAAATAGAGGAATGTGAGGGTACCGGAGATTTCTCCAGTACCCTTTTCTCATTTAGGGCGAAAAGAAGACCTTTCACCGATTAAAAGTGTGTCAGTAAAAACAATATCAAACGTATAACACTATCTAGCAAATATCATCTAGTTACCGTATCTCCCTACTACACGGATGGAGGAAGAAATGCGTTATTCGAGAAAGGTGATTGTCGGATTCATAGTGTTGCTTGCCGCCCTGATGTCTCCAAGGTTGGTTTTTGGAGACGACGACTTAGTCCGTGTCACACCGCAAATAGCTGTGGAGCAAGCGCAAGCTTTCTTTGATGATGTATCGGATGAGCCGGTGACCGCTTGTGACCCAGTAAAAATGGTGAATTCCGATGGGGAATCAATCGGGTATATCGTTCGTGCGAAGCGGGATGACGTTAACTATGGCTACGTCGTATTTGATTCGGAGCGATCTTGGTGGATCAGCGAATACTGCTTGGCTCCGAACGCTCTTTTACCTATCGAGAGTGCAAGCGAAGAAATTGCACTCCTCGCATCCTCGGATAACGTCGTTGCGTTAAAGATTGACGAGCTAACTGTTGGCGTTGCCGACTTAGATAAAAACATTGTTTTAGACGCAAGTGGAAAAAAAGTACCAAATAAATTGTCCTCGGGAGGCAATCGCAGCGGATCGCCGGAACATTTCGATGACGTTTTTGTATCTGCCAAGGATTTGTATAAACAGGGATATGTTGTTGATGCGAGCAAAACGGTTTCGGGAATAATAACGCCAACGCAAACAGAAGTTATCAAAGAAACGGGGACTTATGCTTGCGCTGTTTCGGCAATGTTTGCAGTTAGCAGTCACTATGTGACTTTGAACCGCCTTAAATTGTCCGATTTATACTCGGAGCTTTGGAGGCTGTCGGGGACATGGGAAGAAGAAGAAGGAAAGAAATATGATCAAGCGACTGGTCTGTACTTTACTCAAGGCAAGACTTCTCCTGACAAACCCGCTCCGGCCTTAAAGGAGTTTTGTGCAAGACGAGGCAAGGAGCTTGAGACGTCATTCGTTTGGTATCCGTCATGGGATTCCTTTAGGGTGAATACCGACTCGGGGAATCTGAGTATTTTCTCTGGAAGGCTCCGGTCAAATGGCAGCGGGCACGCAATGGCAGTTGTGGGCTACGTGGCAATGCATAACACATACTCGAATGCCAAGAAGTACCTGCTTGTTGTTTGGAATGGATGGACAAACCAGCTACAGTTTCTTCCATATGACGTATCAATTTACACGTCTCACGATGGCACATATTGCAAGGGTTGATTGTACTCGTGAACGGCGACAAGTTCATTCGAAGGGCAATGCTCCTATTGGTGCTTTCCTTTGCTTTGCTCACCGCAGCGAGCTTCTTTCTGTTAAGGGCGACTAATGGGGGAGAAAACGACACGGTTGTTGCAGTCGAGGTGCGCGCTCTATCGGATGTTCATAACGGGCAATTTGAGGCGCTTATGCCAAGTGGTTGCCGTAAGAGAATCGATATGCGCCGTAAGTCAAGTTCCGGATATGTCTCAGGGTTGAAAGCAGGTGATAAATGGATTCTAGTTTTTGTGGAAGATAAGGAACTTGACGGGACTGTTCTGTATCCCCATTCAGCTGAGAAAGTCAAATCAAGTAGACAAGGGGAATGAAGAATGATTGATAGAAAGCAGTTCTTAGGTCTGATGGCGGGGGCTCCTATTTTGATGCGAGCCGGGATGGCAGAAGCCGTGGAGTTGCCGGACGCTCAGAAGCGATTGACGCTCGTGGTCGACACGGTGGTCAGAGATGAAAATGGCAATGAAAAAACGCGAACAAGAAGCAGAGAGACTATTTTCACGCCAGAGAGCAAAACTGTGTCTGCCGACGCTATGGCCGGTGATGTCATAACAATCCAGAGGGAATCAGATGAAACGTTGCCGCTGCTTGCCAAGATTGAGCTCACAGTCGCTTATTATAACGATAAAACAGAAATTGAGATTCGTTCCGGAAAGTACTCGATAGTCCAAACCGATCCGCTTGTGATGTATGCAAACGCTTGGTATGCGCTCATGCAGAAAGATAAATATGTGATGAACTACTTCGCAGAAAGCGAAGCATCATATGAAACGGGGTGGGGGCCAACGCCATACGATGCGGAGAAGGATAAGTGGACGTGCGGATCAGGCATGGGCGCGACGATAACGGACTTCATTAACGATTCAACATATAGCTTTGCTATCGACTGTTATATCGAATAGACATGACGGCATAGAACGAATTGGCCTATAAGCATGTCAATACTTAAGCAAAGCTGAAATCTTGGCATCTAGTGCTCGGGACTGCCCAGCTTGGGGTACAACTCAACGTGAACAATGATGGCCCGCCACATGTTTGGCGGGCCTTTGGTTATTTGACGAAAGGATCGCAGCCATGAGCGAGTACGATTCCCAGCGTCCCCAGGATGCGGGCAACGCCGGCGAGACCCAGCAGCAGCCGCGTGTGCAGGTGGAGTCGACGCCTGCCGGCAGTAACATTCCCTACGTGCAGGCCTACGACACGCAGACCGGCAAGCCGCTGGGTGGCCAGCAGGTCGTGAACAAGCACACGGTGGTCAAGACCAAGACCAAAAAGCTGCCGATCTTTATTACGGCGCTTGCCGGCTGTGCCTGCGGAGCCCTGCTGGTCATTGCGCTCATTATGAGCGGCACGCTTGATATCGGTGGCGGCAAGAATGCCGTGACGGCGGGCGCTTCGGGTTCGTCGACGCAAAAGATCACGATCGACTCCGAGGACACCACGCTGGCCGAGGCCGTTTCTGCCAAGGCATTGCCCTCCGTGGTTTCCATCACCGCCACTTCGAGCGGCAGCCAGAATGGCTCGCTTTCGCAGTCTGCCGACGAGTCGGACAGCTCGGGCAGCGTCGGTTCGGGCGTAGTGCTCGATACCGAGGGCCACATCCTCACCAACAACCACGTGGTCGATGGTTACGACCAGTACGTGGTGACCATGGACGACGGCACCACCTATGAGGCCGAGTTCGTGGGCAACGACGCCTCGAGCGACCTGGCCGTCATCAAGCTTAAGGACGCCGACGCTTCCAAGCTCACGCCGATCGAGATGGGTGATTCCTCCAAGCTTAACGTGGGCGAGTGGGTCATGGCAATCGGTTCGCCGTTCGGTAACGAACAGTCTGTCTCTACGGGCATTGTGTCGGCGCTGTATCGCTCCACGGCCATGAGCTCTACCAGCGGTAACACCATCTATGCCAACATGATTCAGACCGATGCCGCCATCAACCCAGGCAACTCCGGCGGCGCGCTCGTCAACGACAATGGCGAGCTCGTGGGTATCAACTCGCTCATCGAGAGCTACTCGGGCTCCAGCTCGGGCGTGGGTTTTGCCATTCCGGTCAACTATGCCAAGAACATTGCCGACCAGATCATCGACGGCAAGACGCCGGTGCATCCGTACATGGGCGCTACGCTTTCGAGCGTCAACGCGCTCAACGCCCGTACCAACAAGCTGAGCACCGATAGCGGCGCGTATGTGGCGAGCGTCGTTGAGGATGGCCCTGCTGCCAAGGCTGGCATCCAAGAGGGCGATGTCATTACCAAGCTGGACGACGACGAGATCACGAGCGCCGATGGCCTGATCATTGCGCTGCGCAGCCACGAGGTGGGCGAGAAAGTCGAAATCACGCTCATGCGCGGCAAGGAAGAGAAGAAGGTCACGGTTGAGCTGGGCTCCGATGAGGAGCTGCAGAACCAGCAGCAGGACGACAGTTCGACCGACACCGGCAACGGCGGTATTACCGACGAGCAGCTGCGCCAGTACCTGGAGGAGCTGCTAGGCCAGCAGGGCCAGGGCCAGGGCTACGGCCAGGGTTTCTAACGAGCTGTATCGCACATACCGATGCCAGGGGGCTGTCCCGCCAACGCTGGGCAGCCCCTCTTTTCGTACCGATCCCTTGGGGACGGAGGAAAACGGATCACTTGGGGCTGGCAAGAGGGCTGGTTCGTAATGGTCTGGACAGTTAGTTCAGATACGTATAAATCTGGGGCAGCTTGGGATGCGTTTTGAGCAATTGCTGATTGGGATGGGGCTCGAATGGGTGTTTGGAAGGGAGAGTGGGACGTTTACATGGTCTCGAGGAGCCCAAATTAGTTGAAACAGGGGTGTTCGTGCCTGATTCAGCTCTAGGATTTATACGCATCTGAACTAACTGTCCACCCCAGTCTGGCGGCTGCCGATTCGGTGCGGTTCGAGACCGCTATTCGGCCTCATTGCGACCGGTGGTACTCTAGTATCCGTTTGAAATCGAGCGAAGGAGTGCCGCTATGGAGCAATCGAGCCTGTTTGGTGACGGCGTGGACATCGATACCGAAACGCCCGCGAGCGCGGATGCCACCGCACCGGTCGACGCCCGTGCCCAGGCGGCAGCGCGTGCGGCCGAGCTGCGCCACGAGCTCGACTACCACGCCTATCGCTACTACATGCTCGACGCACCCGAGATCACGGACGCCGCCTTCGACAAAATGCTCGTTGAGCTGCAGGAAATCGAGGCGGCCTATCCCGATCTGGTGACGCCCGACAGCTATACCCAGCGCGTGGGCGGCTACGTGAGCGAGCAGTTTACGCCGGTCACGCACATGGCACGCATGTATTCCATGGACGATGCCATGGACCTGGACGAACTCGACGCGTGGCTCCAGCGCACTGAGGATGCCCTCGGTGCCGGTAGCGTCACCTATACCTGCGAGCTTAAGATCGACGGTCTGGGCGTGGCCCTTACTTACCAAAACGGCACCTTCGTACGCGCAGCCACACGTGGCGATGGCACCACGGGCGAGGACGTGTCGCTCAACGTCCGTACTATCAAGGATGTGCCCATGCACCTGTCCGAGCCGGCGCTCGCCCACATGGGCGCCGACCGCGAGCGCACCATTGAGGTACGCGGCGAGGTCTACATGCCCAAGGGCAGCTTTGTTCGTCTGAACGACGAGGCCGATGCCGAGGGCCGCGATCCCTTCGCCAACCCGCGCAACGCCGCCGCCGGCAGCCTGCGTCAGAAGGATCCCAAGGTCACGGCGCGCCGCGACCTGGCCACCTTTATCTATGCCATCGCCGATACCGATCCGCTGCACGTCCACAGCCAGCGCGAGTTCCTCGACTGGCTGCGCAACGCTGGCTTTAGCGTCAACCCTAACGTTGCCCGTTGCGCCACGCCCGCCGAGGTCCACGAGTTCTGTGCCCAGGCGCTTGAGCACCGCGGTGACCTGGACTACGACATCGACGGCGTGGTCGTAAAGGTCGACAGCTTCCAGCAGCAGCTCGACCTGGGCTTTACCGCCCGCGCGCCACGCTGGGCCATTGCCTTTAAGTTTCCGCCCGAGGAAAAGCAGACCATCCTGCGCGAAATCCGCATCCAAGTGGGCCGCACCGGCGTGCTCACGCCGGTCGCCGAGTTCGATCCGGTGACGGTCGCCGGCTCCACCATCGCGCGCGCTACGCTGCACAACATCGACGAGATCCGCCGAAAAAACGTGCGCGAGGGCGATACCATCATCGTGCACAAGGCGGGTGACGTGATTCCCGAGGTCGTGGGCCCGGTGCTCGACAAGCGTCCGGCCGATTCGGTCGACTGGCAGATGCCCGAGGTCTGCCCCGTGTGCGGCAGCCCCGTGGTCCACGAGGACGGCGAGGTCGCTTACCGCTGCGTTTCCATCGACTGCCCCGCGCAGCTCAAGGAGCGCCTGCTCCACTGGGTGAGCCGCGGCTGCATGGACGTCGACGGCCTGGGCGACGAGATTGTCGACAAGATGATCGCCGCCGGACTGATTCACGACGTCGCAGACTTCTACCAGCTCACGGTCGACGATATCGCCGGCCTGGACACGGGGCGCACCTATGCCAGCTCCAACAGCAAAAAGGGCGTCAAGAAGGGCGACCCCATTCCGGTGGGCCTCAAGACGGCTGAGAAAATCATCGCCGAGCTCAACAAGTCCAAGAGCCAGCCGCTCGGTCGCGTGCTGTTTGCCCTAGGCATCCGCCACGTGGGCAAGAGCGTGGGCGAGGTCATCGCCGAGCGATTCCTGTCGATTGACAAGCTCATCTTGGCGAGCGAAGAGGACATCGCCGAGTGCGAGGGCATCGGTCCCAAGATTGCGGCGAGCGTCAAGCAGTTCCTGGCCGTGCCCGAGAACCTTGCCGTGCTGGAGCGCCTGCGCCAGGCGGGCCTGTCGCTCGAGGTCGATTTGGGCGCCGCGCACGCGCAAGCCGCAGCCGACGCTGGCGTGGCGGGCGAGCTCGCCGACGCACAGCCGCTCGCGGGTCTGACCTTCGTGCTCACCGGCACGCTCGTCAACCGCACGCGCGACGAGGCGGGCGCGGCGCTCAAGGTGCTTGGCGCCAAGGTTTCGGGCAGTGTGTCAAAGAAGACGAGTTATCTGGTCGCCGGCCCCAAGGCGGGCTCCAAGCTCACCAAGGCCGAGCAGCTGGGTGTGCCCGTGTTGGATGAGGACGCACTCGAGCAGATCCTGGCTACTGGTCAGTTGCCCCAGGCTTAAGGCGTCGATAGCCAAATTGAAGATCCGCCCGGGAAGCATGATGCCTTCCGGGCGGTTCTTACTTTGCTGGGGAAACCGGCACCGTGATCTGCGTCACTCGGGTCGCCGGGTCGTCGCTGACGATGCCGTCGATGAGGGCGATTTCGCGTTGCCCCGCTACGCCATCAGTTTGTCAAAAGCTCCGCGGCGGTTGAGCACGGTAAACGCGACAACACAGATGACTGCCGACAAAATCGACCCGCACGGCGAGGCGATACCCATGGGAAACAACGTGTCGGAATAGGCGTTCGACAGCAGCCAGGCACCGGGCACGCGAATGAGTGCCACGGCCAGCACGTTGTGCGCAAAGCCGATGTAGCTCTTGCCATACGCAGCGAAAAAGCCGCTAAAGCAAATGTGGATGCCGGCAAAGATTGCGTCGAAAATGTAGCTGTGCATATAGCCGGTACCGGCCGCGACCACCGCAGGGTCCTTGGCAAAAAAGCCAATAAACGCCGGCGCCACCAGCCACATCAGCACCGTGATCAGGCAGCCGTACACCACCGAGATCGTCATAGCGTCCTTGAGCACCTGACGTGCACGATCGCCCTTGCCCGCGCCGGCGTTTTGCGCCGTGAGCGCGCTGACGGTGGCACCCATGGAGCTCGGCACAATGAACAAAAAGCTGATCATCTTTTCGACCAGGCCCACGGCGGCGGCGTCGACCAGGCCGCGATGGTTGGCGATGACGGTGATAAACATAAACGCCACCTGGATGCAGCCGTCCTGTACTGCCACGGGCACGCCGATTTTAAGAATGCTGCTGAGCACCTCGGGCTGGGGACGCAGGTCGCTGCGCTTAACATGGATGTTCGTGCGACGGCTCTTGAGCCACACGAGCGCGAGGGCAACGCTTGCCGTCTGGGCGGCTACCGTGCCGAGCGCCGCGCCCACGGGGCCGAGCCCCATGTGGCCGATAAACAGAAAATCGAGCGCGATGTTAATGATGCATGCCACGCCGATCACGTACATGGGCGAGCGCGAATCGCCCAGGCCGCGAAAGATGGCCGAGAGAATGTTGTATGCGGCAATAAACGGAATGCCGACAAAGCAGATACGCAGGTAGGCGGCGGTGCCTTCGACCGCCTCGGGCGGCGTGCCAATGAGCGCCACAACCTGCGGGCATAGTGCAAACAAGATGACGGCCAGTACCACCGAGACGCCCATAAACAGCGTGATGGTATTGCCGATGGCGGTCTCAGCGCGGTCGAAGCGGCGCGAGCCCACGGCATGGCCGACGATGACCGTCGTTCCCATGGCCAGGCCCACGAGCGTCACGGTAATGATATAGAGCGTCTGCGCGCCATTACCCACGGCGGTGATGCCGGCGGCGCCGCTAAACTGCCCCATCATGTACAGGTCGGCCATGCCGTAGAGCATCTGCAAAAAGTACGAGAGCATATAAGGCAGGGCAAAGACCGCGATGGTCTTAAGGACATTGCCGCGTGTGAGGTCGTGTTCCATGGGCAGGGTACTTTCTGGCTTGGTTCGTTTAGGTACCAGTGTAGTGAAAACCCTACAACGATTGTAGATTCAAGGTTTGTGTTGACGACGGGGCGAAAAAATAGTCACGCTCCAAGCACGATGCTTTGGCCCTCTGTGCCCCTCACCTCGCCTCAAACCATCACAACATTCAACGTTTTTTGCCAAAATCAGGAAAAGCATCGAATGTTGTGATGGTTTTTCTGCCACTCGATCGAGTGGAATCGCTTTCTTGCGCACGAAGGCGTGCGAACCCGTGAGCAGGGGAATAAGGTTGGTTATCCGACTCCATTGGAGGGCTCATGGACCTGCCGATCGTCCTGTCCCATAAGACCGCCTGGCTGCACCACAACGTGGCGCGCCCGTCCGAGCCGCTCTCGCGAGCAAGCAGCCTATACGATGAGGACTCGCTTGCCAACGAGGCGGAGCCGACCGCGAGCCTGCCCAAATTGGGACTCGATGCTAAGGGGCTGAGGGCTTCAACGGCTGTCGGGATTGTTACCGACTATCTGGTTTCGCTTGGTATTCCACGAGAAGAGCTCGATCATATCGATACGCTCGTCAACTTCGATTTTGAGCGCTCGACGCCGGCTGGATTTAGATGCCACGTGTTTGGGGCGCCGGTACCTTCAGACCATCTTATCGAGGTGGCAGAGGGCCTTCTGGTGGTTGATGAGGTCATGTGCTTTGTCCAAGCGGGTTCGTGGATGAGCGAGCCCGAGCAGCTGGAATATGGCTACGAAATCTGCGCCCGATACCATTTGAATCATCTGTCGACAGGCGATTATATCGAGATAGGGCAGAGGTATACCGTTGCCGACTTGATTGCTTATTGCAATGAGAACCGATCTCGTCAGGGGGCTATACGCGCGGCCGCCGTGCTCAAGCGCGTGCACGATGGCGCGCGGTCGCCCATGGAGACGGCCACCGCAATCATGGTCGTAGCAAAACGTTCCCAGGGAGGGCTGGGATACGCCAAGATCGAGCTCAACCATCGGGTCGATGTTCCCAGCGAGTTCAAGTATCTCGCTAAGGCCGGGTATTTCGAGATCGACGTATATGCGCCTGCAAGCGGTACGGGGATTGAATACAACGGCTCGGACCATCTTGATAAACAGCGCAGCGCGTCGGACGCGGAGCGTATGACCGTGCTGAGCGCGCTGGGCTTTAGGATGATCGTCCTCACCGGGACTCAGTTTGCCCATCAGCTGCAATTGCACCGGGCGATGAACGCCATCGCGCTCGCAATGGGTCTCAAGTGCGACCGAAGCGAGACATTCCAGAAACGTCAAAACGACCTGCGAGAGTTCGTGATTCGGCACTGGGACGGCAGCCTTTAGGGGCGCCTTGGCCCTTCTGCGGGGCGCTGCGGGCAGGCAAACCATCACAACATTCGACGTTTTTTGCCAATAACGGGAAAAGCATCGAATGTTGTGATGGTCTGTGCTGAGGATGGGCTTGGGAAGCCGGTCTTGCTCAAAGCGACCTGTCCTGTCGTACGGGTGTCGGCATGATTCTCTCGTGGGGTATTATGTTTTCCGAAGAATAAAACGCCGCGTGAGGGGAGGGCTGCGTGGACGGGCACGTGCAACATGACGGCTTTGGCCGCGATATCAACTACCTGCGCATTGCCGTTACCGACAAGTGCAATTTCCGCTGCATTTACTGCATGCCGGCCGATGGCGTGGCGCCCCGCGCGCACGACGAGCTGCTCAGCGCCGAGGAAATCGCCCGCTTTGTGCGTTTGGTGGCGGGGGAGGGCATTCGCCGCGTACGCCTGACGGGCGGCGAGCCGCTGGTCAGCCGCCGTATCATCCCGCTCATTCGCGACATCCGCGCGATTCCGCAGATCGAGGACATCTCGCTCACCACCAATGGCGCCCTGTTGCCCCAACTGGCGCCGCAGCTCAAAGACGCCGGGCTTAACCGCGTCAACATTTCGCTCGATACACTCGACCCCGAGCTGTTTGGAAAGATCACGCGCCTGGGTCGACTCGAGCAGACCATGGCCGGCATCGACGCGGCGCTAGCTTGGGGCTTTGAGCCCGTTAAGGTCAACTGCGTTGTTGTGCGCCGGCTCAACCAGGATGTGGCGGCCCTTGCGCGGCTCACGCTCGACCGCCCCATCCACCTGCGCTTTATCGAATACATGCCCATCGGCGACGAGCACACAAGCTCGCATTGCGCTGTGGACCCGCATGCGCCCGCGCTCAATCCCGAGCTGTGGGACGCGAGCGATACCGTGCCGAGCGACGAGCTGCGGGCGCGCATCAATGCCGGGGCCGCCGCGGCGGGACTGGGCGAGCTCGAGCCGCTCGACATCAACGACGCTCCTGCCGGCGCGGGCCCTGCGCGCTATTGGCACTTTCCGGGCGCGGCGGGAACGGTCGGCTTTATTAGCGCCATGTCCAATCATTTTTGCGCGAGCTGCAACCGTCTGCGCCTGACGGCCGATGGCAACGTGCGTCCGTGCCTGTTCAGCGATGCCGAGTATTCGGTGCGTGAGGCGCTGCGCCGTGGTGATGATATGCAGGTACTTTCGATTTGGCGCGATGCCGTGGCCCACAAACCGCAGGAACACGCGATAATTGAGGGCACGCAACGATTTATGTCCCAAATCGGAGGATGATCATATGGCCAAGAGCAGGTACGCCGATGCCACCAAGGCCGCTCGCAGGGCCGCGATGTCTGCCCACAAAGTCACGGCTGCGGCGAATGCTGGCAACGCCGACGCGTCCGCACAGCCGACTGCCAGCGCTGCCACCGAGCCCGCCCGCGACGCCCGTCGCGACGAGCTGACGCACGTGGACGCCAAGGGCGAGGTGCGCATGGTCGACGTGTCCGACAAGGCCGAGACCCATCGCATCGCCATCGCCGAGGGCACCATCCTCATGCACCCCGAGACGCAAGCCATGGTGCTGCAGGACCGCGCCAAAAAGGGCGACGTGCTTGCCTGCGCGCGCGTGGCGGGCATTATGGCCATCAAGCGCACGAGCGACATCATCCCCATGTGCCATCCGCTGCTCATTACCAAGAGCAAGTGCGACATTGCGCCCATCGCTGCGGCGGGGACGCCGGCCGAGGACGTGCCCGAGGGCTGGGCGCCGGCGCGCACGGACGGGCAGGTCGGCTTTCACGTACTGGTTACGGCGGGCGTGACGGGCAAGACGGGTATCGAGATGGAGGCCCTGACCGGCGCGAGTGCCGCGTGTCTGACCATCTACGACATGTGCAAGGCGGTCGATCGCGGTATGGAGATCGTCGACGTGCGCCTGCTGCACAAGGAGGGCGGCCGCTCGGGCGTGTGGGATCGTGCAGAGCGTCAGGCCGCTGCTGTTGAGGCCGTGGCCACAGACGGTGCCGCGCCCGCAAGCGCACCCGTCGCCGTCGCGCCCGCAGTTCCAGCTCCGGGCGTCCCTGCGATCGCGTTTATCGGCTACCAAAACTCGGGCAAGACCACGCTCGTCGAGAAGGTCATTGCCGAGCTCACCCGCCGCGGCCTGCGCGTGGGTTCGCTCAAGCATCACGGGCACCACGGCTTTGATATCGACGTGCCCGCTAAGGACACCTGGCGCCATCACCAAGCCGGCTCCAAGCACGTGGGCCTCATCTGCGCCACGCGCTGGGCGGAGTACGCCGACACGCGCGAGGAGGACGAGATGCCCGCGCGCGAGCTGCTGTCGCGCTACAACGATGTCGACGTGGTGATCATCGAGGGCTACAAGACCGAGGGTTTCGACAACATTGTGGTCGCGCGATCGGGTGTCGACCGTCTGCGCGGCAAGAGCTCGCTCGACCTGGTCGATGGCCACACGCTGGCCCTTGCCTGCAACGAGGCCCTGGCGCGTCAGGCCTTCGACGCCGGCTTTGCGACCCGAGCCATCAACATCAACGACGCCCGAGCCATCTGTGACCTCATCCAAGACCACCTTCAGGCTTGACGCTGCGCCGGCCCCAAGCACCCCATCTCGCCCCTCAAGCCGTCGCTCGCGTACCAAAGTACGCGTCGCTCCTCTTTCGGGGCGACCTGGGGCACTTGGAACCGGCTCGCTGCGCTGCCATAACCTGCCAAAAAGGGACAGGTTTATTTTGGCAGGTTTTATCTGGGCAAACGTCATTTCCACCGCAAAGGGGCCAGGCACCTTTGTGGTGGTTTTTGCTTTAGTAGATGTGTGGGATATGCCTTACAATCTACCAAGTAGTTCATGACGGGCGAAAAACGGAGAGAAGGGGCTTGATGCGTCCTTAGTGTTTCTTGCAAATAGATTGATTTGACAGACGGTGGCGAATGCCCACCGCCCGTATTCGTATGAAACAAGGAGTCTCCATGCTCGCCTCTCTTTTCTCAAAGCCTCAATCATCGCTGTCCGCGCAGGCTAAGCACCTGGTGGCAATGCGCTTTCTCATCTACACCGGTTTTCAGACCAGCTATTTTATCGGCGTCATCGGGACGCTCACCTATGCGGACGGCGCTTCGGTCGTCGCGACATCGCTGGCCGTCCTGTTTATGAATGTATTCGTGATCATGGGATCCTTTGCGGGTGGCGCGGCGCTCGACGCCTGGGGTCCGCGCCGCCATTTCTTGCTGAGCATCATCGGCGCTCTCGCAACTGGCGCGGCGATCATCGCCTTTGGCAGCACGACCGGCGTCGTCCTGCTCGGCGCGGTGCTCCTGGGCTTTGTGATGGGATTCGCCCAGCCCATCGCCACGTCCTATCCGGCGTATCTCACCGACGACCCCGTTGAGCTCAAAGACATCAACTCCGCCATCGCCATGCTCTCAAACGTGAGTATCATCGTTGGCCCCACGCTGGGCGGCTTTGTCGCGGCGGCTGCGTCGTCGCGCGCGGTGTTCGTGCTCATGATGATCTTTACCGTACTGGCGCTCGTCGCCGGTTGGGGATTTAGGCCGCAGACCAGTCATGTCGCCGGGCATGCGGATACCGATTCGGCAGAGGAAGGGGAGCGTGTGGGACAAAGCTCCAACCCCAGCACGTTCGCCCGCGTCACCTTCGCGACAAGCATCAAGACAGTCTTCACCAACAGTATCCTCGCCTTGCTGTTCTGCATCATCTTCCTCTCGAACTTTGGCTACGGTGCCTTCGATCCACTGGAGTCGTTCTTCTACCGCGATGTCCTGCACGTCGGTGTCGAATGGATGGGCTGGCTCTCGTCGGCCAGCGGTGTGGGCGCGGTGCTAGGCGCCGTGGTCGCGCTCCGCTTGCCGCCGCGCTTCGTCAGCCTCAAAACGCTGCTCGTGGCACTCATGTCCGTGGGTGTGGGAAGTCTGATTTATGTGGGGACACCGTACGTGGGCGTGGCCCTTATCGGCCAGATTGTCCTGGGCGTGGCCTGGGGCGTCGTCAACCCGCTCCACAACACTATCGTGCAAACGACGGCTCCGCTCGAGCAGCTCGGTCGCGTCAACTCGGTCATGGGCTTTGGCAATATGTTCGCCGGCGTGGCGCCGCTGGCGATTGCTCCATGGCTGGCAGCGACGTTTGGCGTGCAGCAGACGCTCGTAGGGGCGGGTATGGTCGTGACGGCGGTTCCCGTGGCGTTGTTGCTGTTTGGCCACTGGCATTTTGATCGTGCCGCAAGGCAGTAAAACCATCACAACATCGGTCGCGCGCGCAGACGTGGTGTAAGAGTGTCCTGAGGTCCGTCGCTGCAAGTCCCGATGTTACTCCTTCTTGAGACCGCGCTTCTCGACTATCTCGTCCACTATCTCCCTGGCGCGCCGCCCGAGCGCGCGGCGCCTCC
>JAXKGF010000032.1:0-14591 GCA_036550515.1 Collinsella sp.
ACGTAAGTTGGGGCCTTTTTTCATATAGGCACACAAGGTCAAAGGCGGCACCATGATCCTCCTAGTCGACAAGATCGAAAAAAGCTTCGGCGCGCGCGTCCTCTTTAGCGGCGCGTCTTTCCAGATCAACCCCGGCGAGCGCTTTGCGCTCGTGGGACCCAACGGCGCCGGCAAAACCACCATGCTCAAAATCATCATGGGCATCGACAGCCCTGACGCCGGCCAGGTTCAGTACGCCAAGGACTGCCAGGTGGGCTACCTAGAGCAGGAAACCAACCTGGAACAAAAGGGCACCACCATCCTCGCCGAGGTCATGGCTGCCGCCAAGGAAATCCGCCGCATGGGCGAGCGCGCCAACGAGCTGCAAGCCCAGATCACCGAGCTCTCCGAGCAGGGCAAGGACGTCGACGCACTCCTCAACGAGTACGGCCAAGTCCAGGACCGCTTTGAGCACCTGGGCGGCTACGAGCTCGAGAGCAATGCTCGCAAAATCCTGTCCGGCCTGGGCTTTAAGGTCACCGACTTTGAGCGTCCGTGCTCCGAGTTCTCCGGTGGCTGGCAGATGCGCATCGCGCTGGCCAAGCTGTTCCTGCGCCACCCTGATCTGCTGCTGCTGGACGAGCCCACCAACCACCTGGACCTCGAAAGCGTCCAGTGGCTGCGCGGCTTTATCGCCAACTATGACGGCGCCGTCCTCATCGTCAGCCACGACCGAGCTTTTATGGACGCCTGCGTCGACCACGTGGCCGCGCTCGAGAACCGC
This sequence comes from Collinsella sp., assembly GCA_036550515.1. Classification (GTDB taxonomy): domain Bacteria; phylum Actinomycetota; class Coriobacteriia; order Coriobacteriales; family Coriobacteriaceae; genus Collinsella. The sequence continues at coordinate 764 of JAXKGF010000032.1, forward strand.
CGCGTGACCACCTACACCGGCAACTACAGCAGCTACCTTAAGCAGCGCGAGGACAACCTGGAGCAAATGCGCGCCAAGCGCGCTGCCCAGGAGCGCGACATCGCCCACATGCAGGTCTTCGTCGACAAGTTCCGCTACAAGCCCACCAAGGCCGCCCAGGCGCAGGAGCGCATCCGCAAGATCGAGCAAATCAAAAAGGAGCTCGTCATCCTGCCCGAGGGCCACAAGCACATCGACTTTAAGTTTCCCGATCCGCCACGCTCCGGCGATATGGTCGTGGGCCTGGAGGGCGTCTCCAAGTCCTACGGCGACAAGCACATCTATAGCGACATCGACCTCAAGCTCTACCGCGGTGAGCATGTGGCGCTCGTCGGCCCTAACGGCGCCGGCAAGTCCACCCTCATGAAGATCATCGCCGGCCTGGAGCCGCCCACTACCGGCACGCGCGACCTGGGCACCAATGTGGGCGTGGCCTATTACGCCCAGCACGCGCTCGAGGGCATGACCGAGTCCAACACTGTCCTGCAAGAGATCGACACCGTTACGCCCAAGTGGACCGTGCCGCAGCAGCGCAGCCTGCTGGGCGCCTTCCTGTTTAGCGACAACGATTCCATCGAAAAGCAGGTACGCATCCTTTCCGGCGGCGAAAAGGCGCGCTTGGCCCTGGCCAAGATGCTCGTGGCCCCCGAGGCGCTCCTGTGCCTGGACGAGCCCACCAACCACCTGGACATCGACTCGGTGGACATGCTCGAGAACGCTCTGCAAAACTTCCCCGGCACCATCGTGCTGATCAGCCACGACGAGCACCTGGTTCGCGCTGTGGCCAACCGCGTGATCGATATCCGCGACGGCAAGGTCACAGTCTATGACGGTGACTACGACTACTATCTCTACAAGCGCGAGGACCTCGCAGCCCGTGCCGCCGCCGAGGCAGTAGGGGAGAGCACACCGGCCACGACCAAGGCAACCAAGCCGACCAGCTCAACCCAGCCCAGCGCCGCCGCCCCTAAACCGGTCGAGGGCAAAAAGACCAAGGAGCAAAAGCGCGCCGAGGCGCAGGCCCGCGCCGCCCTCAACAAAAAACTCAAGGGCGTGCGCAACCAGCTTAAGAAGATCGAGGCGGAGCTCGACAAAAAGCGCGCCCGCTATGACGAGCTTATGGAATTGATGGCAAGCGAAGAGCTTTATGCCAATCAGGATAAGTTCAACGCCGCACTGGGGGAATATAACGGCCTTAAGCAAGAGCTGCCCAAGCTCGAGGACGAATGGCTCGAGCTTTCCACCCAGATCGAAGAGGAGACCGCGCGTGAACTCTCGTAAAGCCGCTGCCGTGGCGATGAGCATCATCGCCATCGCGTGCCGCATCTGCGGCATCTTTATGAGCGCGATGACCGTGTTGCTGTGCTTTAGCGGCCTCACCGCCAAGCTGCAGATCGTGGGCTTTGTTGTCGAGCTTTCGCGCGCGCTGCCGAGCGCCATCGCCGGCTATGGCGTCATCACATCGCCCTTCGGCGGTGTGTTCCGCCTGGATTACGCTATCGTCGCCGTGATTCTATTTGTGGCGGATTACCTGCTCACGCGCGCCTCGCGCCGCGTCCGCTAGGGGATCGACATGTCCAGCAGCTACCTCATGAACCTGCTCGCCAGCGCCGTTGCCGTCATCGTTGGTATCGTCATCCACGAAAGCGCGCACGCCGCCGCGGCCTGGGCGCTCGGTGACAAGACGGCGCGTTCGCGCGGCCGCGTCTCGCTCAACCCGCTCAACCACATCGACCCGTTCGGTACCGTCCTCCTACCGCTGCTGATGCTCGCCGCCGGCGGCCCGGTGTTCGCCTTTGCCAAGCCCGTGCCCGTCTACCTCAACAACCTCAAGCATCCCAAGCGCGACGAGGTCTTGGTGAGCGCGGCCGGCCCCGCATCGAACATCGTGCTGGCATGTCTTGCGGCGGCCCTCATGCGCGCAGCGTATGGCAACCTCTACACCAGCATGCCCTTTGCCGTGGCGTCCCAAATCATGAACTTCGGCGCCACCTTTATCGTGGTCAACCTGTCGCTCGCGTTCTTTAACCTCATCCCGATCCCGCCGCTCGACGGCTCGTCGATCATCGTCCCGTTCCTTAAAGGCAAGGCGCTCGCCAACTACTATCGCCTGCAGCAATACGCCATGCCTATCCTTATCATCGTGCTGTATCTGCTGCCCATGTGGACCGGACTCGACGTGATCGGCCGCTATTTCGACGTTACCGTGTATCCGCTGGCCGAGTGGCTGCTCAACTTCGCAATCGCTGGCATCTAGGGTAAACTTACAGGTCGACCGTGCAAAACGGTCACAACATGCACCCAAACCGCGCCGCGAAGGCGCCGTCAAAGGAGGTCGAAGATGTCGTATCGCGTGTCGACGCAGGTCTACAGCGGACCGTTCGACCTGCTGCTTCAGCTGGTAACCCGCCAAAAAGTTGATATCGGCGCCATCTCGGTCAGCGAGGTGGCCGAGCAATACCTGGCCGAGGTCGAGCGCATCGAGGCGCTGGACCTGGACGTGGCGAGCGACTTTTTGCTGGTCGCGGCAACCCTTCTGGACATTAAGGCCGCCTCGCTGGTGCCCCAGGAGGCCCCGCGCAAGGAAGACGACGATGACGAGGACGACGAAGACCTCGAGGAACTCAGCGCGCTCGACGGCGATGCCCTGCGCGAGGTCCTGATCCAGCGCCTGATCGCCTACAAGCAGTTTAAGGGCGCGGCGGCAGCCCTTGGCGCGCGCATGCAGGCCGAAAGCCGCATGCATCCGCGCGTGGCCGGCCCCGACCCCGAGTTTTTGGGCCTTATGCCCGACTACCTGGCCGGCATTACCCTGCGCGGCCTCTCCGTCATCTGCGCCGACCTGGACGGCAAGCGCCAGACCTTCCTGCTGGAGGCCGAGCACGTGGCGCCGCATCGCGTGCCGCTCGACCTGACGGTGGCATCGGTCGACCGCTTTACCATGGCGCACCAAACCTGCACCTTCCGCGAGCTGTTGGACGGCGACGCCACCACCGAGCAGCTCGTCGTCACCTTCCTGGCCATGCTCGAGCTCGCCAAGCGCGGATCGCTCACGCTGAGCCAGGACGAGATCTTTGGATCCATTCAAATCAACCGCGTCGAGGGCGCCGAGGCATACGTACCCGGCGAGGGCCCCGAGCTCACCGAATAGGAGCGGCAACCATGTCAACCCTTTCCACGCTAGAGGCAAACAGCCTCAAAGGCGCCCTCGAGGCACTGCTGCTGGTGTCGAGCGACCCCGTCAGCGCACCCGCGCTGGCAGGTGCGCTGGATATCGCCCCGGGCGAGTGCGCGTCGCTTTTGGCCGAGCTCAAGGTTGAGTACGAGGAGGCCAACCGCGGCTTTCAGCTGCGCGAGGTCGCCGGCGGCTGGCGTCTGTTTACTCATCCCGCCTACCACGACGTGGTCGAGGCCTACGTGCTGAGCTGGGACACGCAAAAGCTGTCGCAGGCGGCGCTCGAGACCCTGGCCGTGATCGCCTACCATCAGCCCGTCACGCGAGAGGTGGTCAAGGGCATCCGCGGCGTCAACTCCGACGGCGTCATCGCGTCGCTCGTTGACAAGGGTCTGGTGCGCGAGCTCGGCCGCGACCCCCAGCGCGGACAGGCAATCATCTACGGCACGACCAACGCCTTTTTGGAGAAGTTCGGTCTGCGCTCCACCCGTGACCTGCCCGATCTGGAGCAGTTTGCCCCCGACGAGCAGTCGCGCCAGTTTATCCGCGAGCGCCTGAGCGGCCGCAGCATTCAGTCCACGCTCGAGGAGCAGGCCGAGGACCTGGACGAAGAGCGCGAACTGATCGATACCGATGTTGAGGACACCGATGACGCAGAGCTTCTGCCCACCGGCGATACCTCGGAGGACATGCATGACGAGAACTAACGAAGCAGGGGAGACGCGCATAGCAAGCGCTACGGACACCGAAGCGCCCGCAGGCGAAGCCCAGCCCGTCTACCCGCACACCATGCGTCTTCAGCGCTTTTTGGCGCGCGCGGGCATGGCGAGCCGCCGCGGCTCGGAGGACCTGATGACCGCCGGCCGCGTGACCGTCAACGGCCAGGTCGCGACCGAGCTGGGCACCAAGGTCGACGTCGACCGCGACCACATCGAGGTCGACGGCATGCCCGTCAAGCTCAACCAGGGCGCCGTGTACCTGATGCTCTACAAGCCGACCGGTTACCTCACCACCATGAGCGATCCGCAGGAGCGCCCTTGCGTGGCCGACCTGGTCCCGCGCGACCGCTTTCCGGGGCTCTTCCCGGTGGGTCGCCTGGACCGCGACACCACGGGCCTTTTGCTCTTTACCACCGACGGCGACCTGTCGCAGGATCTGCTGCACCCCAGCAAACACGTCTACAAGACCTATCAGGCGCTGGTGGACGGCCACCTGACCGATCGCGATCTGGAACCACTCCGTCGCGGCATCGAGCTCGACGACGGCCTGTGCCAGCCGGCGATCTGCCGCGTCATTAATGCGCGCGAGGCCGAGGCGGTGGCCCCGCAAGGCGTCAAGCCCGGCACCACTGCCGTAGAGGTCATCATCCGCGAGGGGCGCAAGAACCAGGTCAAGCGCATGCTGAGCAAGATACACCACCCGGTGATCCGCCTGCACCGCTGCAACTTTGCCGGCCTGGAGCTCAAGGACGTGGCCAAGGGCTCGTGGCGCGAGCTCACCGACCGCGAGGTGCAGATCCTCAAGGCCGGCGGCATCCCGCCCAAGCAGGCCAGCTCCAAGCGCGCCACCGCATCCGCGACTAACACCGCCAGCCGCACCCGCCACCACGGCAGTCACGGCTCCGCGCCCAAGCGCAACACCTACCGCGAGCGTTACACGAGCTAGGCAACCCGCCAAGCCACAGCGCCCGCGTCCCATACCAGCACGTCAACCACCGAAAGGAAGCATTGCATGATCGTCGCCATCGACGGCCCCGCCGGTTCCGGCAAGTCCACCATCGCCAAGGAGATTGCCCGCCAGCTGGGCTTTAACAAGCTCGACACGGGCGCCATGTATCGCGCCGTCACCTTCGCCGCGCTCGACCGCGGCATCGATCTGGACGACGAGGCGGCCATCGACGCCCTCGCTAAGCAGATCGAGATCCGCTTTACCAACGGCACCGGCGAGGACACGCGCCTGACCATCGACGGCCAGGACGCCTCGGCTGCCATTCGCACCCCGCAGGTGGACGCCAACGTGTCCAAGGTCTCGGCCTACCCGGGCGTGCGCGCCGCCATGCTCATCCACCAGCGCCGCGCCGCCGAGGACCGCGACATCGTCGCCGAGGGTCGCGATATCGGCACCGTCGTATTCCCCAACGCGCAGGTCAAGGTGTTCTTGACTGCCGACCCTCGTGAGCGCGCCCGCCGCCGCGTGCTGCAGCGCCACCAAAACGACGCCCAGCCGCTTACTGCCGAGCAGCTCGAAGCCGAGGTCGACGAGACCCTCGACGCCCTCAAACAGCGCGACAAGCTCGACAGCAGCCGCGAGGTCGCGCCGCTCGTGCCCGCCGAGGACGCCGTGCACGTCGACTCCACCGCCCACACCATCGACGAGGTCGTCCGCATTATCGAGGACCTCATCAACCAAAGGAGGTAGCCCATGCGCCTGTTTAAGCAGACGCCCGAGGATTACTACAACGCCCCCTACGCCGAGTTCCCGGTACTCATCCGCGGCACCGTCGTCGTGGTCATGGGCATCCTGTGGGTCTTCTCCAAGCTTATGTGGCGCTGGAAGGTCGAGGATGCCGACCTGCTGTTTGAGCGCCAGGAAGGCCGCGGCAGCGTAGTCATCTGCAACCACACCTCGATGGCCGAACTCTTGGCCGTGGAGACGGCGCTGTTCTTTGGCGGCCGCTGCATCCGCCCCATCTTTAAGTCCGAGTTTGCCAAGACCAAGATTGTGCGCTGGGCCTTTAGCCGCGTGGGTGGCATTCCCGTCGAGCGCGGCACCGCCGACATGAAGTGTCTGCGTGCCGCCCAGCATGCACTGCAGCGCGGCGAGGACGTCCTGATCTTCCCCGAGGGCACGCGCATCCGCTCGCGTGAGATCAAGCCCGAGGTCCACGGCGGCTTTGCGCTCATCGCCCAGATGGGCAAGGCGCCCGTCAACCCGCTCGCCATCTGCGGCTGGTCTGATATTACGCCTGCGGGCAAAAAGCTCATGCGCCCCAAAAAGTGCTGGATTCGCGCCGGCAAGGCCATCTCTCTATCCGACGCACCGGCCAAGCTCAAGCGCAAGGAGCGCCTGGCATGGTTTGAGTCCGAGGCCATGAGCCGCGTATACGCCATGCGCGACGACCTGTGCGCCGAGCACCCGGGCAGGTTCTAGTCATGGGTGAGAACGTCATGAATACCGCCGCGACCGCCGCTGAGGGGGTCGTCCCCACCATCGAAATCGCCGCCCACGCCGGCACCTGCTACGGCGTGCAGCGCGCACTCGATATGGCACTGGCCGCCGCCCCGCAGGCGGGGGAGAGCACTCAGGTCCACACGCTGGGCCCGCTCATCCATAACCCCATCGTGGTACGCGAGCTCGCCGAGGCAGGCGTGGGCCTGGCCGACACCTTGGACGACGCTGCGTCGGGCACTGTGATTATCCGCGCCCACGGTGTGGTGCCGCAGGTCATTGACGCCGCTCGTGAGCGCGGCCTTACCGTGGTCGATGCCACCTGCCCCTACGTCAAGAAGGTCCACGTGGCCGCCGAGCGCCTGGTGCGCGAGGGCTACCGTGTGATCGTCGTGGGCGAGCCGGGGCATCCCGAGGTCGAGGGCATCCTGGGCCACGCCGGCGATGACGCGCAGGTCGTGAGCTGTGCCGACGATGCGGACGCGCTGCCGCTCAAGGGCAAGGTTGGCCTGGTTGTGCAGACCACCCAGACCGCGCAGAACCTGGCCGAGGTTGTGGCCTCCATCACCCCGCGCGTGCAGGAACTGCGCGTGATCAACACCATCTGCGCAGCCACGAGCGAGCGCCAGCAGGCGGCCGCCGCACTTGCCAACCGCTGCGACTGCATGGTCGTCGTGGGTGGCAAAAACTCCGGCAACACGCGCCGCCTGGCACAGATCTGCGCCGATGTCTGCGAGCACACGCACCACATCGAGGAAGCTTCCGAGCTCGAGGCCGCATGGTTTGCCAGCGCGCGCCACATCGGCATCACCGCCGGTGCCTCCACCCCGCAAGAACACATCGAACGCGCCGTTGCGCGCATCAAGGAGCTTTGCCGCTAATCATGGACCAGACCGTACCCGCATACGCCGCCGAGGTGGCCGATTACGGGCGCAGCCGCGACCCCGAGCCGGGTGAGGGCGCGCTCGTTAAGAACGTGCGTCCCGAATCGCCCGCATGGGATGTGGGTATCGAGCCGGGCATGCGCGTGCTCACGGTCAACGGCGAGCAACTCACCGACATGATCGTCTGGCTTTGGGAAGCAGACGACGATACCGTCGAGCTGGAGGTATTCGATCCGCGCGACGGCACTGTCACCCCCGTGGAGCTCGACCGTTTTCCCGGCGAGGATTGGGGTCTTGAGTTCGACGGCCCCATCTTTGACGGCATGCGTACCTGTGTAAACGCCTGCGTGTTCTGCTTTATGACGATGCTGCCCAAGGGCGGCCGCTCCACGCTCTACATTCGCGACGACGACTATCGCCTGAGCTTTTTACAAGGTAACTTTGTCACGCTCACGAACCTTTCCGACGAGGACGTGCAAAACGTTATCAATCGCAACATGAGTCCGATGAACGTGTCGGTCCATGCCGTGAGCCCCGACGTCCGCCGCCGCATGATGGGCCGCAACGCCCAGCGCGGCATGGACGTGCTCGAGGCCATCATGGCCGCCGGCATCGAGATTCATGCGCAGATTGTGCTGTGCCCTGGCATGAATGACGGTGAGGAGCTGGAAAAGACCCTGCGCTTTTGCGAGGAGCACGAGCAGATCACGAGCCTGGGTATCGTGCCGCTCGGATTTACCAAGCACCAGAACCGCTTTAGCTGGTCATACAGCGACAAGCCCGAGCTGGCGCGCGAAACCATCGCCATGATCCGTCCCTACCAGGACCGCGCCTTCGAGCGCTTTGGCCGCCACACGTTTCAGATGAGTGACGAGTTCTATCTGGACGCCGGCATCGAGCCACCCGAGGCAGACTTTTACGACGGCTATCCACAGTACTACGATGGCATCGGCATGATCCGCTCGTATCTGGACGAGACCGACGACGTGCTTGCCACCGACGCCGAGCGCCTTGCCCGCGTTAGAAAGGCCATTACCGCCCGCGACCAGCACCTGGTATGTCTTTCGGGCGCCAGCGCACGCGATACCGTCGCCCGCTTCGTGGAGTCTCCACAGGGCCTTTCCGGCACCGTCACAGCCATCAAGAACCGCTACTTTGGCGGCAACGTGGACGTGACCGGCCTCATCGTCGCGTGTGACATTCTGGAGCAGCTGCCCCAAGATCTATCGGGGGTTATGCTCTTTGTGCCTAAGCTCATGTTCAACGCTGACGGCATGACGCTTGACGAGTATCATCGTGACGATTTACTCGCAAGCCTTACCGGTCGCGGCGCCGAGGTTCATGTGGTGTCGACCATGCCGCATGAGCTGCTCGATACCCTGGAGCACATCCTTGGCATTGTGCCTGCCGACTCTACTAATTCCGCTGACCCTACCCATTAAAGGAGAGCAGATGAAACCTATCGTCGCCGTCGTCGGACGCCCCAACGTGGGCAAGTCCACGCTCGTTAACCGCCTGGCCCAGACCTCGGACGCCATCGTCCACGAGTCTCGCGGCGTCACGCGCGACCGTTCGTATCACACGGCCGACTGGAACGGCCGCGAGTTCACTATCGTCGACACGGGTGGCATCGAGCCGCTCAAGAGCGATGACGTGTTTGCCACGTCCATCCGCGACCAGGCACTCGCCGCCGGCGAGGAAGCCGCCGTCATCCTGTTTGTGGTCGACGGCCGCACCGGCGTCACCGAGGAGGACGAGTCGGTCGCCCGCATGCTCAAGCGCTCCGACAAGCCGGTCTTTCTGCTGGTGAACAAGCTCGACAATCCCGATCGCGAGAACGACAACATCTGGGAGTTCTATTCGCTCGGCATCGGTGAGCCCACGCCGCTCTCGGCCCTGCACGGCCACGGCACGGGCGACCTGCTAGACGACATCGTCGCCCTGTTGCCCGAGGAAGAGGACGAGGTCGCCGACGAGTTCCCTGACGCGCTCAACGTCGCCATCATCGGCCGACCCAACGCCGGCAAGTCCTCGCTGTTCAACCGCATCCTGGGCGCCGACCGTTCCATCGTGTCGAACATCGCCGGCACCACGCGCGACGCCATCGATACCGTTGTCGAGCGCGACGGCAAGCACTACCGCATGGTCGACACCGCGGGCATTCGCAAGAAGAGCACCGTTTACGAGAACATCGAGTACTACTCCATGGTTCGCGGCCTGCGCGCCATCGACCGCGCCGACGTGGCGCTGCTCGTCGTCGATGCCTCCGTGGGCGTCACCGAGCAGGACCAGAAGGTCATGGGCTTGGCCATCGAGCGCGGCTGCGCCATCGTGGTGCTGCTCAACAAGTGGGACCTGCTCGACGACGACCGCAAGCGCGAGGCCTGCATGGAGACCGTCGACCGCCGTCTGGGCGTCATGGCTCCCTGGGCCCAGTACCTGCGCATCTCGGCCCTGACCGGCCGCAGCGTCGAGAAGATCTGGGGCATGGTCGACGCCGCCGAGAAGACGCGCTCGCAAAAGATCAGCACCTCGCGCCTCAACACGTTCCTCACCGACCTGCGTGAGTTTGGTCATACCGTGGTGGACGGCAAGCGTCGCCTGCGCATGCACTACGTGACCCAGACGGGCGTCAACCCGCCGACGTTCACGTTCTTCGTCAACCACAGCGACCTGGTCAACGACACCTACCAGCGCTACGTGGAGAACCGTATGCGCTCGACCTTCGATTTTTCTGGCACGCCCATTCGACTCTTCTTTAGGAAGAAGGAGCAAAAGGATGCATAATCCGATTCTGCTGACCGCCATCTGCGCCGTGGTCTCGTTCTTTATCGGAGCGATTCCGTTTGGCCTGATCCTGGGCCGCGTGTTTAACCACACCGATATTCGCAAGGCGGGCTCCGGCAACATCGGCACCACCAACGCCCTGCGCGTAGCCGGCCCCAAGGTGGCCGCGCTCACGCTGCTGCTCGACTGCCTGAAGGGCGCCATCTGCGTCCTTATCGCGCGTCCGCTCATTGCCGACTTGGGCTATGGCTTCCCCGTGAGCATTATGGCCCCCGGTGCCGCCGGCGATTGGATGCTCGGCGTCATCTGCCTGGCGGCCGTATGGGGCCATATCTTCTCGCCCTACCTCAACTTCCATGGCGGCAAGGGCATCGCGGTCGGTCTGGGCGTAATCCTCGCATGGTACTGGCCCATTGGGCTTTCGCTGCTGGGCATGTTTATCGTGGCCGTCGCCATCACCAAGTTTGTGTCGGTGGGCTCGCTTGCCGCCGCCATCGGTCTTCCCATCGCTGCCTGCGCGGTCTTTCCGTACAGCAGCCTGGGACTCAAGTTTTGCATGGCGATGATCGGCATCACCGTGGTGTGGGCCCATCGTGCGAACATCAAAAAGCTCATGGCCGGTAAGGAGTCCAAGCTCTCGTTTACCAAGCGCGTCACCGAGCCCGACGATAAGTAGGAGAGAGTCATGAATGTTGCGCTGATTGGCTCCGGCTCCTGGGGAACCGCCGTCGCCGGACTTGCCGCTGCGCGAGCCGAGCGCGTGACCATGTGGGCCCATAGCGAGCAGACGGCCGCCGGCATCAACGGCTCGCATCGCAACCCCCGCTATCTGGTGGACTACGTGCTGCCGGAAAACGTTGTCGCCACGACGGACCTGGCCCAGGCGTTCGACGGTGCTGATGCGATCATCTTTGCCGTGCCTTCGACGCATCTGCGCGACGTCTGCCACCAGGCGGCGCCGTTCATCGCGGACGAGACGCCGGTTCTGTGCCTCACCAAGGGCATCGAGCCCGAGTCCGGCCTGCTCATGAGTGAGGTCATCGCCAGCGAGATCGGCAACGAAGCGCGCGTGGCGGCGCTCTCGGGCCCCAACCATGCCGAGGAAATCTGCCGCGGCGGGCTTTCGGCTGCCGTCATCGCCAGTGAAGACCAGCAAGTGGGGGAGACCTTTAAGGAACTGCTGCTTTCCACGGCCTTCCGCATCTACCTGTCGCAGGACATGACCGGCGTCGAGGTATGCGGCGCCATGAAAAACGTCATCGCTATCGTGTGCGGCATCTCTGCCGGTACCGGCGCGGGCGACAACACGCTTGCTCTTATCATGACGCGCGGCCTGGCAGAGATCAGCCGCCTGGTGCACGCCCGCGGCGGTCAGGCCATGACTTGCATGGGACTTGCCGGCATGGGCGACCTTATCGCCACCTGCACCTCCGAGCATTCGCGCAACCGCACCTTTGGCTTCGAGTTTGCCCACGGCGTGTCGCTCGACGAGTACCAGACCCGCACGCATATGGTGGTCGAGGGTGCCGTCGCGGCCCGCAGTGTCAGCGAACTCGCCCGTTCACTGGGCGTAGACATTCCGCTCACCTTCGCCGTGGAGCAAACGCTCTACAACGGTGTTACTTTGGATAGGGCGCTCGAGATTCTCACCGACCGCGTCCCCTCTCAAGAGTTCTACGGACTCGCCGACTAGCGCAGAAAGGCTACTACCATGGGTTCCATCAAAATCGCTCCGTCTATCCTCTCGGCCGACATGGCCAACCTGAAGGGTGAGCTCGACAAGATTGCCGGCGCCGACTACGTGCACTTCGACGTCATGGACGGTCACTTTACCGGCAACCTGACCTTTGGCGTTGACATCCTTAGGGCCGTCAAGCGCTCCACCAATGTTCCGGTCGATGCGCACCTGATGGTGTCGAACCCCGACGAGACGGTCGATTGGTACGCCGACGCCGGTGCCGACATGATCACCGTGCACTACGAGGCTTCCACGCACCTGCACCGCACGCTTACCCATCTGCAGCAGCGCGGCGTCAAGGCCGGCGTGGTGCTCAACCCTGCCACCCCCGTGTGCGTACTCGAGAGCATCATCGACGTCGTCGATATGGTGCTGCTGATGAGCGTGAACCCTGGCTTTGGAGGCCAGAGCTTTATCCCCGGTACCATCGCCAAACTTCACGAGCTTACGGCCATGTGCGAGCGCCACGGCGTGTCGCCCCTGATCGAGGTCGATGGCGGTATCTCTTCCAAGAACATCGCCGAGGTCGTCAAGGCCGGCGCCAACGTGCTCGTAGCCGGCTCCGCCGTATTTAAGTCCGAAGATCCCGCCGCCGAGGTTGCACTGCTGCAGAAGCTGGGCAACGAGGCCGCACAGGAGGCATAAACCCTTATGACCGCAGGTCAAAACCGCATACCCGTGAATCTTGACTATGCCGCCTCGACGCCCATGCGCGCCGAGGCGCTCCTTGCGCAGCGCGAGTACGACGACAGCGAGCTTGCCGGCGTCAACCCCAACTCGCTACATTCGCTCGGACGCAAGGCCGCCGCACGCCTGGAAGTTGCCCGTCGCGAGATCGCGCGCAGCTTTGGCGCACGCGTTCGCCCGTCCGAGATCATCCTTACCAACGGCGGTACCGAGGCCAACCAGCTGGCACTGCTCGGTCTTGCCGAGGGCGCTCGTCAACGTGATCGCAAGCGCGATCGCGTCATCGTTTCGGCCATCGAGCACGATTCGATTCTGGACAACCTACCGCTGCTGCGCGCCGCCGGCTTTACCGTCGACCTGGTGCAGCCCTGCCGCGCGGGCTACATTGAGCCTGCCACGCTTGTCGAGCTGCTCGGCGACGACGCGGCGCTCGTGAGCATTATGGTCGCCAACAACGAGACCGGCGTGGTGCAGCCCATCCGCGAGCTGGCTGCCGTCGCACATGCCTCCGGCGCCTTGTTTCATACCGATGCCATCCAGGGCTACTTGCATATTCCGCTCGATGTCACCGAGCTGGGCGTCGATGCCATGACCGTTGCCGCGCACAAGATCGGCGGCCCTGTGGCATCCGGCGCGCTCTACCTTAAGAGCCGCACGCCGCTGCGTCCGCGCATCTTTGGCGGAGGACAGGAAGCCGGCCGTCGCGCCGGTACGCAGGACCTGCGCACGCAGCTGGCCTTTGCCGCTGCCGCCCGCACGCTGGCGCCCCACGTGGCCCAGGAGCGAGCAACGCTGCAGGCCCTGTCCGATAAGCTCTACGCCACGCTTACGGCCCATCCTCGCATTCACGCCACGATGGGCGACTACGCGCAGGCAGATCGTCTGCCGGGCATGGTTTCGATCTACGTCGACGGCATGGACTCCGAGGAGCTCATCATCAAGCTCGATGCCGCCGGCTTTGAGGTTTCGGCCGGATCGGCTTGCTCGAGCGGCAACATGGATCCGAGCCACGTGCTCAGCGCCATGGGCATCGGTCGCGAGAAGGCGTTGGGCGCACTGCGTATTTCCTTCGATGACCGCGTGAATCCGGGCGATCTGGACGACTTTGCCCAGACGCTGCTCTCGATCGTAGGTGCCGCATGATCGTCGCCGAGCTTGAACGTGCGCTGCTGGCACGCTACCCCAAGGCGGATGCCGAGGGCTGGGATCATGTTGGGCTATCTGTGGGTGATCCCGCTGCAAAGATCACCGGTGTTGCCTGTGCACTCGACGCAACCGAAGCCAACGTGCACCGCGCTCTCGAGGCCGGCGCCAACGTGCTGCTGACGCATCATCCCATCTATATCAAGG
>JAXKGF010000033.1:0-40115 GCA_036550515.1 Collinsella sp.
ACACGACTAGACATCCAACACCGTCCCCAACGACTACACAAAAGGAACGTCCCCAAGTACCACCCAAGTACCAACCACGGCAGCGCCGATGTTTTGGTACCGACAGCGAAAACCCGCCAGAGCGAGCAAGGTGCCTTGAAACGAGGCGGCATTGACCTTCTGGTCATGCCGCCGAAGTTGAAAGGCAGATTGCCGCTCTGGCGGGTTTGCAGCGTCGACCGGTTACGCGGTTTGGTAAAACCGCGTAACTAAATGAGCTTAAAGCCCTTGCGCTTGCCTACAGAGAGGGTGTCGCCCAGCTTGAGGGAGCTGGGGTCGATGTTGTAGCTCTTGGGAGCCACGGCCTTGCCGTTGATCTTGACACCGCCGCCGTCGATGTCGCGACGGGCCTGACCGGCGCTCGCCGAAAGCCCCAGGTCCTTGAGCAAGCCGGCGAGGTAGATCTGGCCCTCGTCGTTGACGGTCAGCTCAACGTGCTTCTCGGGGAAGTCGGCGAGCTGGCCCTCCTTGAACACGCGATCGAACTCGGCCTGGGCCTCGTCGCCGGCGCCGGCGCCGTGGTAGGTGTCGCACAGGTCGCGGCCCAGAGCGCGCTTGAGCTCATAGGGATCGGCAGAGCCGTCGGCCAGAGCAGCGTCGATCTTGTCGACCTCGGCCGGGGTGAGCGAACTGGCCAGACGATAGTACTTGCCAATCATCTCGTCGGGGATGGACATGGTCTTGCCGAACATATCCTTGGGCGCGTCGGTCAGGCCGATGTAGTTGCCGTAGGACTTGGACATCTTACGGACGCCATCGGTGCCCTCGAGCAGCGGCATGGTGAGCGCGATCTGGGGCTCCATGCCCATCTTCTCCATGAGCTCACGGCCGGCGAGCAGGTTGAAGAGCTGATCGGTGCCACCCATCTCCACGTCGGCCTTGATCATGACCGAATCGTATGCCTGCATCACGGGGTACAGGAACTCGTGCAGGGCGATCGGCGTCTGGGACTGGTAGCGCTTGGTAAAGTCATCGCGCTCAAGAATACGGGCGACGGTGAACTTGGAGCACACCTGCAGCAGACCGGCCAGATCCATCGACAAGATCCAGTCACCGTTGTGCACGATGGTGGTCTTCTCGGGATCCAGGATCTTCATGGCCTGGCTCACGTAGGTCTCGGCATTGGCCTCAATCTGCTCCTGCGAAAGCTGCGGGCGGGTGGAATTCTTGCCCGAGGGATCGCCAATCAGCGCGGTACCGTTGCCGATGATGAGGGTGACGTTGTGGCCCAGGTCCTGGAATTGGCGCATCTTGCGCAGCGGCACGGCGTGGCCCAAGTGCAGGTCAGGGCTGGTGGGGTCGACGCCGAGCTTGATGTTGAGGGGCTCGCCCTTCTCAAGCTTCTTGCGAAGGTTGGCCTCGGGGACGATCTGCGCGGCGCCCGAGGTGATGATACGCATTTGCTCGTCAACAGACAGCATTGGGTATCCTCCTTTTGCTATAGCACCCTCGCCGAAAACGGCGGTGCTGGAAGTCCATAAACTCTCTTATGATAACAAACTGACGCGACGCAGCACCTACGACAGGAAAATCCTCGTCCTGCCGCATGCGTCAACAGCGACCGGCAGGCGCGTACCGTCACGTTCAACTAAATAGCGCGTTTGCCGACGACGTGAGCAGTCGCGGCAATGGACCTGCCCCGTCGCATCGGTGGCGCAAACGCCCTCGGCGGTCAGCAGGCAGTGTTCGCATACCATAAGCTCGGGACGGTCGGCGTCGATGGGGCCGAGGACGCCGGGTTCAGCAGCCAGCTCGGCAATACGCTCTTTGTCATTGCCGAGCAACTCGGCAGGCAAGTATACCCACCCCGCGCCAAGACCCCGCAGCCAGGCAAGCGTGGCCCGATTGGCGCAGAACACCGGCGCCGCCACGTCAAACGCCGTGCCCAGCTCGCGGGCGATCGCCACCTGTCCCAGATTGCGGCAAACGACGCGCCCGGCACGTTGCATAAGCGCCCGAGTCCGCTCGGCGTCGCCTGCGCGGCACACTTCGTCAAGTACCACCGTCGCATCGGACAGATCTCGCTCATCGCGCGGATCCACATCCATCAGTTCCCAGGCAAAGACCATACGAGCAAAAGCCTCACGCTTTGCCGGCTCCGCCGGCCCCGCCAACTCCGTCGGCACGTCGCCATCTGCCAGAACGCCCTCAAACGGCAACACCTCAACGGACCGCTCAACAGGCGCAACCGCATCTGCCTCGGCCCGCATGCGCTCCAACACCGTTGCCGTCTGCCCCAGCACGCCGGCGCTGCGAATCAGATAGACCTCGCAGCCCGCGTCCACCTTGCGTTTGCAATGCACGACGATGCGCTCTCCCGCAGCGGCATCCACGGGGCAAGGCACCTGCGGCCAGCGCTTGGGCACATCGGGACGCGCGTCGGCACCCGGGTAAAATCGGATCTCGAGCGTATCACCCGCCGCCACGGCGGCATCAAGCTCAACCGTCACCTCTTCGTGACCCACCGCCACCAAGTGGCCCACGCGCACGCCCTGGTTGATCGCGCGCTCAAAGCTCATGAGCTCGGCGCCCGAACGGCCCCGCAGATACGCATCGGTAAAGCCGCGGTTGAACGACCTTCCCAGCTCGCGCTCAAGCGCCGGCACCGCATCGGCATCCCATGTGCCGTCGCGCAGCATATCGAGCGCCCGACGCCACACCCTCACCACGTTAAAGACGTAGTCGGGATTCTTCATGCGGCCCTCGATCTTGAGCGATGCCACGCCGGCGGCAACAAGCTCGGGCAGATGCGCGATACCCAGATAGTCACGCGGACAAAGCAGGCGATCCCCTTCGACAGCGACAACACTCTGCCCCGCCTCGTCCACCAAGTCATAGGATAGGCGGCACGGTTGCGTGCAGTCGCCGCGCATCGCAGAGCGGCCACGTCGAAGGGCAGAGAACCCGCACGCACCCGAGTATCCAATGCAAATAGCGCCGTGACAGAACACCTCGATGGGCACGCCGGTAGCGCAAAGCGTCCCGATCTCCGCCACGCTCAGCTCGCGCGCCGTCGTCACGCGCTCAACTCCCAACTCCTTGGCAGCCAATTGCACGGCACCCTCGCTATGGGCGCCCGCTTGGGTGGACAGGTGAATCTCGACCCCCGGAATCGCCGCACGAAGCGCGCAAGCCAGCCCGGCATCTGCCACAATCAGCGCATCGGCACCCAACGCGTGCGCATGCGCCCCCAACGCCACGGCATCGGCAAGCTCATCATCGAACACGAACACGTTGAGCGTCACATACACACGCACGCCATGGGCATGGGCCACGGCACAACCGTGCGCGAACTCATCATCGCTAAAGCCATGCGCGCTCACTCGAGCGTTGAATCCATCCAGCCCCGCATAGATGGCATCGGCACCCGCCGCAATCGCCGCGAGCATCTGGTCAAGCCCGCCAGCAGGCGCCAGCAGTTCGGGCAGCGCCACTCCAACCGCCGTCAACTCGCTTTCGCATTGTCCGCTCGGTTCCATCGGCCGAATCGCCATCGGTAAACTCCTTGCCAAGGTGTGCTTTCACTCTGAAAATTGCTGCCAACCAGCATACACGAGGCTTCGTGCGCCCCGATTGGTTTATCGTGTAATAACTTATGTCCATCCTGCCCGGCAGCATACCTGCCGCCTGGCACGACATACCCGGAGGTCAATATATGGGTCCTCGCCAACGACAGGGACGCAGTCGCTCCAAGACGCATGTCCTTCCCATGATCTTGCTCTCGTTTTTGGGCTTTCTGCTTATCGCGGGCGTAGCGTTTGGCATCGGCATGATCGGCAACGTCAACCGCTGGCTGTCCGACCTGCCCGACTACACCGACGCCAACGCTTACTTAGTAAGTGAGCCCACCGAAATCGTCGACTGCAACGGCAACAAGATCGCGAGCTTCTACACGCAAAACCGTAAGTCCATCACCAAGGACGAGGTCTCCCCCTACGTGCTGCAGGGCACCGTCGACGTTGAGGACGAGCGCTTCTACGAGCACGGCGGTATCGACCTGTGGGGTATCGCGCGTGCTGCGGTGGCAACCCTCGGCGGCGGGCACGAAGGCGCCTCGACTATCACCCAGCAGCTGGTGCGCAACACCATCCTGCAGGAGGAGCAGTTCGACTCGACCATCGAGCGTAAGGTGCGCGAGGCCTACATCGCCGTCAAGATGGAGGACATGTACTCCAAAGACGAGATCCTCATGATGTACCTCAACACCATCTATTACGGCCGCGGCGCCTACGGCATCGAGGCCGCAGCCGAGACCTATCTGTCCAAGAGCGCCGCCGATCTCACCCTGAGCGAGGCCGCACTGTTGATCGGCCTCCCCAACTCGCCCTCGCAGTACGACCCCACGGTCAACCCCGACCTAGCGCTGTCCCGTCGCAACAAGGTCCTCGACAACATGCTGCGCCTGGGCCACATCACGCAGGAGGAGCACGATGCCGCACAGGCCGAGCCCATCACCCTCAACGTGACCGAAATCTCGGGCAGCGGCGTTGACGTATACTCGCAGCCCTACTTTGTCGCCTATGTTAAGCAGCTGCTGGAGCAGGAGTTCTCGACCGACGTGCTCTTTAAGGGCGGCCTGACCGTCAAGACCACCATCGACCCCACGATGCAGCAGGTGGCAGAGAATGCCGTCCGCGAGCAGCTCGACACGCTCTCACTCGACGGCCTGGACATGGGCATGGTCGTCGTCGACCCCAAGACCGGCTACATCAAGTGCATGGTGGGCGGCTACGACTACAACGCCGACGAGAACCACGTAAACCATGCCACGGCCAAGCGCCCCGTCGGCTCCACCTTTAAGGCCTTTACGCTGGCAACTGCCATCCAAAACGGCATGAACCCCAACGTCACCCTCAACTGCAACTCGCCGCTCAAGGCCAAGGGCACCACGACCGAGGTCCAAAACTACGCCAACCATAGCTATGGCAACATCACGCTTAAGCAGGCAACGGCATACTCCTCCAACACCGGCTACATCCAGGTGGCGGAAGCCGTCGGCAACAGCAAGATCATCTCGCTCGTCAAAAAGCTCGGCATCGATCCCGCCAAGGACAACATCGAGGACGTTCCCGTCATGACCCTCGGCACCGGCTCGATCTCGCCGCTCGAGATGGCCGCCGCCTACGCGACGTTTGCCAACGGCGGCTACTATCGCCAGCCGATCGCCATCACCGAGATTGACTCTCGTACCGGTTCGGTGCTGTACCAGCACACCGACAATCCCTCACAGGTGCTTACCGAGGGCGAGGCCGCCGCGGTCACCGATGTTCTGTCCGGCGTCATGAAGGGCGGCGGTACGGGTGCTGCCGGCGCCCTGAGCGTCAACCAGCCCTATGCCGGCAAAACGGGCACCACCGACAACACCACCAACCTGTGGTTCTGCGGCTATACCCCGCAGCTGGCGTGCGCCCTGTGGACCGGCTATTCCGCAGGTGAGATCCCCATCCAAAAATACGGCACGGACCTGCTGGGCGACAGCACCAACCTGCCTGTCTTTAAGCGGTTTATGAACACCGTTCTGACCGGTACCGAGCGCGAGGAGTTTGCGACCGGAACGGCGCCCACCTACAAGAACAACAGCGTCTGGAAGTTCTACGGCACCAACAACACCAAGAAGACGGAGAACGACGACAAGGACGAGAACGAGGACGAAGAGGAAACCACCACAACGACCACCACGACGACCACGACCACCGAGACCACGGGCGGCGACACCACCGGCGGCACCGGAACGACCGGTGGCTCGACGGGCGGCTCCACTGGTGGTTCGACCGGCGGCGATGGCGGCACGCCTACGCCCACGCCTACGCCCACTCCCGACCCCTCGCCCACGCCTGACGATACTGTTGGCTAGAAATTCATCCGGCCATTAGCAACAAGGCCCCCGAGCAGCTTATTAAACTGCTCGGGGGCCTTTTAGTTTAAAGCGACCTGGTGGACGGTCTTTATACCGGCAAACAATATAGGGGGTACCGACCAACGTCGATACCCCCTTACAAGCCACCATGTCACGCACACAGTGCCGAGCGCACGACCCGCACGCCTACTTGCGAGAATTGTTCAGCTTATTGATCAGCGCCTCGAGACGCTCGCCGTCCTCGGCCGTCTGGGCAATAACCAAAATCGTATCGTTGCCGGCAAGCGAGCCAAGCACATCGGGCAACTCTGCCGCATCAACGGCGGCGGCGATGCCGGAAGCCGTGCCAGGCTGAGCCTTGATCATGACCAGATTATCGGTACGTAGAACGCCCGTTACGAGCTCGGAAACCATACGCTGCAGGTGCAGGTCCTCTGCCAGAACATAGATGCCCTCAGGGAGCTTACGCAGCCCCATATCGGCAATATCGCGAGAGACAGTCGCCTGCGTGCAATCAAAGCCCATAGCACGGAGCTCATCGACCAGCACGCGCTGCGTACGGACGTCCTTATTGCGCACAATATCTCTAATGGCATCCTGGCGCCCATTGCGTTTTTTAGCCATACAAACCCTCTCTCCAAAAGATGGCGGAGACAATCAATCAGTGATTGAATAGTTTAACGCTATTTGAAGGCTTTTGTGTATAAGAACGCATTTCGAAACAATTCTATGCAAGTTTGTTTCGTAATGAGCCGTTTAGGCGGTTTTTGCGCCCGTCCGGTTAAGAAAAGCTGCCAGATGCGTACACATCACGCAGCGCGCGGGCTTGGCGCTGGCAATCGGCCCAAACAACAGACCGAGTCCCCGATGGTTGTCCTTGAGCGCGGCGACCATCTGACGGGTTCGAGGCGCATCGAGCATATCACGCATGCGGGCGGAACGCTCGATTGACGACAACCCATGCGGGCTCAGGCACAAATTCTCGATGCAGGCGACCAGTCCGGCAAAGTAGAACTTTTGGCTTGCCAGTTTGAGCCGACCGCCGCTATCTGCTTCCGAGAGTGAGTCCGCAAGCTCGTCGAGTGCTCGGATGTCATCGGATACCTTGGCATACATGGTGGGATCAAAGGCGTCTGTAAGCTTAGGTGCCGCGGCGTGGAAACAAGCGTCGCCGCAGCCGGAGACGCACTGCGCCCGCGAGAGCGCGCACGCCATAAACCCAACTGTGCGAAACACCTTGTCGCACAAAAGGCATGCCTCAAACAGCGAGCGGCTGTACATCACGCCAGAGGTCTGAGCGACTAGGCCGCCTAAAATCAACTGGGACAGCCCGGTCACCATCGAAGACTTGTCTTCAATGACAATAGGGGCAACATCCAAGACGCGCGAATGGCGCTCTCGATGTGCATCATAGCGGTCGAGCGACACCGTGGGGAACACTATGTCTGCCGCAGTATCGCACGCGATATCGACCATCTTGGAAAGGGACTGCGGAGCTAACCACTCATCGGCGTTCATAGCGATGATTTGAGAGCCACGCGAGGCAGCAAAACCGGCACGAAGACAAGCACCGCGCTTCGCGTCCTCGACGTCAATCAAATCAATATGGATGTCCCTGTCGGCAGCAACTTGAAGCGAATGGCGCACACCGGGCGCAGCATCGCGGCAGACAACGACAATCTGCAAATCGTAGAGGTCTTGGTTCTGGATACTCTCGAGCGCACGCATCGCATAGCTGGGCGAACCTTCTACCACAAGGATCACCGAAAGTCGCGGATGCGAGCCACGTCGAACCAAGTTATCCATCCTCTCGACAGCAATGAATCAAACCGTGGTTCATGGTACACCCCAGCAATAAAAGCAATGAGACACCGGTTGTATTGCACGCCAAGAACAGATGTTGAACACGCGCAGCCCACAGATGACGGGTGTCGACGCACGACGCGTCGAGCCCTCCCCTAGTCGAGCACGACGAGCTCGGCGGGATCGTAATCCACGCCCATAAACGTAAGGCCGCAGGCAGGAGCCGTGGGGCCCGCAGCGGTACGGTCGCAAGCATCGATGACCTCGCGCATCCACTCGGGTTCACGGCGATGCATGCCAATCTCGACAAGCGTGCCCACGATCGAACGGACCATCGAATGCAGGAACGCATTGCCCTCGATGGTAAACGTCAGGATGTCCTCGCCAAACGCAACCTCATGGCCAAACTCGGCACGCATCACGCAGCGATGCGTGGGCTTGCCAACGGCCGAGGCAACCTTGCAAAAGCTTTTAAAGTCCTGCTCGCCCAGCAGCGCGGGGCAGGCAGCAGACATAGCCTCAACATCCAAGGGATAGCGATGCCACCACACGGCACCGCGGGACAGCACGGGGCGCGCATCTCGATCGGCAATGCGATAGGTGTAAGTGCGAGAGCGCGCGTCAAAGCGCGCAGAAAAGCCCTTACGGGCCTTGTAGACCTCGTTGATGGCGATATCTTTGGGCAGCAGGGCATCCATAGCCCGCAGCCACCTACGGCGCGTACACGCGAGCTCAGCGTCCGTTACGGGCACGCTGATGTACTGAGCCACGGCATGCACGCCGGCATCGGTACGACCCGCGCACGTCAGGTCGATCGGACGGCGCAGGAGCGTCTCGATAGCGCGGCGCAGCTCGCCCGCAACCGTCGTCTGGCCAGGCTGCTCGGCAAAGCCGCTATAGGACGAGCCATCGTAGGCCACGCGGAAAACGAGCGTGGCATCGAGCTCAGGAATCAAATTGAAATCAGACGGCGCGGTCATGGGCGCTCCCAACAAACAGGCAATGGCATTTTGACAAAAAAAGAGGGGTACGCGAACGTACCCCTCGAATATAGCCTATGCAGACGGATTGTCTACTCAGCGGTCTCCTCAGCAGGAGCCTCCTCGGCAGCCTCGACCTTCTTGGGAGCAGCGGCCTTCTTGGGGGCCGGAGCAGCCTTCTTGGCCTTAGGCGTGCAAGGCTCGGTGACGAGCTCCATGATAACGATGGGAGCATTGTCGCCCTTACGGTTACCGAGCTTCATGATGCGGGTGTAACCGCCGTTGCGGTCCTGCCACATACCCTGGGCAGCCTTGTCGAAGATCTCGGCAACGAGCTGCTTATCGCCGAGCTTAGCGATAGCCAGACGACGAGAGTGCAGGTCGCCCTTCTTGGCCCAGGTGATGATCGGATCGACGACCGAACGCAGCGCCTTAGCGCGGGTCTCGGTGGTCTTGATGCGGTCGTTCTCGAAGAGGGCCTTAGCAAGGCTCTTCTTCATGGCCTTGGTGTGGCTCGCATCGGTGCCGAGCTTCAGGCCCTTCTTAACGTTGTGACGCATGGTCTAGTTTCTCCTCAAATATGCGAAGCATTAAGCCTTCAGGCTCAGGCCCATGGACTCAAGCTTGTCCTTCACTTCCTCGATCGACTTAACACCGAAGTTACGGATGTTGAGCAGATCGTTCTCCGAGAACTCAACGAGCTGACGGACCGAGTGAATGCTGGCGCGCTTAAGGCAGTTGTAGGAACGGACGGAAAGGTCCAGATCCTCGATCTGCTTGTCCAGCTCGGCGTTGTCGTTGGTGACCTCGGGAGCGAAGATCGAAGCCTCCTCCTCGACCTCGGGGGTCTCGGCAAGGTTCATAAAGGCGGCCATATGCTGGTTGATGATATTGGCAGCCTGGACCACGGCGTCGCGCGGGGCGATGGAGCCGTTGGTCTCGATCTCGAGGACAAGGCGGTCGTAGTCGGTGTGCTGACCGACACGGCAAGCCTCAACGAGCTTGGCGCAACGGGAAACCGGCGAGTACAGCGAGTCGACGTGGATCACACCGATGGGATCGTTGTCGCGCTTGTTGGCCTCGCCAGAAACATAGCCGCGGCCATAGCCGATGCGCATGCTCATGGTGAGATGGCCACCCTCGGTGAGCGTAGCGATGTGCTGCTCGGGGTTGACCAGCTCAAACTCGGACGGAATAAAGAAGTCCGCACCGGTGACCTCGCAGGGGCCGTCAACCGAAATGGTGGCGGTCGCCTCGTCGGTCGTGCCGAGAGCCCTGAAGACAAGACCCTTGACATTCAGGACGATGTCGGTGACATCCTCGACCATGTTAGGGATGGTCATGAACTCGTGCTGCGCACCATCGATCTGAATAGCCTCGACGGCGGCACCCTCGAGCGAGGACAGAAGAACGCGACGAAGGGAGTTACCCAGCGTATCGCCGTAGCCACGCTCGAGCGGCTCGACGGAGACACGAGCAGACGTCTCGTTGATCTCTTCGACCTGAACCTGAGGCCTAATGAATTCTGACATGTATTACCTCCAGCCTCAGCAGCCCGGATGGACTACTTAGAGTAGAGCTCGACGATGAGCTGCTCGTTGATATCACCGCTGATCTGCTCACGCGTCGGCAGAGCGAGCACGTTACCAGACAGCTTCTCGATATCGACCTCGAGCCAGCCAGGGACCTCAAAGCGCTCGGAGGAAATCAGGGCCTCCTTGATGGGGAGGAGGTCACGGAACTTCTCGCCGACAGCGACGACGTCGCCGGCCTTGACGCGGTAGGACGGGATGTCCACGCGCTTGCCGTTCACGGTGAAGTGACCGTGACGGACGGACTGACGAGCCTCTTTGCGGGTGCGGGCGAAGCCAAGACGGAAGACGACGTTGTCGAGGCGAGACTCAAGAATGATCATGAGGTTCTCACCGGTGACGCCGTTCATCTTACGGGCCTTGTTGAAGTAGCCGTGGAACTGCTTCTCCAGAACGCCATAGATGAACTTGACCTTCTGCTTCTCGCGCAGCTGCATGCCGTACTCAGATTCCTTGCGACGGCGCTTGGGCTGACGGATAGATTCCTTCTTGCTGCTGTAACCGAGCTCAGCGGGATCGATCCCGAGCTGACGGCAGCGCTTAAGAACAGGAGTCCTGTCGATTGCCATATTGATACGATCCTTTCAGTTACACGCGGCGACGCTTCTTGGGGCGGCAGCCGTTGTGCGGAATGGGGGTCTTGTCCTGGATGCTCGAGACCTCGAGGCCAGCAGCCTGGAGGGAGCGGATGGCGGTCTCACGACCGGAGCCGGGGCCCTTGACGAAGACGGAAACCTTCTTCATACCGTGCTCCATGGCCTGCTTGGCAGCAGCCTCGGCAGCCATCTGGGCAGCGAACGGCGTGGACTTACGGGAGCCCTTGAAGCCCACCTGGCCAGCCGACTTCCAGGAAATGACGTTGCCCTGGGGATCGGTGATCGAAACGATCGTGTTGTTGAACGTAGAACGAATGTGAGCCTGGCCCACGGAAATGTTCTTACGGTCCGCGCGCTTCAGACGGGCAGCGCGAACGTTCTTCTTAGCAGTAGCCATCTATCTAGCGCTCCTTATTTCTTCTTCTTAGCACCGATCTGACGCTTCGGGCCCTTGCGGGTACGAGCGTTAGTGTGGGTGCGCTGGCCGCGGACCGGGAGGCCCTTGCGGTGACGAAGGCCGCGGTTGCAGCCGATGTCCATAAGGCGCTTAACGTTCTGGTTGCGCTCACGGCGGAGGTCGCCCTCAACCATGATCTGGTTCTTATCGATATAATCGCGGATGGCGTTAACCTCATCCTCGGTGAGGTCCTTAACGCGCGTATCCACGTTAACGTTGCACTCGACGCAAATCTTCGTCGCAGTGGTGCGGCCGATGCCGTAAATGTAGGTCAGACCGATCTCAACGCGCTTCTCACGCGGGAGGTCGACACCATTAATACGGGCCAACGTAGTCTCCTCTCTTAACCCTGACGCTGCTTATGACGGGGGTTCTCGCAAATGACGAGGACCTTGCCATGGCGCCTAATGATTTTGCACTTATCGCACATCTTCTTGACCGAAGGACGTACCTTCATCGTTCTTCCTTTCGGTAGCGCTCAAACTACTTCCCTACTATCTACTCGCCCAGCCGCAGGCGTTTAAAACTATGGCTGGTCTTCACACACAATCCGACCGTAGGTTGAGCTAAGCCTGCAGTCGGAAATGGAGTGCGTGTATGCGTGCCGCTATTTGTAGCGATAGGTGATGCGGCCGCGGGTCAGGTCGTACGGGGAAAGCTCCACGACAACCCTGTCACCGGGGAGAATACGGATGTAATTCATTCGGATCTTGCCAGAAATGTTGCACAGAACCGAATGACCGTTCTCGAGCTCGACCTTAAACATGGCGTTGGGCAACGGTTCCTTTACCGTACCCTCGAGCTCAATTGCGTCTTCCTTCTTCACAAGCAATCATCTTTCTCTAGAAAACGACAGCGATTGAGTATTCTACAACACGTATGCACGCATCGTAATAACTTCGTAATGGCTCCACAACTAAGTGGAACCTGTTACATTTCTCCGCCTTGGAGGGAGCACCAAGCACCTTGGGCATCCGTGGTAAGAATCACCGGACCGTCATTGGTAATGGCGACGGTGTTCTCGTAGTGCGCGGCGGGCAGGTGGTCATTGGTCGTTACGATCCAACCATCGGAGCCCGTGCTCACATGATTGGAACCCATCGTAACCATCGGCTCGATGGCGATGACCATACCAGCCTGAAGGCGAACGCCTCTCCCCTTCTTTCCATAATTTGGAACGTTGGGGTCCTCGTGCATCACACGGCCGATACCATGCCCCACGTAATCGCGAAGCACGCCGTAACCGTGAGACTCGGCGAGGGACTGAACGGCATAGCCAACGTCCCCGATATGGTTACCGGGAACAGCCTGCTCAATAGCAGCCTTAAGGCAATCGCGCGTAACCTCGCACAGGGCCTTGGCCTCGGGCGTGGGGGTGCCGACGAAAAACGTCCAGGCGTTATCGCCAACCCAACCGTCGACAATGGCTCCCGTATCGATGGAGATGATATCGCCATCGCGCAGGATCATGTCAGGGTTGGGAATACCGTGAACCACGGCATCGTTAATTGATGCGCAAATGGTTCCGGGGAACCCGCCGTAACCCTTGAAGGCAGGGGTGCCGCCATGCATGCGGATAATCTGCTCGGCAAGCTGATCGAGTTCGAAGGTCGACACGCCGGGGCGAACCATGGCCCCAACGTGGCGGAGCGCCATCTTAGATAGCGCTCCTGCCTTCTTCATCTGCTCAATTTGCGTTGCAGACTTAATCTTGATCATAGACCGAGAGCCTCTTTGACATCCCCGTACACGGTCTCGCGAGCCTGGTCACCGTTGACCGACTTGAGCAGACCCTGGCCACGATAGTAGTCGACGAGCGGGCTCGTGGACTTCTCGTAGACGTCGAGACGGTTCTTGATGGTCTCGGGCTTGTCGTCGTCGCGCTGATACATCTCGCCGCCGCACTTGGGGCAGGTGGCATCGGCAGCGGTGCCGGTGTAACCGCAGGCGCGGCAGGTGCGACGCGAAGACAGACGATCGATGATGACCTCGGGGGCCACGTCGACCAGAAGGGCGCAGTCGATCTCGCGACCCATGGCGGAGAGCTCGGAATCGAGCGTCACAGCCTGGGCAGTGTTGCGCGGGAAGCCGTCGAGGATAAAGCCCTGCTGGGCGTCATCGGCGGCAAGGCGCTCCTTGACAAGGTCGATCACGAGCTGGTCGGGAACGAGCTCGCCAGCGTCCATGTACTTCTTAGCCTGAATACCAAGCTCGGTGCCACCCTTGACGGCAGCACGCAGCAGGTCGCCCGTGGAAATGTGAGCGACGCCAAACTCGGCGACGAGCTCCTGTGCGACGGTGCCCTTACCGGCACCCGGAGCTCCGAGCAATACGAGGTTCATGAGCAATCCTCCTCTAGCCTATTTAAAGAATCCATCGTAATCATACATCTTGATCTGGCCTTCGAGCTTATCGACCGTGTCGAGCACGACGCCGACCATGATGAGGATGGACGTGCCGCCAAATGCCTGGATCAGATGGTTACCCGTGAAGGAGAAGATGATCGAAGGCACGATGGCGATGAGCGCCAAAAAGACAGCACTGGGAAGCGTGATCTTGTTGAGCGCGTTCTTGATGTAGGCCGCGGTAGCCCTACCCGGACGGACGCCCGGAATAAAGCCGCCCTGCTTCTTAAGGTTGTCGGCCGTGTCATCGGGGTTGAACACCATGGAGGTGTAGAAGTACGCGAAGAACACGATGAGGACAACGTTAAGCACCCAGTTGAGCCAACCGGTCGAAAGCGCAGAGGCAACTGCCTGAATCCAGCCGATGCCGGGGAAGAACACGGCAATCTGGGCCGGGAAGTACAGCAGCGCCGAAGCGAAGATGATCGGCACGACACCCGCGGTGTTGACCTTGATGGGCAGGTAGGTGGTCTGGCCACCCATCATGCGACGGCCCACGACGCGCTTAGCATAGGAGACCGGGATGCGGCGCTGGCCGCGCTCAAGGAAAACAATCAGCGGGATAACCAGCAAGATGATGGCGCAGATGATCACCATGGTGATGATGCCACCGGCATTGCCCTCGGTGCTGGAGAAGATCGCCTGCGGCAGGCCGGCCATGATGTTCGCGAAGATGATCAGCGACATGCCATTGCCGATACCGCGCTGGGTGATGAGCTCACCAATCCACATGATCAGCATGGCGCCCGCGGTGAGCGTGCCGACGATCATGAGGTCGAAGATGATCTCGGGAGCGCCGGCGCCAGTAAAGCTGATGCCGAAGCTCTTAAAGAGGAAGAGGTAACCCACGGAGTTGAGGATTGCCAGAGCCAGGGTGAGGTAACGCGAATACTGCGTAATCTTGGTCTGACCGACCTCGCCCTCGCGGGCAAGCTCATGCAGGGAAGGCACAACGGCCTGGAGCATCTGGAGGATGATCGAGCTGGTGATGTAAGGCATGATGCCCAGGGAGAACACCGAAACATAGCTCAACGCGCCACCAGAGAAAAGATTCAGGAGGGCCATAGCACCTGCGGCGACCGAATTGTTATCGGTCGAGAAAAGGCCCAGCATCCCCTGGAAGGGAATGCCGGGCACAGGAACGTGCGCACCAATGCGGTACACGACGAGCATAGCTATGGTAAAAAGAATCTTTTCGCGCAATTCTTTGATGCGGAAAGCATTCTTAAGACCATTTAGCACGGCAGCTCGACCTTTCCGCCGGCGGCCTCGATCTTGGCCTGCGCAGAAGCGCTGACCTTGTCGACCTTGACCGTGAACTTCTTGGTGAGCTCACCATTGCCGAGCACCTTGACGGGCTCGAACTCGCTCTTGGTGATGCGAGCGGCCTTAAGAGCGGCACCGTCGATCACAGCGCCGTCCTCGAACTTGCGCTCGAGACGCTCAACGTTAACAGCGGTGTACTCGATACGACGGGGGTTGCGGAAGCCCGGAAGCTTGGGCAGGCGCATAGCCAGCGGAGTCTGGCCACCCTCGAAGCCGGCACCCTTGGTGCCGCCAGAGCGGGAACCCTGGCCCTTCTGACCGCGGCCAGAAGTGGTGCCGTGACCCGAAGAATTGCCACGGCCGACGCGCTTGCGGTTCTTGGTGGAACCGGGCGCGGGAGTAAGATCGTGAAGCTGCATTTGCTACTCCTCTACAATCTCGACAAGGTGCTTGACCTTGAAGATCATGCCGCGGACGGACTCGTTGTCAGCAATCTCGCGAACCTCGCGGATCCTGTGGAGACCGAGGGCACGGACAGTACGGACCTGGTCCTGCTTGCAACCATTGGTGCTGCGGACCTGCTTGATCTTGATGGTGTCAGCCATGCTTAGTTCTCCTTACCGACGAACATCTCGGAGACCGTCAGGCCACGGCGAGCCGCGACGTCCTCAGGGCTGGAGAGCTCCTTGAGGCCCTCGACGGCAGCCTTGATGATGTTGAGGCCGTTGTCGGTACCGAGGGACTTGGACAGGACGTTCTTGATGCCAGCAAGCTCGAAGAGGGGACGCACAGCGCCGCCGGCGATAACGCCGGTACCCTCGACAGCGGGCTTGATGATGATGCGGCCGGCACCAAAGTGGCCGAGAACCTCGTGCGGAATGGTGCCCTGCTCGGTCACCGGCACGTGGAACATGTTCTTCTTGGCATCGAGAGACGCCTTGGAGATGGCCATGGGCACCTCAGCGGACTTGCCCATGCCAACGCCGACGTTGCCCTTGCCGTCGCCAACGACGACGAGAGCGACGAGGCTCATGCGACGACCACCCTTGACGGTCTTCGACACGCGGTTGATGTAAACGACGCGCTCCTCGAACTCGGAGGCCTCGCGCTGCTGCTTCTGATTACGAGCCATGTGCTACATACCTCCTAGAACTCGAGACCGGCGGCACGAGCACCGTCGGCGAGGGCCTTGACGCGGCCATGGTAGATACGGCCACCACGATCGAAAGCGACCTTGGTGATGCCGGCCTCGATGGCACGCTTGCCAACGAGCTGACCGACCTTCTCCGCAGCCTCCTTGTTCGAGGTGTGGGTGCCCTTGAACTCGGCCTCGAGGGTCGAGGCGGAGACGAGCGTCAGGCTGGAGCCCTTGCTGTCGTCGATGATCTGGGCATAGATGTTGGCGTTGGTACGGGTCACGCGAAGACGCGGACGCTCGGCGGTACCCGAGACCTTGCCGCGAACACGACGCTGACGACGCTTGAGGCCTTCCAGCTTCGCCTTATGCTTGTTCATACGTAAACTCCTAAAAAGGTTGATCTTGCCAGCACCTAACGGGGTGCTGGTCTTATGCGAGTGAGTCGGTTACGACTACTTGGCGGCCTTACCCAGCTTGCGGCGGATGTGCTCGCCAACATAGTGGATACCCTTGCCCTTGTAAGGCTCGGGAGGACGATGGCCGCGGATCTCAGCGGCGATCTGACCGACCTGCTGCTTGTTGATACCCTTGACGTTCACGTGGGTGTTGTCGGGAACCTCGAAGGTGATGCCCTCGGGAGCCTCGACGATCACGGGGTGCGAGAAGCCCAGGGAGAACTCGAGGTTCTTGCCCTTCTGCTGCACGCGGTAGCCGACGCCGGCGAGCTCGAGCTTCTTCTCGAAGCCCTCGGAAACGCCAACAACCATGTTGTGGATGAGGGCGCGGGTGAGGCCGTGGCGGGCACGGGTCTCACGCTCGTCGTCGGGACGGGAAACGGTGAGGACGTTGTCCTCGACGTTGATGGTGAGCTTCTCAAAAACATCGAGCTCGAGCTGGCCCTTGGGGCCCTTGACGACAACGTTGTTGCCGTTGACTGCCACTTCGACTCCGGCGGGAATCTGGACAGGCTTATTACCGATACGAGACACGGTGATCTCCTTTCCTTCTACCTACCGAGCGAATTACCAGACGTAAGCGATGATCTCGCCGCCGACGTTGTGCTTGCGAGCATCGCGGTCGGTCATGACGCCATGGCTGGTGGAAATAATGGCGGTACCAAGGCCACCACGGACGCGGGGCATGTCGGCAACGCCGGTGTACTTACGCAGGCCCGGCTTGGAAATGCGGCGGATGCCGTTGATGACCTTAGCCTTCTTGGGACCATACTTAAGCGTGATGTGCAGAGTCTTCTGGGGAACGGTGTCCTCGACATCGTAGCCCTCGATGTAGCCCTCCTCGTGCAGAACACGAGCGATCTCGACGAGCTTCTTGCTGCTCGGCATGGAGACCGTGGCCTTGTTCACAGAGTTAGCGTTACGGATGCGCGTAAGCATATCTGCGATCGGGTCTGTAAGGTTCATACAGATTCTCCTTCGTTCTTGATGAACACGTGCTCTTGGTTCTTCGCCGCCCTTAACGGCAAAGCCTATTTAGCGCGTTTTCCCTGTTCCAAACGGATGCTTGAAACGCTGGTAGTGACTTACCAGCTGGCCTTCTTAACGCCGGGAAGCTCGCCCTTGAGTGCAAGCTCACGGAAGCAGACACGGCACAGGCCGAACTTGCGGTACACAGAGTGCGGACGGCCGCAGCGCTGGCAGCGCGTGTACTCACGAGTAGAGAACTTCTGCTTGCGATTGCACTTGACGATCATCGATGTCTTAGCCACTTATATCCTCCTCACATAGAGTATTGTTCGCCCCAAGCGCCGCCCCCTTGTGGGAACGGCGCTTATAGGGCAGGTGAACCTATTTCTTGAACGGGAAACCGAAGGCGTCCAGAAGGGCCTTGGCCTCCTCATCGGTGTTGGCGGTGGTCACGAAAGTGATGTCCATACCACGCTGGTGATCGACGGAGTCGAAGTCGATCTCGGGGAAGATGAGCTGCTCGGTGACGCCCATGGAGAAGTTACCACGGCCGTCGAAGCTCTTGGCGGAGATGCCGCGGAAGTCGCGGATACGGGGGATCGCGACGGAGGTCAGACGATCGAAGAACTCCCACATACGGTCGCCGCGCAGGGTAACCTTGCAGCCGATCGGCATACCAGCGCGCAGGCGGAAGGTAGCGATGGACTTGCGGGCACGGGTGATCATCGGCTGCTGGCCGGTGATGGCGCGCAGGTCGCGCACGGCACCGTCGATGGCCTTGGAATCGGTAGCGGCCTCGCCGACACCCATGTTCACGACGATCTTCTCAAACTTGGGGATCATCATGACGTTCTCGTACTGGAACTTGTCCTGAAGCTGCTGCTTGACCTCGTTGTTGTACTTGGTCTTCAGACGCGGCACATACTTCTCTTCTGCCATTGTTCACTCCTTCTTGGGGTTTTAAGCACGGGGCGTGGCCACGGTGGGTTGTCCTCGTGCCTCCTGGCTGCATCCGCGCCGCTCATGGCATTTCGCGGTTTGGACTCGACGCAGCAGGAGCCGACAAAACAATCGGTACTATACGCGCATTGGGTGCGTATTTCCAGAAAAACCTCGTCTGCCTGCACAACTCCACAACTCCCCCGCACAAATGGATCTGTTGGGAGCCAGGGCATAGTTGTTGAGGAACGAGAGTGGATTTTCGGACGCATGAGAGTGGATTATCGGACGCACAACACATGAGAGTGGATAATCTCCCACTTTTGGCCAAGATGCAGGCCAAAAGTGGGAGAAAATCCACTCTCGATGGAGTCCCTCGTTTCTTGGAAGAATGCTTTGGCTGGAGCGTGCCGATTACTTGAGCGTCATGCAGGAGGCGAGCGTTTTGCAGAAATCTACCTGGGACAATCCAAGGGGTCGGGTCTGGTCTGTCCCGCCCTGTGTAAAGACGATAACCCGATTGCCCGACGAGGCTACTCCAATTTCCACTTCCATTGCGTTGCCCGTGCAGCCGTGACCTCCGGATTTGTTGGGATCGTAAGCTATCAAATCGACAACAATCGGATCTGAGTCATCTCCCCTCTTTGTAAGTCTAACGTACCACCCGTCCCCCTTCGTGACCTCGTATTCATCGATCGGGAACCAGTCTGGCAAAACCATCGTATAATCATCGGTTTCGATGGTTCTTGCCTGTCTTGCCTCTTCTGCCTGGCGCTTGGCCTCTTCCTCGGCTTGTTTGTCGGCTACGGCGTCGTCACGACGTTTGGTTGCGGTCTGTGCCAGTGCGTCGGCATCAAAGGAAAAGCCTGCCTTTTTGGCGCCCGTGTCTTCCTCGGCATATTTCTTGGCGGCGGCAATCTCGTCGTCGGTCACCTCGGTTGCCTCGACCGGAGCGAGCGAAACGTTGCCGGCATCGATGCCCTTTTTGCCCTCCGCCTTCTTGCTAACCTTGACGTCGATCTTCTCGCCCGGCACGGCGTAGATGGTGCCATCGGCTGCAATAGGCGAGGCCGCAACCTCGGCCTTATAGCTGCCGCGACGGAGCTCGACGCCCGCTCCCGTGCTGTCGACATAGCAAACGACGTCGACCTTCTTGCCGCGCGCCTCCTTGCCGGTGATGTGCAGCGGCAGCCTGCTCGCGCCAGCCGATGTGTCCCACCCCTCAGCCGAGACCGTAAACCGCACGGCGTGCTTTGCGGCGAGGGCCTCTTGCTCGGCAGCTTCGCGTGCCTGCTCCGGCGCATAGACGCCAAAGTAATAACCGGCTCCGCCACCCACGGCGAGCAGAGCCACCACGACGGCAGCGATGATGAACGGCTTCTTGGAACGTTTGGGGCTGGACGCAGCAGCCTCGGCCGCCATGTCGACTTGCTGCGACCCGATAGGTGCTGCAGCATCAACGGGCAAGGGGTTCGCCCCTCCCGTTTGCGCTTGATCATCTGGTACGACGGATGCGCCGCATACGGCGCAGAACTGGGCTCCGTCCTCGATTTTCGATCCACAGTTTCGGCAGAACATCCAAGCTCCCCCTCGTTCGATGCCCGTTCAAGACGGGCATGCTTGAGCGCCCACGTGCATGGCGGAGCGCAATCTCTTCTAAGCATATGCTAGGAGCGAACTGCCAAACGTTGTTGCGCAACATTGCCGGATAAAGCCCCAGCATCCAGCCAACCCTAATTAAGTTGCGGTGAAATAGGGACTGTTTGACGGCTCAACAGGCTTAAACAGTCCGTATTTCACCGCAACTTATATATGGAGCGTTATTTTTGGCGAGGCAGGACCAGGTTGAGGACGACGGCGACAAGTGCGGCGACGGCAATTGAGGATCCGCCGAAGACGGTGCCGACCCATGCCGGGAAACCCGCGCCGGCAAGCGCGCCGGCTGTGTGCTCGATGCCCGTGCCAAAGGCGATGGACAGACCCATGAGCGTGGTATCGCGCTGAGACAGGCCGTGGCGGGCAAACATGACCACACCGTTCATGCCGATGGTCGCGAACACGCCGATCGTGGCGCCGCCGATTACTGGATGCGGAATGGACGTGAGTACCGCCGCGCACTTGGGCAGCAGTCCAGCGATGAGTAAGATGGCGGCGGCGAGCGTAAAGACCATACGGTTGACGACCTTGTTCTCGGCGATAATGCCCACATTCTGACCAAAGGTTGCTGTGGGGACGCCGCCCAAAAAGCCCGACAGCATACCGACCAGGCCGTTGGCGATCAGGCCACCCGAGATCTGGCTATCGGTCGCAGGGGTATCGAGCGCAGCGGATGACACGGCGGCAAACTCGCCCATGACCTGCACGGCGTTGACAATGGCGACAACGCCCACGACGGCGCACGCAGCCGGGTCGAACACCAGGCGATGGGCGCCCAGGGCCGGCGGGGCGAACCAGCTGGCAGTCGCGATGGCCGAGAAATCGACCATGCCCAACACCGCAGCCAAAACAAAGCCCGCGCAGATACCAGCCAGGATGCTGCCCAGCCTAAGCGCGCCCTTGCCGTAGTTGCCGGCCATAAAGGTGACGACAAACGTCACGAGCGCGACGGCCCAGTTGGTGACGCTGCCAAAATCGGCAGCGCCCTCCCCGCCCGCCATGGAGGCAACTGCCACCGGGCACAGCGACAGGCCAATGACAAAGATGACGGTGCCGAGCACCGGGGCCGGGAACAGAAAACTCACGCGCCTAAACAGCAAGCCGAAAAGCATGACGAGCGCGCCGCCGATTACCTGGGCGCCCAGCACGGCCTCAAAGCCAAGCTCGAGACCGACCGCTTTGAGCGCCGACACGAAGGTGAAGCTCGCGCCCATCACGATGGGCAGGCCCGAACCGACGACACCTTTTATGGGGAACTGTTGAAGGAAAATGTCGAGCGCCGAGAGAACCAGCGATGCCTGGATGACGGCGGCCTCCTCTTGAGGAGTAAAGCCGCAGACCGACGCAATGATGATGGCGGGCGTGACGATGCCCGCGAACGCCGCCAGCACATGTTGCAATGCATGGGGCAATACCTGCACAAACGATACTTTTCCCGTACGCTCGAACAGGGCATCCCCTGCTGCCGACTCTGCCATTTGCGCCTCCCATACCCTAGGCAGCGGCACCATGCCGCTCAACGAGCGGACATTATAGGGCATATGGCACAGGTAGCATTTTGACCCGCAATCCTGCATCCCCCGGGGTCAAACAGCAGTTGCGGTGAAATAGTTCCTGGCTGACCGCCCGTCAGGCTTATCTAGGAACTATTTCACCGCAACTTATTGGTGGGGATGCGATTAGCGCTTGCGGGGGACGAGTTTGGTGCGGCGCAGGTGGATCATCTCGGCGGCGATGGAGATAGCGATCTCTTCGGGGTCCTCGGCCTCGATGGCGACTCCGATCGGCAGGTGCAGCTCGTCGATCTGGTCCTGCGTAAAGCCCTCCTGCTCCAGGCGGGCGCGCACAAAGGCAGTCTTGCGGCGCGAGCCCAAGCAGCCCAGATAGGCAGGTTTGGCGCGCATCGTCTGAACCACCACGTCGATATCGGACTTGTGACCCGCCGTGGCGACCACCACCAGGTCGCGCGGGCCGATGGGGCATTGCTCGCCCAGGTTCTTGTAGTCGACCAGACGACGGTCATAGACCCCGGGCACCCAATCGGGGGTCAGCGTGCCGGGGCGGTCGTCGCAAGCCACGACGGCAAAGCCCGCCGCCGTGAGCACCCGCGCCGTCGCAGCGCCCACGTGGCCGCAGCCAAAGATATAGGTCAGGCCCTCGGGGCAGAGCGTCTCGATGTGTGCCGGGGGAATCTCGGAGGCGGCGTTGGTGTAGGTGACCTTACTCCCCTCCTCCACCAGCGAAAGCTCGGGGCAGCCGGCAATGGTATGGCGCGACGCCTCGCCATGGCGCTCGGCCACATCGCCCTCGAGGGCCTGGATGACAAACGGTTCAAAGTCGATGACGAAGTCGCCGATGCGTCGATACGCCAAGACGTCGGCAATCGACTGGAACAACGGCGCCTGCGATACATCCAGGTGCAGATAGCACAGGCAGATGGCTCCGCCGCAGATCATGCCGGTATCGGAGTTCTCGCCGCCCATGGTGTAGCGGACCAGACGCGACTGTCCCGCGCTCAGGAGCTCGCGCGCCTCATCCAGCGCAAAGAGCTCGATCTTGCCGCCGCCGATGGTACCCGCTTGGCTGCCATCGGCAAAGACGGCCATCCAGGCGCCCACGCCGCGCGGCGATGACCCTGCCGTGCCGGCCACGACCACCAGCTCGCACGTCTTACCAGCCTTCAGAGCGCCAAGCGCCGCATTCACCACATCGAGCTTTTCCATTGCAATTTCCTATCCCTGGAATACACCGGTGAGCATGGCGAGCGCCTCGAGCACGCCGCCGCCGACCGACGTCGCCTTGTCCGAAATGTAGTTGATATAGCTGGCATCGCCGCGCGGATCGACATCGGCGCACTTAAAGCCCTCGGTCACCTGAACGCCGTCGGCCAAAAGACCGCGCAAGCAGCCGTCAATCTGCGTGACCATGGGAGTATCGCCCGCGTAGCCAATCACGTCTCCGGCGCTCACGATGTCGCCGATTGCGCGGTCGGACCGAAACACGCCGGCGGCGGGGCTGTGGATAACACGCTCTTTGCCATAGCCGGCGATAATGCCCGGCACACCTGTGTTGGGCTGGGGCGAACCTTGGGTAATGACACGGCCAAGAAAATGCCCGCGCATGGTCTCGACCACGGCGTCGCAGTCAACCGGCGCGGTAAAGCCCGGCCCCACGGCGATGACGGCAGGCGCCATGTCGCGCGTGGT
Source organism: Collinsella sp. (assembly GCA_036550515.1). Taxonomy (GTDB): domain Bacteria; phylum Actinomycetota; class Coriobacteriia; order Coriobacteriales; family Coriobacteriaceae; genus Collinsella. The sequence goes on from JAXKGF010000033.1 coordinate 23,359, forward strand.
GCCCAGGTTGCGCTTGGCCAAAATCGCGTCGACCACAGCCGCGGGTTTCAGCTCGCCGAGCATCTTGGCCTGGGGGTCCACCACGACGGCAACATCCCCCGCTTGGGTAATCTCGAGCGCCTCAGCCGGCGTCAGTGCCAAGCGAGCGCGAATGCCTTCAACCTCGACCTCGCCCAGGTGAATGGCCTCGCAAAAACTGATTGTGCGGCGGATGCACGTGGGAACCGCGATATCGGCCATAACGACCGACACGCCGGCGCGCACCAAGCGAGCGGCGACGCCCGTGGCGATATCGCCGGCGCCGCGAACATAAACGAGCATTCCCGGGGCACCTCCCTGTGCTACGGTTTGAGCAGAGCAAAAGCGGTTCGACCGCTACTCTGATGATTATTTATTATCACAGTATTATACGGCGGTGAACAGATGGAAACGACGAGCGGAAACCTTGCCTCCGCGCTCAAAATCGAGCCGGGCATTACCGCGATTATCGGCAGCGGCGGCAAGTCGACCTTGCTAAAGACGCTGGGCCTTGAGCTTATGCGCGCCGGCGGCAGGGTGCTTCTCTGTACCACCACGCACATGTTTCCCGTCGCCGGTGTGCCATGGGACGGGTCGAACCGTCGCCTGGACGCCGCGCCTTGGAAGCCGGGGACCCTGCATGTTCCCGGCTGCACCTGCGAGGCATGCGCGGGCATGAACCGCGGAAGTATATGCCAGGCGGGTGTTTTGGACCCGGAGACAGGCAAGCTCTCCGCCCCCGCCGAGCCGCTCAACGAGCTGGCACGGCGCTTTGACTATGTGCTGGCCGAGGCAGATGGCAGCAAGCGACTCCCGCTCAAAGCGCATGCCGCCTGGGAGCCGGTAATTCCCGCCGCCACGGCAAACGTTGTCTGGATCGTCGGCGCCTTGGGGCTCGGCAAGCCCATCAACGAAGCCGTCCACCGCCCCGAGCTCTTCTGCGAGCGCTGCGGCTGCGAGTCCACCGACACTGCCACCCCAGAGCGCGTCGCCCAGGTGCTCAATGCCGAGCTGCGGATGCTGAGCCTCAACAATGTCCGCGTCATGCTCAACCAAGTCGACACGCTTGCCGACCCCACGATGGTCGACCGCTTCGAGGCAGCTCTCGACCGCCCCATCGTCGCCACCAGCCTCAAATAGCCGGCGCTGCCCCAGCAGACCTATAAGTTGCGGTGAAATAGTTCCTAAAACGGCCTATTTGGCGGCTAAACAGGAACTATTCCACCGCAACTGCGGAGGGGAATCCGGTGATCTTCCTGCTAGCGGGGCACGTAGCGGCCGGGTTGGGCTCCGGTGGGCTCGCCGTCGCGCGCAGCCAGCACGCCGTTCACAAACACAGCCTTGGCGCGGCCGTGTGCCTCAAAACCCTCGAACGGCGTGTAGTCCACGGCCTGATGCTGCGTCGCGGCGCTGATCGTCCAGCGTGCCTGGGGATCCCACACGCACACGTCGGCATCGGCACCCTCGGCAAGACAGCCCTTGCGCGGATACATGCCAAAGACGCGCGCCGGGTTCTCGCTCATCAGGCGGCAGAGGTCCTCGGGGCCCAGCTGCCCCTCAAAGCTCGTGGCAATCGCGACGGGACGATGCTCCACACCGGGCCCGCCGTTGGGAATCGCGCGGAAGTCGTCGCGCCCGCGGTCCTTTTGCCCGTGCAGGTTAAAGCTGCAGTGGTCGGTCGCAATCGTATCGATCTCGCCGGCCACAAGCGCCTCGCGCAGGGCCGCACGGTCACCCGCATGGCGCAGCGGCGGACTCATCACATACTTGGCACCCGCAAAGCCGTCCTCGCCCTGCTCCAAGTAGCAGGTATCGTCGAGCATCAGATACTGAGGGCAGGTCTCAACATAGATATTCTTCTGCCCGCGCGCCTTGGCGGCACGGATGGCCTCGAGCCCCAGCTTGGTCGAAAGGTGAACCACGTTGACCGGTGCGTCGCCGGCCAGGTGCGCCAGATACAGCAGACGGCTCACTGCCTCGGCCTCGCACACATCCGGACGGCTGAGCGCATGGCCCTCGGGCCCGTGGATACCCTGCTCAAACACGCGCTTCTGCAGCTCATTCACCAGCGTACCGTTCTCGCAATGCACGCACAGTATGCCACCAATACGCTTGAGCTCCTCGAGCACCTCGAGCGTCTCGGCATCGTCCAGGCGCAAATGATCGTAGGCAAAGTAAGTCTTGAACGACGATACGCCCGCCTCGCGCATGGCTAAAAGGTCGGCGCGGTTGCGCTCGTTCCACTCGGCGAGTGCCATATGAAAGGCGTAGTTGGCCGTACAGGTTCCCTCGGCGCGATGATGCCACTCGGCCAAGGCATCGGGCATGGTCACGCCGCGATCGGCCGTCGCGTAGTCCACAATGGTCGTCGTGCCGCCGCAGGCAGCCGCGCGCGTACCGGTCTCAAAGCTATCCGCTGTCCAATCCATGCCGGTCCAGCACTGCATGTGCGTGTGGCCGTCGATAAAGCCGGGAAACACCCAGCAGCCCGCGGCATCCTCGACGGTATCGCCCTCGGCCGGCTCGATCGCCGCGGCGATCCGTGCGATCTTATCGCCATCCATGGCAAGATCGGCGCGGCGAAGCCCCTGTGGCGTCACGAGCGCGCCGTTTTTGATGATGATCATAATTGCTCCTTATTGATTGATGCTGTTGGCCACGCGATCAAAATACGAGCAGGCGGCGATATGCTCCGTTATGCGTCGCTGTCCCTTGGCGGTGTCGACGTCCCACAGCTCGTAGGCACGCGCCTCGACCAGCACCACATCGGTACGGCCTTTGAGGATCGAACCGCCGCCGTCCTTGCCCTCAAGACACATAAGCGCATCGAACAGTTCCGCCGGAAAGAGCACGGGGCTCGAAGGCTCACCGTTGCACGCAAGACGTACCGGACGCTTGCGGCCACGCTCGTCAAACGCGCGAACCATGGCCTCAAAAGAATCCGCACTCACAAGCGGCTGGTCGCCCGGCAAAAAGAGGCAACCTTTCCAGTTGCGTTCAACTCCCCACGAAAGGCCCGCACGGACGCTTTCGCTGCGCAGCTCGCCCTCGTGCAGCACGCACGGGCAATGCTTGTCCTCGCAAATCCGGGCGACCTCGGGCCAACGCGTCGAAACCACGACGTCAAAGCTCCGGGGAACCGAATCGATGGTCCGGGCAATCAGCGGCTCGCCATAGATATCGGCAAGCATCTTGTTTGAGCCAAACCGCTTGCCCTCGCCCGAGGCCATAATCACGCAACCGAGTTTCATCTCCGCAAACCTCCCCTGGCTGCCTTGGACACCATAGTTGCTATACCCACCATAGCAAGCTCGCACTCCGTCGGAACAGGCACGCACTCGTTTTCCAGCGAACGCCCCTTGGCTCCCCATAGCACAAAGGAGGGCACCCCGCGACGCAGGGCACCCTCCTCAATGGTGCAGATATGCCTACTCAGCGTCGCCGGTAAACGTGGTACCGGTCTTGCCGGCAAGGCCATCGCGCGCCTTCTCGAGCAGCGTGATGAGCGCCGTGCGGCCCGGCTTGCTCTCGGCAAATGTCGAGGCTGCCTGGACCTTGGGCAGCATGGAGCCGCGACCGAACTCGTTGGCCTCGGACAGACGCTTTACGTCAGCCGCGGTCAGCGTGTCGAGCCACTGCTCGTGGTCGGTGCCAAAGCCAATGGCAACCTTCTCCACGGCCGTCAGGATAACCAGGGCATCGGCATCGAGCTGCTCGGCGAGCTTCTCGGCCGCAAAGTCCTTATCGATGACGGCGGCAGCGCCCTTAAGGTGGTTGCCCTGGGCCTTGGTGACGGGAATGCCACCGCCGCCGCAAGAGATCACCACATGGTTGGACTCAACGAGCGACTTGATGGTGTCGAGCTCGACGATGTTCACGGGCTTGGGAGAGGCAACCACGCGACGGAAGCCCTGCTTCTCGTCGTGGATGAACTGATAGCCGCGATCGGCCTCCAACTCCTTGGCCTCGGCCTCGCTCATCCACGGACCAATCGGCTTGACCGGGTCGGCAAAGGCCGGGTCGTCTGCCGCAACCTCGACCTGGGTGAGCACGGTGGCGACACCCTTGTCGATATTGCGGTCGAGCATTTCCTCGCGCAGCGCATTTTGCAGGTCATAGCCAATGTAGCCCTGGCTCATGGCGCCGCAAACGGACAGCGGGCAGGGAATGTACTTCTGAGGGTTAGAACGCGTGAGCTCGGCCATCGCGTTGGCGATCATGCCCACCTGGGGGCCGTTGCCATGCACGACGACGACCTCGTTGCCTTCCTCAATCAGGTCGACGATAGCCTTAGAAGTCGTCTTGACGGCTTCCATCTGCTCGGGAAGGTTGGCGCCGAGGGCGTTTCCGCCCAAGGCGACAACAATACGCTTAGCCATTTCTCAGCCCAGCTTTAGGCCTGGAACCAACGGGCGGTGTTGCGCTCGTCGAGGGCCTTGAGGGTAGCGGCGGGATCGGCAACCTTCTGCAGGAACATCATGGCTGCGATGGCGTACGGCTTGTAGCTGGCCTCCTTGTACATGCCCACGCGGTGCATGTCGAAGACGTCGGCGTTGACCTCGCCGTGCTCGCAGGAGACGCCGGAGATGTCGGCGGGCAGCGGGTGCATAAAGATGGTGTCCTGGCCGTTGGCAGTCTTCTCCATGAGCTCGGTCGTGGAGCACCAGTCCTGATGGGTGGCGTTCTGGGCGAGCAGCTCCTTCTCGAGCGCTGCGATGCCGGCGTCGTCGCCCTCGGCGTACAGGTTGGTGCGCTTCTCCATGGCGGCAAACGGAGCCCAGCTCTTGGGGATCACGATGTCGGCGCCCTCGAAGGCCTCGGCCATGGTGTTGACCTGCTTAAAGGTGGTGCCGGACTCGGCGGCATAGGTCTTAGCGCGCTCGACGACCTCGGGCATGAGGTCGTAGCCCTCGGGGTGAGCCAGGGTGACGTCCATGCCAAAGCGGGGCAGCAGGCTGATCAGCGACTGCGGGCAGGACAGCGGCTTGCCGTAAGAGGGCGAATAGGCCCAGGTGACGGCAACCTTCTTGCCCTTGAGGTTCTCAAGACCGCCAAACTCGTTGATGAGGTAGAGCATGTCGGCAGAGGACTGCGTCGGGTGGTCGGAGTCGGACTGCAGGGAGATGAGCGTGGGACGGTGATCCAGAACGCCGTCCTCGTAGGCCTGCTGGACAGACTCAGAGACCTCGGCCATGTAGGCGTCGCCCTTGCCGATGTACATGTCGTCGCGGATGCCGATGACGTCGGCCATAAAGGAGATCATGGTAGCGGTCTCGCGGACGGTCTCGCCGTGAGCGATCTGGGACTTCTTCTCGTCCAGGTCCTGCAGCTCAAGGCCGAGCAGGTTGGCGGCCTTAGAGAAGGAGAAGCGCGTACGGGTGGAGTTGTCGCGGAACAGCGAGACGGCCAGGCCCGAATCGAAGATCTTGGACGAAACGTTGTTCTCGCGCAGCTCGCGCAGAGCGTCGGCGACGATGTAGAGCGCCTTGAGCTCATCGGTGGTCTTATCCCAGGTGTGCAGGAAGTCGCTGCCGTACATACCCTTAAAATCGAGGCCGTTCAGCTGCTCGACGAGCTCGGTAAACTTGGCGTCCATGTAAATGTCCTTTCTAAAGGTGAAACGATCGCAACGAGTAGATGTGCTCCGGCATGCGCGTGTGGCTAGAACATGCAGAGCGCTATGACGAGGACCCGCTACCGTCGAGGAAGCATGGGAGATAACGACCGCGGGCCCCAAGTCAACAGGAGGTGCCGGGGGCATAAACTGTCCCCGGCTCAACAAGATCGAGGAATGGGACTAGTCGATCTTGTTGTTGGTCAGACCGGCGCGGAACACGGTGGCATCGCCATCGGCCTGGCTCGGATCGTAGAGGTTCAGGGCAGCCACATACATGGCGGCAGCGGTGACCAGGTCGTCCTTGTAGGTGACCTCGTTGGGAGCGTGAGCCTGAGACTCGGCACCCGGGCCAAAGCCGACGCAGGGGATGCCATAGCGGCCCTGGATGGAAACGCAGTTCGTGGAGAAGGTCCACTTGTCGCACAGCGGACGACCGGTGCGCTTGTCCATGCTGGGCTCGCAGCCGATGCGCTCGTCACCGAACATGGCCTTGTGGGCGTCGACGAGGGCCTTGACGTGCGGAGCGGTCTCCTTGTTGATCCACGTGGGGAAGTAAGCCTCGGTCTCGTAGACCTCGCCGGTCCAGGACGGACGGTCGTACATGTACATGGAGACCTTCACGTCGTCGCCGTACTTCTTGGCGGCCGGCAGGTTACGGATCTCGTCCAGGCAGGACTCCCAGGTCTCACCAGCGGTCATGCGACGGTCGATGGAGATGGCGCAGGAGTCAGCGACAGCGCAGCGGCTGGGGCTGGTGTAGAAGATCTGGCTGACGGTGCAGGTGCCGCGACCCAGGAAGCGGGCGTCCTCGAAGTGCTCGGGGTTGTACTTGGGGTCGAGCATCTTGACGAGGCCCTTGATGTCGGTCGACTCGTCGCAGCCGTTGTTGTTGAGAGCGCGGACGTCGGCGATGATGTCGGCCATCTTGTAGATGGCATTGTCGCCGCGGTCGGGAGCGGAGCCGTGGCAGGAGGTGCCGTGAACGTCGACGCGGATCTCCATGCGGCCGCGGTGACCGCGATAGATGCCGCCGTCGGTGGGCTCGGTGGAAATGACGAACTCGGGCTTAATGCCGTCCTTGTTGTAGATGTACTGCCAGCACATGCCGTCGCAGTCCTCTTCCTGGACGGTGCCGACGACCATGATCTTGTAGCCCTCGGGGATGAGGCCCATGTCCTTCATCATCTTGGCAGCGTAGGTAGCAGAAGCCATGCCACCCTCCTGGTCGGAGCCGCCGCGGCCGTAGATGATCTCGTCGGTCTCGTAGCCCTCATAGGGATCGGTGTCCCAGTTCTCGATGTTGCCGATGCCGACGGTGTCGATGTGGGAGTCGATGGCGATAATCTTGTCGCCCTCGCCCATAAAGCCCATGACGTTGCCCAGGCCGTCGACCTTGACCTCGTCATAGCCAAGGCTCTCCATCTCGGCCTTGATGCAAGCGACAACCTCACCCTCCTCGCAAGACTCAGAGGGATGGCTAATCATTGCGCGAAGAAAACGCGTCATATCAGCACGATGGGACTCTGCAGCGTTTTTAATTGCCTCGAAATCGAGTTCCTTAGTCATAACAGTCAACCTTTCTACAAGGGTTTACCTACAGGTAGATATTTCAGATAGATCACTTGTGCCAAGCAGTGTGAGGTCGAGTACCCGGCAAGCAAGTAAACGTAGGAGGCGGACGGAGGACTTTGCTCCGTCGCGAGTTCCGCACGAGCCGGAGAGCACTTAATGTGCTCTCCGTGCGAGCAGGACTGTCCGAGCAGGGAGTAAAGTCCTCCGGCTGCCTCCGGACAGGTCAGTCTGCTAGCAGGTCGGATACTCGCCCTCCCAGACGATGCGACGGTACTGATCCGGATCCGTGTCACCTTCCGTGGAGAAGCAAAGCACGGAGCTCGTCTTGTCCAGGCCGATGAGCTCTTTGAGCTCGGCGTACTCGGGATCGAGCATGAGGGTCTCGACCAGGCCGGTGGTCACCGCGCCGGACTCGCCGGAGATGACGCGCGGGTCGCCCTTCTCGGGAGCGCCCAGGGTGCGCATGCCGCGAGCGGTGACCCAGTCGGGGCAGGACACGAAGGCGGTAGCGTGGTTGCGCAGGATATCCCAGCCCAGGATGTTGGGCTCGCCGCAGCACAGGCCGGCCATGATGGAGGGCATGTCGCCGTCCACGATGCGCGGGTCGCCGTCGCCGGCGGCAGCGCCCTTGTACAGGCAGGCGGCCGGAGCGCACTCGACCACGACAAAGGTGGGCGGGTTATCGGGATACAGATTGGTAAAGTAGCCCACCACGGCGCCGGCCAGCGAGCCCACGCCAGCCTGGACAAAGACGTGCGTCGGGCGGTTGATGGCCATCTCGCGCAGCTGCTCGGCAGCCTCGGAAGCCATGGTGCCGTAGCCCTCCATGATCCAGGACGGGATCTTCTCGTAGCCCTCCCAGGCGGTGTCCTGAACGATAACGCCGCGCTCGCAGGCATCGGCCTCGGCGGCGGCCATGCGCACGCACTCGTCGTAGTTGACCTCTTCGATGGTCACCGTTGCGCCCTCGGCGGCGATGTTATCAAAGCGGGGCTTGGTGGAACCCTTGGGCATGTGCACGACGGCCTTCTGGCCCAGCTTGTTGGCAGCCCATGCCACGCCGCGGCCATGGTTGCCGTCGGTGGCGGTAAAGAAGGTGGCCTGGCCAAAGTCCTTGGCAAGCTGATCGGAGGTCAGATAATCGAAGGTGCACTCGGCAACGTCCTTGCCGGTCTCGTCGGCAATGTAATTGGCCATGGCAAACGAACCGCCCAGGACCTTAAAGGCGTTGAGGCCAAAGCGATAGCTCTCGTCCTTAACGCACAGGTTGGACAGGCCCAGGCGCGCGGCCTGGCCATCCAGGCGGGCAAGCGGAGTGACGGTATATTGAGGGAACGACTGGTGGAAGGCGCGGGCCTTCTTCACGTGGTCGAGGCTCATGATTCCCAAATGCTTGTCATCGCTCTTGGGCATCGTGTTGCCCGCCCACTGGATCTTATCGGCCATACGGTGAACTCCTTAAGTCCTCTCTTGCCGGCCCCCGCATACGCGTTTCAGCCCATTCCCATTCATGCGACTGAACTTTTATGTGGATGCCAAACAAAAAGTTTGTTAGCAATGTTCTATCACACTTTTTGATTGCTAAACCTAACAAATTGTTTGTTGCCGTAATCGGTACTTTTTCGCCGCCGAACGGTTACATAACGCAGCGACACTTTCGTTATTTGCGAACAGGTGTGGTTTATGGCAAAGTGTGCCCAAACTAATTTTTAGGAAGGCACCCATGACCCCCGCACAGATTGAGTTTTACAAGCGTCTTGCACACGGCCTGGCGCTCCAGTTTGGCCCCAACTGCGAAATCGTCGTCCACAATCTGGAGACCGAGGACGTGGACCACTCCATCGTAGTGATTGAAAACGGCCACGTCAGTGGGCGCAAACTGGGTGACGGCCCCAGCCATATTGTGCTTGAATCCATGCACGATGGCACCACCGACGTGCACGACCGCGAGCCATACCTCACCAAAACCGCCGATGGCAAGCTGCTCAAGTCCTCGACGATCTTTATCCGCAACGATGAGGGCAAACCCGTCGGCATTTTGGGCATTAACTTTGACATTACGCTCATGAAGGCTTTTGAGCGTTCGCTCGACGCGCTCACCGGCACAGGCGACAAGGGATACACCGAGCCCGAGCCCATCACCAAAAACATCGGCGACCTGCTCGAGGATCTGCTGCGCGAGTGCGAGCAGTACGTGGGCAAGCCCGCCGCCCTCATGACCAAGGACGAGCGCATTCGCGCTATCGGATACCTCGACCGTCGCGGCGCCTTCCTCATCTCCAAGTCGAGCGAGCGTGCCTGCGAGTTCTTTGGCATCTCCAAGTACAGCTTCTATAGCTACCTTAACGAGGCAAAGGCTGCCGCCGGCGACAAGTAGGCAACTCGGCCGGATCGCCCCTCCCCTTTTGGGCGCGAGTTCTGGAATGCACGAATCCGAGAGTCGGCCGCTAGGCAAGTTCCATATAATCGATGAATGTGAGCATTTCGAAAGGATGGAACAAGATGGGGTCGAGCAACGCATCACGCAACTGCCGCGGAGGCACCGTTTCTGGCGCCAGGCATGCGAAACGCGCGTTTGACGAGGGCGAAGACGATCTGTTTGCGCTGAGCCTCGACGACGTGATGAGCGACCGCCCTTGGACCGCCGAGGAACTCATGGGCGGCGGGGTTCGCCCGACAAGTGCAAAGCCCGCACCTTCCGCCACGCCCGCGCCGGCATCCGTGCCCGCGAACGACTTTGCCACCCGCCCCATCGTGCAGACGACGCGTAAAGCCGCCCCTGCACCCCGTCCTGCTAGCGATCCGTCCGAGACGGCGGCGTTTCTCGCTGCAGCGACACAGCGCCCCACGGCAGACAGCACGATTCGCTACGCTGCCCCGCAGCAGTCGGCATACACGGCTCCCGAGCCCGAGCTCGAGCCGCCCGTCATGGACCTGGATGATCTTTCCAACCGCCAGTTTGCCTTTGATTCCTGGGCAGCGGCAGATCTGGACGAGACCTCGGGCGGCATGCCGGCGCTCAACATTCCGGTAAACCCCCTGTTTGCGGCTGCCGAGAAACGCGACTCCGCATACGACAGCACCGCAGCATACGCCAACCGCCCGAACGAACAACCTCGCGCCGGCCGCATCGAAACCGAGGATTACGGCCAAACGTCGAGCGGCTATTCTCGCGATCCGTTTGCCGCCACGCTCGTTCCCGATTACAACCAAGCGAGCGTAAAGGCAGCCTCGGCATCGTCGTATACCCACGGCACCGACGATAAGCGCGCTACCGATTACCACACCGAAGAAGAACCGCCGCGCTTTTCGGAGTTTTCGCAGGCGGCAAAGGTTATCTTTATCGCCATCATCATCGCTCTGCTCGGCGTAATTGCGTTTGAGGGATTCCAGCTGTTCCGCGGCCCCACCGCGTCCGAATCGGCAACGCAGCAAAAAGAGGACGATAACCAGTACCTGGACATCAACACCCTCAAGGGCGATCCCAACGACGAGGACGACGAGTAGCGAGGGCTGAAGGCGGCCGCAGGATCCCGCATCCAGCACCAGCTTCTAAGTGCTGTTTTGGCATCCAGCTACACTTTTCCGGATTATTTTCCTATCGAATTTGACACTTTTCCGAAGTTTTAAGGTGCCTATTTCGACACTTTTCCGTACTTTTACACGGCTGATTTCGACACTTTTCCGAATGAGAGCCGAATAATCACTTGGGAACCAACGCCGTTCACGCGTCATTTCGCAGGCGGCGCTTGATTTCTGTCCGTACACGTTGATAGACCCCATCGTGCCTGCAAGAAGCGGGCGCGTTTTATCCAGAGTCGGGGTAGAGAGTTGGCTCCACGATCCCGACGCCAACCGGCCAAGAGGCGCGGTGGCCCTGCCAACATCGATGAAAGGAGTCCGTATGGACAATTTCTCCGTGCGCAGCGAGCGCAACTTCCACAACCTGGTCGTCAAACCGAATCACATGCATCTTCTGGATAAGCCAAATGGCTACGCCTCGGCCATGGTCAAGAGCAGCGTCTCCCACCAGATGCGCTTTACGATACAGAAGCTCGAGGAAGAGCTCTGCGCTGCTGGTGACCCGCACGTGCTGCAGATCAAACTGATCGGAGATGACTCACGCGAGCCGTCCAGCTGGATGCTCTTCGCCGACGGCGTTTGCGTTGCGGACGGATCGGGCGCCTTTGCCCGCGAGTGCTTCTGCGAGGGAGTCGATGTATTTCTGGACCTGTGCCGCGACGCCGTCAAGGCTGCCGAGCTGCGCCAGTGGAGCCAGAGGGAGTACGAACTACTGAGTGCCGCGCGCGGGATCGCGGAGGTGTAGGTAGACGCAGGCGGCGTGCAGCCGTAGCACACCGCCGCTCAAACCGCACGATGTCAAAAGGCCGGCACTTGTGTATGCCTTTTGACATGCACAAGTGCCGGCGAAGTTCATTTATTTGGGCGGACGCCTTTTCGCCGCCCGATGAACAGCCGGACGCGATTCATTCCCGCCTTATAATTAGACTTCGCTTAAATACGGCGAACAGCATGTACCAGTCTTATTTCTCCACTTTCAGCTCCGCCGTCAACCGCCCAACGGCCGCTTCACCATAGCAAGGTATGTCATTAACGAATCAAGTGTGGTTCTGGCCATTGCGATAAAGCCATCTATATGATTCGCCGTGGGATGTCTCATAACCGATTCAATATGGCATGGTCCAATGGCACGAATGTGCATAGGGAAACTGGACTCCAGACCACAACAGCTCGAAGCGCGAGTGAGCAGAAAAGAGGGGCATCAACTGCTGGTCGACCATAATATGCCCCGTAGCTTAGCGCACATCGCATGGCAACATGAATGACGATATGTAATAAGCCAGTTCATCAGCGAAAACGGTAGGCCCAGAAGACTTACGGATCTGGGGGTTAACGCGTATTCCAAATATCTCATTCTCCTCATCGGCGACGCTTTGAAATAGCTCGAACTTCTCTTCCATGTCTCCGTCGGCATAGGGATAGAGCAAAATAAGCCTTGGTATTCCGGTCGCTTTCATGAACGCCCATCCTTCGTAGATATCTGCGTTGCTTATCGTCTTTGCTTTAGCGTCTGAATATTTGTATTTTGCATCGACCAAAACCGCCCGCCCATCGTCGGCGCGAACAACATAGTCTGGCCTAACTTGAACAAAGGAATGGTCTCTCTTAGCAAAACGATGTTTCTCCTGAAAGGAGACAACGCAACCTTTCATGCCAAGGACTAAAGCCTGCCTAATATATTCTTCCCACGCATCGGAAGTTCTTACTACGAAGCCCGGACTTTGCAAGCCACCTTGATTCAAATAATCAATTCCATAGCCATCCAATATGTCCGTACTCAAATCGTAGATTTCAGTCCAGTTCGCAAACCTTGAGGGAACCCTTTTTGGGCGATAAGACGTCAAACCCCTCTGAGGCCCCAGAAACGAAATGACCCTCTGAAGCCTAGCTCGCAGGCTAAAATCTATTGTAGCCGACATCAGGACCTGCGCCGCATGCGAGATAACGGCATTAAACTCATTACATCTGGAAAACTCAGTAATCCCTTGTGAAAAGCCGTCCAATTCAGGCATCACAATAGATTCTTCATCCAAGTCTCCTATTACCTGGAAGCTATGAATGACCCGCCTTTGGTAGGAGCGAACGGGCACATGGCAGACTTCGTCGAACATGGCCAGAAAAACCATGGCAAGCGTATCGCTTATCCCATGCTCGCGACTTGCTGCCACTCCAACCATTTGTTGCCCAGTAGTTACGCCCCAGCGAGTGCGCGTCAGCAAAAGCAAAAAATCAGCCCGCCATGCTTCGCTTCCAGTTAGAAATTTCGGAACCACCTCAATCTCCAGACAATCGTTGACGCGAAAAATGCCTGCAATCCGCGAAAAAGAGAAGTGTTGACGATCTAGGCGAAGAGTCCCAGACACAGACAGACGATGATTTAGATAGTCATCGACCCTATAAAGGCTTTCCACAAGCGAATATCTATCCAAGCCGAGCCTTTGAGCAAGCAGGGGAATCGGTTCGGAATAAAACTGCCCTTCGATCAAGACGATGCGTTCCAACTACTTCTCCACTAAAGACAAGAGCATGGGGTAGACATTCTTAGCATTGATAGCCGGCTGTTCTATGGCCGTTACTTGTCGTCCAGCAAAAGTCAAGGTGGACACCGAAAAGAAAGAACCTTCTCTCGCGTTAAGTACATCGGCTATAGCCTCTTTATCGCTAAAGAACACTTCCTCAACATGAGCATCAATTACGGGCCAACAGTCAGCAATATACTGAAGAGCACCTTCAAGATCCCTGGGCAGACGCTCTTTCGGCAACTTCATAAAGACACCTTGCCCGATTTGATAGTCTTCGCCCCTACCCAATCGAATTTTATAATTTATGGCAGTAAGTGCATCGGCGGCAAGCCTGTACACATCCTCAGCAGCAACTGGAACGGACGGATGCTCAGAAGACGCACCTTCGATTCCGAAGTAAAGGAAAAGGCTCGCAATTGAAGGATATATTTTCGCTCGCTTCCACCTTCGCATAAACGCAGCATCCATTGGCTCGACTGAAGAGTCAGCTTGGTTCATGGCAGCGAGAATATACAGCCTGCTAGGAAGCTGGTAATCTACCAGCTTAGCATCATCGTCGAGGACCTGAACCGTCACAGTTTTACCTGGAATAATCTCGCCATTATCGCCAAGGCGTTTGTCGGCTTCAAATGCAGAGATCATGTCGCCAAAGATACTAACGGCAGGCCCGCGGTTTATCTCATCGATGATCACCAGTGCGGCATGATCGAGCTGCCTTGCATATTCCGCGGCATTCCAAAGAAGGCCTTCGGAAACCTCAAACCTAACAGAATCGGCTCCAGGAACAGGTATAAGTCCACGAACAAAATCTCGATACTTAGTGCCCTGATGGAACGTGGTTCTGAATACACGCCTATGTTTGCACGAGCCGCCCGGAAAGGCGGTTTCGTCAGACAATTCTCCCTCCGGAAAAGCAGCCACGCCGTACGGATCGACGACGGTCTCGCCCCGTTCAATAAATAGCTGTGCGACCATATTTAGAAGCGTTGTTTTTCCAGTTGCAGGAGCCCCCGCAAGAAGGACGTTTTTGTCATTAGTCAGCAACGTTAAGATTTCATTTGCTTTAGTAATGTTAGCGCCGGGCGATTTTAGCCGCTAATAGTCAAACTATTTTGACCAATCCCGGTCACCGAATAATGGCCACCGTGCCTCCCCGCCGCCACTACGCTGGTGGTGCCAACACGCCGGCGTTAGGAGGACCATTGAGGTGAACGAGAGACACGATGACCTACAGGAGATTATAGACGCGGCGCTCCGGGAGATGGCCGCGGAGGAGGGCGACGGGTTCGACCCGCAGGCATGCAACCTCGCGGAGTTCTGCAGGAGGACGGGGCTCACCCGCTCCCGTGCGAGGACGGTCAGGGCACACGGGTTCAGGGTCCTGCCCCACGGGAACAGCGGGAGGAGGGCCGCGCCGGGCGTGCTCGCCGGCCACACCGGCCTGGTGGACGACCTCCTGCGGAAGGGCGTCACCAACTCGCAGGTGATATTCGAGCGGCTGCTCGGCCAGGGCTACGCCGGCGGCCTCACCACGGTGAAGACCTATATCGCCGCGCACCGGGACCTCGTGCCCGCGAAGAGGCGGCAGGCGGCCCCGCAGGGCTGCCGCGGGCAGCGCTTCAGGACGGCGCCCGGAGAGGCCTACCAGATGGACTGGGGCTTCGTCGCGGTCGAGCGCCCCGGCGGCGAGCGGGCGCGGATCGCCTGCTTCGCCATGGTCTGCCACCATTGCGGGAGCGCCCACGTCGAGTTCTTCCCGAACGCGCGCCAGGAGAACCTCCTCATCGGGATGCTGCACGCGTTCTCGGCGCTGGGCGTGCCCGCGACCGTGCTCACCGACAACATGAAGAGCGTGGTCGTCCGCCGCGATGCCGACGGCCGGCCCGTCTGGCAGGCCGACTACGCCGAGTTCATGGGCGTCGTCGGCTTCCGCACCAGGCTGTGCAGGCCGCGCCACCCCTATACGAAGGGCAAGGTGGAGAGGCTCGTCCGCTTCGTGAAGGGGAACTTCCTCGCGGGAAGGTCCTTCACCGACCTTGACGCCCTCAACCGGGAGGCCGCCCTCTGGTGCGCCGAGCAGGGAGGTCGCTGGCGGCGCGCGGCGGCATGCGTCCCGATGCGCGAGCACGAGGCGGCGTGCTCGGCGAACACCAGGCCGCTCGAGGTCACGGCCGAGGTCGAGCGGTACCTGTGCCCGCGCCGGAAGATCTCCTTCGACGGCTTCGTGAGCTTCGAGGGGCACCGCTACGGCGTGCCCTACTGGTACGGCCGCCGCGAGTGCAGGGTGAGCCGGGAGGGGCGCGTGGTGCACATATACAGCGACGACCTCTCCCGCGAGCTCGTCGCCCATGCTGTCGGCGCCGGCGCCGACAGCTGGTGCGAGGGCCAGTGGGAGACATCGCCGGCGCAGCCCGAGGAGCTGCCGACCCAGCCGGTCGGGACCGTGGTCGAGCAGATCGCCCCGCCCCGGGCGAAGCCCGGTTTCGAGAGGTTCGACTTCGGGAGGGCCGAATGATGGCGGGCGCGGGGGCGAGCCCCTACGAGCTCGCGAGCGACGCCGCGTCGAGGCTCGGGATCGCCGTCGGGGCGGAGGAGCTCGCGACCCTCGCCTCGGACCTCGACCTCGGCGACGGGGAGATGGCCGCCGTGGCAGCCACCTTCTCCTACCTTGCGGAGAGGAGGAGGCTCGCCTCCATCGAGACGCTGCTGAGGCTGAGCAGGCTGCCCAGGCGCGAGCCCAAGACCTTCGAGGGTTTCGACTTCTCCAGGATCCAGGGCCGGGACGCGGCCGCGCTGGGCAAGCTCCCGTCGCTGGCCGACCTCTACGCGCACCGCAACGTCGCCTTCGTCGGGCCCGGCGGCATAGGGAAGACGCACCTCGCGCAGGCCTACGGGCGCGAGTGCTGCATGCGGGGGCTCAAGACCTACTACATAAAGGCGACCGAGCTCAGGGACAGGTTCCAGAAGGCCGTCCAGCGGGGAAACACCTCGCGGGTCGTCTCCTCGCTCGTCAAGCCGTCGTGCCTCATCGTTGACGAGGTGGGAAGATGCGTCTACGACAGGCCGTGCACCGACCTGTTCTTCGATGTCGTCGACAGGCGCTACGAGAAGGAGGGGCCGAACGCGATGGTCCTTACGAGTAACATCGCCCCGAGCGGGTGGGATGAGTTCTTCACGGGCGACGACACGCTCCTCTGCGCCCTCGACAGGCTGTTCGACAAGGCGTCGGTGTTCGTGATGCGGGGCCCGAGCTACCGCGGCAGGGGGCTTGACACCTACTCGGTGGAGGCCGTCCCCCAGGCGGTGAAGGTGAGGGGGATCCAGCCCGAGGGGATGTAGGAATGCGATAGGAAAGTCATAGATGCGGGCGTGTTGGCTAAAATGGGTCGGCCGGGATTGGTCAATCTCGGCCGACTATATTTGGCTAAAATAATCCGACGCTAACA
>JAXKGF010000034.1:0-67487 GCA_036550515.1 Collinsella sp.
ATGCGAAGTCGATCGCGAGTTCCGCACGAGCCGGAGAGCACTTAATGTGCTCTCCGTGCGAGCAGGACTGTCCGAGCAGGCGACTTCGCATGCCGCCGGGCAGCCGGGGCCGACACCCTTCAAAGTTTTTCAAAAAAGTTGTTGACGCGCGCGTAACGACTCGTCTAATATATCCCTTGCGCGATGGACCTGTAGCTCAGTTGGTTAGAGCGTCCGGCTGATAACCGGGAGGTCACAAGTTCGAATCTTGTCAGGTCCACCACTTTCTTTCGCAATAAACACCCCAGCGAGAGCCGAGTCGCCGCTGGGGTGTTTATTACTTTCTCCGTGGGGGTTTAGCTCAGCTGGGAGAGCGCGGGCTTTGCAAGCCTGAGGTCAGGGGTTCGATCCCCCTAACCTCCACCATGATGGACCTGTAGCTCAGTTGGTTAGAGCGTCCGGCTGATAACCGGGAGGTCACAAGTTCGAATCTTGTCAGGTCCACCATCAAAGCGTTAAGAGCCCTGGGGCATTGCCTCGGGGCTTTTTTCTTATCCAACTAAAAGTAGTCAAAATAGCCCCGTCCCAAATTAACTACTTTGATTTTGTGTGCTGGGCGAAAGATTGGGTAGTATAGCTATTCAATGCGGCGACCCTGCCGTGTGTTAACCGCTACGTACCGGAGGTGTTCCATGGTTCGTGTCGACATAGAGACCATCGTCATGGCCGCCGGTCCCGTGCCATCGCTTATCGTGCTTCGCGAGCGCTGCGGCAAGTCGGATTCGACGGCGCCCCTGCGTTCGCTTTCCATTCAGACCGGCTCGTTTGAGGCCGCGGCCATTAGCCGTGGCATCGATAGTGGTCGCGCCGAGCGCCCGATTACGCATGACCTGCTGCTTGACACCGTCGATGCCCTGGGCGCCAAGCTCGAGCGCATCGAGATCGTTCGTGCCGAGCCGCCGGTGTTCTATGCGACGATTGTCGTGCTGGTCGATGGCGACGAGCGCAAGATTGACGCCCGCCCCAGTGACGCCATTGCCCTTGCCGTGCGCAGTAATGCCCCCATGTTCGTGGAGGACGACATCATGAATCGCCTGGGTACCGTTTCTGCCCATGCCGAGGAAGTTGACGACGAGCAGGAGTTCGAGAAGTTCGACGAGTTCGTCCATACGCTCTCCCCCGATGATTTCTAAATGTCTGGCACGCGAGCGGAGAGGTCGCTGATGGGTACCCGCGTATCGGCTGAAGCGGCCGCCATCGCGCGTGAAGCCCAGATGCGCTCGGAGGCATCCGAGGCGGCTCGCATCGCCTATGTGACTCAGGCCCGCACGCTTCGCGAGCGCCGCGGCTCCTATATCAAGATGGTTATCATCTCCGCCCTTGTCGCGGTAATCTGTTCTCGTCTTCGTGGTACAGTTGGTGCGCTTGGGTTTTCGATTTCAACAGGCTTGGTAATCTGGGGTGTGGTCGATGCGGTAATGCTGACCAACCAGATCAAGGTACTCGACAAGCGCGCGATGGATATGACGCGCGCCCGCGACGCTGCCGCCAAGATCGCTGCCGAGGCACAAGAACTGTAACGACGCCGGATTCGATGGGAAGGTCTAGAGATGGCACAGGATATGCAGGACGCCGGTAACGTCTCCGCCGAGCTCGACGCCATGGTGTGTGACCTGATTGGCGCGTTCTTGGACGACCTTGCCGCCGGCGAGAATCCGGGCGTAGTCGTGGCGATCGAGGACGCTGCTTCCAACCGATATCTGGCGGCGCTCGACGAGGACGGCGAAGAGGCGTGCCTCGAGGCCGCCACCAACTTTATCTCCGAGCACAAGATGGGTCTTAAGGACGAGGGCCTAGGCCGCATCGCTCGCTATGCCATCGGCTATACCGGCTGTGTCGAGATTGACGGCGGCTATCACGACGCTCTGCTCGTGAGCTTCTTTGAGACGACGCTCGAGAGCGGCTTTTCGGCATATGTGCTGTATGAGGGCATGGGCGCCGGCGATGGTTTTATGTGGAGCGACCCTGAACCTGCAGGTGAGGAAACCCCTCTCATCTAAAATCGCTAAAATAAACGAGTTTTCGGTAAAAGGCTCAATATTCCCGCTGAGCGTTGTATCGCTGGGCGGGCCGCATACGCGTGCCGTTTGTATATGGATAGAAGATAGGGGAACTACATGCGCGTAGACAATCTGAGGAACATCGCCATCATCGCCCACGTCGACCACGGCAAGACGACGATGGTCGACAAGCTCCTGCGTGCCACGGACGCCTTCCGTGCCAACCAGCAGGTCGAGGACCGCGTCCTGGACTCTAACGACCAGGAGCGCGAGCGCGGCATCACGATTCTCGCCAAGAACATCTCTATCGAGTACAAGGACGTCAAGATCAACGTCATCGACACCCCGGGCCACGCCGACTTCGGCGGCGAGGTCGAGCGCGTGCTGCGTATGGCCGACGGCGCCCTGCTGCTGGTCGACGCCTTTGAGGGCCCCATGCCCCAGACCCGCTTTGTGCTGCGTCACGCTATCGACACCGGCCTCAAGATCATGATCGTCATCAACAAGATCGACCGTCCGGGCGCCAACCCCGAGAAGGCCTACAACGATTGCCTCGATCTTATGGCCGACCTGGGCGCCACCGACGACCAGCTTGAGTTCGCCATGGAGCACGTGGTCTACGCCAGCGCCATGAATGGCTTTGCCCGCCTTGACCCCAACGACGGCAACATGGACATGTATCCGCTGCTCGATATGATCATCGACGACATGCCCGCGCCCGAGGTTGACGAGACCGCCCCGCTGGCCATGCAGTGCGTGACCATCGACCACTCCAACTTCGTTGGCCGCATCGGTATCGGTCGCG
Organism: Collinsella sp.; assembly: GCA_036550515.1. Lineage (GTDB taxonomy): Bacteria > Actinomycetota > Coriobacteriia > Coriobacteriales > Coriobacteriaceae > Collinsella. The sequence goes on from JAXKGF010000034.1 coordinate 2,845, forward strand.
TGTACTCCGGCGCCATTCACCAGGGCGATCAGATCCTGGTCGTCAAGAACGACGGTTCTAGCGCCACCGCTACCGTCAAGCAGCTCTTTACCTTCGACTACCTGGGTCGCACCGAGTGCCAGGAAGTCGGCGCCGGCGATATCGCCGCCGTCGTGGGTATTGACCGCACCGATATCGGCGATGTCTACACCGACCCCGAGAACCCCGTCGAGCTCGAGCCCATCGAGATCGACCCGCCGACCCTGTCCATCGTCTTTGAGGCTTCGACCTCCCCGCTCGTCGGCCGTGACGGCGACATCGTGGGCGCCCGTCAGCTTAAGGAGCGCCTGTTCAACGAGGCCGAGAACAACGTGACCATGAAGATCGAGGAGCTCGAGGACAAGAGCGGCGTCGAGGTCTCGGGCCGCGGCATTCTGCACCTGTCCGTCCTGATGGAGTCCATGCGCCGCGAGGGCTTTGAGTTCCAGGTCGGTCGTCCCCGCGTTCTGTTTAAGAAGGACGAGAACGGTAACAAGCTGGAGCCTGTCGAGCAGGCCGTCGTCGAGTGCCCGGACGAGTACTCGGGCAAGGTCGTTGAGGTCTTCGGTACCTCCGGTGGCATCATGACGAGCATGGACACCTCGGGCATCGTGACCCATCTTGAGTTCAAGATCCCGACCCGCGGCATCATGGGCCTTAAGAACCGCATCATGAACGTCACTCACGGCGAGGGCGTGTTCTACCACACCTTCCTGGAGTATGGCCCCTACGCCGGCGAGATCGGCAACCGCCAGAACGGCGCCATGATCTCCATGACCACCGAGAAGGCCGTTGCCTACGCTCTGGGTACGCTGCAGGAGCGCGGCCAGCTGTTCGTTGAGCCGGGCACCGAGTGCTACGAGGGCATGATCGTGGGCGAGCGCAGCAAGGCCGGCGACATGGTCGTCAACATCGCCCGTACCAAGAACCTGGGCAACCAGCGTTCCTCGACCTCCGATATCTCCGTCCAGCTGGTGCCGCCCCGCACCTTCTCGCTGGAGGAGGCGCTGGAGTACATCGCCGATGACGAGCTGGTCGAGATCACTCCCAAGAACATCCGCCTGCGCAAGCGTCTGCTCAACGCCACCGACCGCAAGAAGGCCGCCGTCCGCGCCGGTCAGGTCAACAAATAAGCGCTGGGGCTTATAACCGCCAATAAGAAAGGGCGTCGACCGCAATGGTCGGCGCCCTTTTTGGTGCAATGGGGTCAGGTTGTTTTGCACCACCACAAAGGTGCCTGGCCCTTTTGTGGTGGTTGCGGCTAGGCGGTGGGGAGTCCTGGCGTGTTGGCGGCCTGCTGCGGCTTGAGGCGGGCGTTGCGCCAGATGATTTGGATAACGTAGCCGAGCATAAAGACAAAGGCCACGCCGCTGATGAAGTCGCCGATGAGGGGAAGTCCTGTGAGGGCGCCTGCGGCCACACCGCCGACAGCTGCCATGGCGTAGCGGTTCTGGTTGTGTCCGACCATGCGGGCGATCGCGCAGCCCGCAAAGGCGGTGGAGACCAGCGCGACGCCGATCACGGCGCACATGAGGGCTCCGGCAAGCGACAGGCCGGCAATCGAGATAATCAGCAACAATACGGCAGGGACAATGGCTACCGTACCCAGAAGACCGCTCACCCACAGGGGCGTGGGGCGCTGGTGAAGCATACCGGCGGCGCTGGCGGTCGCTCGCGGGAAGACGAGCTCGAGCAACAGGGCGATAAAGCAGGTCGACAGGGCTGCGGCCACGATACCGCCGACGATATCGTTAAGGGTGGAAGTATCTTCGTTCTCGGTGCGGTCGATCTTGAGCGCGCCGACCTCGGCTCCTGCGGCGCGCTCGGGGTCCTCGGAGACGTGCGCGTTCACGGTGCCGGTAATGCGGGCATTCTTGCCCAAGACGAGCTTATCGGCCCAAACCTCGACATCGCCGTCGACGGTGCCGTCGATGGTTACCGTACTGCCCGCGAGTGCTGCCGACTTGGCGGAGCCGCGCAGGGCAACCGTCTCGCCCATCGCGAAAAAACAGTTGGCGGTGCTACCAGTGTTGAGCACGACATGCTGACCGGCTACCGTCACGCTGCCATCGATTGCGGTTTTGGAGATATCGATGGTACGCGCCGCCAGGCGAACGGCTCCGCCTACGGTGCAGTCGCGAATCGACAAGCTCTCGCCTGCCGCGATAATATCGCGGCCGATGGAAGCGTCGTCTAGATTAAGGCTCTGACCGGCCCAGTACAGGTCGCCGTCGACGCCAGACGGATTTGAGTCAACTTCGGTTGCGAGCACGTTGCCCGCGGTGTCTGTGCCGGCGAACGACGTCGTGGGAAGTACGGTCAGCGCAAGCGCAATCAGTGCGAATAGAAGGGCGATGCGGCCCAGCGCTTTGCGGCGCTTGGTCGACGGTTCTAGGTTGCAAGGCATAGTGAATCCTTCGTTAGATACTCGGCATATATCTAACAGGGTACCCAACGTGCGCGCGCTCTAAAAGAACCTCTCGGTTGGATTTCGAAGGGTCGTGCTGTGCTGTCTACTTTTTGCGATGCAAGAAGCGCGCGATGTCTTCCTCGGTGGGGCTTTTGATGTCAAAGCGCAGTGAGAGCCAGCGCAGACCCATGGTCACGGCAACGCATACGACCAGTGCGGCGACATTGCTCATGATGCCGCTCATAACGAGACACACATAGCTTGTCGATCCGGCGATGGCTGCGATGGCATAAAAGTTAGTACGTTGGAAAATGCCCGGAACCACGCCCATAAAGCCGTCGCGCAACATGCCGCCACCCACCGCGGTGAAGAAGCCCATCATGATGCATACGGCCGGCGCAAAGCCATAAACCAGTGCTTTGTCCGCTCCGGTGGCGGCGTAGATGCCGACCGAGATGATGTCGAGCAATGGGATGAGTTTCTCGGGTTTATCGACGATTGCCGGGAAGATGTAGATGATGGCCGCCGTTGCGATGGAGAGCGGCAGCGCCATCGGCTGTTTGAGGATGTAGACGTTGCCCACTTGCAGCGTCATGTCGCGTAAAAGACCGCCGCCCAGACCGCAAACAACGGCAAGCGCGACCGCGCCCACCAGGTCGAGCTTATGCTCGCGCGCAACCAGCACGCCCGAGATCGATGCAGCGACAACGGCGAACATCTCGAGCCAAAAGGGGATAGCGACCATGGCATCCGAGGCATGTGAGGTAACGGTTATGGCGGCGACGACGGGCAAGATGGGGTCCTTTGAGTTACGGGTTTGAACAATGCCCGTACATAGTACATGTTCGGCGCCGATTGCGACCCTATTGCTCGGCAAACGGTCGGGACTGGGCGCGGTCATAGGTTCCAAACATGTACATCAGCCTCCAAAGATGTCGAAAAATGTCGGTTTTGGAGGGTGGTGTACATGTTTGGGGGAAGCGCGGGGTGAGTGGGTTCGTCGTTACTCAGAAGGCGACTCTTCGGCTTGATCGCTCTTCCAGTTACGGATAAGCACCTTGTGCAGTTCGTTTTGCTTTCGCTGATACTCGGCATCTACGCAACGAGGCATGCCGAGTGCTTCGCGGATATTGTTCATGGCACGGTGGAAAGCGAGTTGGCTGGCAAATTGCGTTGAGGTGAGCGTGACGATGCGATAGCCCATTTGGGCGAGTACGGCCTCTCGCTCCGCATCTACTCCCTTGCGTTCGGCCTCGTCGTGAAAGCCGCCCTTATATTCGATGCCGAGCTCTCTGCGCTTATAGGTAACAAGAGCGTCGATTTTGAGCGTTCGAGCTTTGGTACAATGCCAAAGTCGTTTAGGGGTTTCGAGCGGCTTGTTGAGTTCGACACCTCGGATGCCAACGCCGCCTTCGCTCGTCGGGAGTGAAAGGGCGATAGCGGATGCGGTCTCCATGGGTGAGGCTGAGTGGTCGTAGATATGCCTGAGCGCGAGTCGGGCGCGTGTGGCACCGGGTTTGCCGGGGTGCCGATCGAGCAGATCGACAATTTCGTTCTTGGAAGCGGTAGCTGGTTGATCGGTGTAAGGGTCATCGGGATTGAGCCCCATGCGATAGTCACCGCAAACTTCGTAGCCGTATTCGAGGTATTCGATTCTGTCCATCCACTCGGCAGCGAATACGAAGGTAAGGGCTTCGTCGGTGATAAAGATGCCGGGCGTAAGCTCGTCAATGTGATCGTAGGGTAGGTATTGGCCGAGAACGTGGCAAGTGACACCGTTGGTGCGAATTCGCTCGAAAGCAAATACTACGGAGATGTCGATAGTCTTGAGCATGGCGGACGGAATGCCGCAGTCGGTAAGTGCCTGCCGAATGCGCGCGATGCGTTGCTGGGTAGAGAGGCCCCGCACACCTATCTGGTAGTCGCGTTGTGCGACGGCTTGAACCAGGTTCCGCGGTGCATGATGGACGAGCCACGCCGTTTTATGCGAAATGAGAACAGGAGTATCCATTGGGGACCTCTCGCTTTATGCCGATATGCAGTCCTTATGTCCGTTGAAGTGAGGGAATATACCGAATGCTGGCAAAACGGCCGATCGTGCGCCGAGTGCGATATGCAAACATGTACATCAGCCTCCAAAGATGTCGAAAAATGTCGTTTTTGGAGGATGATGTACATGTTTGGTTGGGGCGTGCGGCCGAGAGAGGATTCGATAACAAAAAAGCTCCCATTCCCGGGAGCTTTCTCAACCAAAATGGCGGAGGAGGAGGGATTCGAACCCTCGTGACCTTATACAGGCCAAACGGTTTTCGAGACCGCCGCATTCAACCACTCTGCCACCCCTCCGCGTGGGGTAAAAACAAAGCAGGCACGAAGGCCTGCTTTGGAATTAACTGGCGGAGAGTCAGGGATTTGAACCCTGGAGACGCTTTTGACGCCTACACGATTTCCAATCGTGCTCCTTCGGCCACTCGGACAACTCTCCGTTAAATGCGAAAGTCAGTATACACGAGGAATCGCAAAGTGCAAACAGAAAAGTTGGCATTTTTTGAAACGCTTGGCTTCGTGACGGGATCTAGGAGGCCAAAAACGGGCTCTGACCAGCATGGCTGCATACAGCAAATTGTTCAAAATGAGTATTTATAAACGACGTGGCGGCAATTTTAAAAATTTTTGAACGGTGTTGTGAACCACTGGTATGCATTTCGCGACCACAGCCCTGCAATTGCTGACCTGCGGTTTGATTTGGTTTGTCCCCGCAGCGCCGTATCTTGTCCACAGATCCGTCAAGCATTTGGTCAGCATTTGGTTGGAAGACGCATGAAGTGCCGTGTGAGCATGGACATATGTGGAGGTCATGAGGTTGTAGCTGCATATTCTTGCAGCCTGGGAGGTTGAAAGATATTATTACCAAGTCTTTTCCTGCTTCAGGCGCACCTTCACGACCTGAAGCCACATTTGCCCAGAGGAGGTGACAATATGAAGGCTTATGAACTGCTGTTCTTTGTTGACCCGTCGCTCGACCCCGAGACTCGTCTCGCTGTTATGAAGCGTATCGATACCACGATCGCTGAGGGCGCTGGCAAGGTCGACTCCGTTGACGAGTGGGGCAAGCGCAAGCTCGCCTACGAGATCAACGACCTCACCGATGGTGACTACACCCTCATCAACTTCCACGCAGATCCTACCCAGATCGCCGAGCTTGATCGCGTCCTGCGCATCACCGACGCTGTGGTCCGCCACATGATCGTCCGTCGCGACGACCAGGAGTAAGACTGTCGTTTTGGACTGGGCTTGTGCCCCAAGAGGAAGTAGTGAGTTATGAGCATCAATCGAGTGAACATCACCGGTAACCTCACGCGTGATCCCGAGCTGCGCGCCACCGCCGGCGGAACCCAGGTTCTGTCCTTTGGCGTCGCCGTGAACGATCGTCGCCGCAACCCGCAGACTGGCGAGTGGGAGGACTATCCCAACTTTGTCGACTGCACCATGTTCGGCACGCGTGCCGAGGCCGTGAGCCGTTTCCTGGCAAAGGGAAACAAGGTCGCGATCGAGGGCAAGCTGCGCTACAGCTCTTGGGAGCGCGACGGCCAGCGCCGGAGCAAGCTTGAGGTCATCGTCGATGAGATCGAGTTTATGAGCTCCCGTGGTGGCCAGGGTGGCTACGATCAGGGCGGTTACGCCCCCGCAGCCCCCGCGCCCGCAGCACGTCCTGCCGCACCGGTGGCTACGCCGCCCGCGGTCGACGTCTACGATGAGGACATCCCGTTTTAAGGGCTGTTCACCTATTTTTGAGTGAGAGGCGGCTTCGGTTCGCCGAAGTTGCCAAACGAAAGGTATTTTGACATGGCTAATGATTTTTCTGCACGTCAGCCGCGTCGTAAGTACTGCCAGTTCTGCAAGGAGAACACTGAGTTCATCGACTATAAGGACACTCAGCTTCTCCGTAAGTACATGACCGACCGTGGCAAGATCAAGCCCCGTCGCGTCACTGGCGCTTGCACGCAGCATCAGCATGACATCGCCAACGCCATCAAGCGCGCCCGCGAGATGGCTCTCCTGCCGTACACCGTCCCCGTGGTTTCCTCTCGTGGCAACCGCGACCGCGGCTAAGAAGGGAGACGCATCATGAAGGTTATTCTTCTCGATGAGATCAAGGGCAAGGGCGGCGAGGGTGACGTCGTAGAGGTCGCTCAGGGTTACGCTGAGAACTTCCTGTTCCCCAAGAAGCTCGCTGTTGCCGCCACCAAGGGCAACCTCAAGCAGCTTGACGAGCGTCGCAACAACATCGCCAAGCGCGAGGCCGTCCGTCTGGCTACCGCCAACGAGACCAAGGCTGCCTTCGAGGGCAAGACGGTCACCGTTGACGTCAAGGTCGGCGACGAGGGCATCCTCTTTGGCTCCGTTACCGCCGCTATGATCGCTGACGCCATCAAGGCTCAGCTCGGTATGGACATCGACCGCAAGCGCGTCGAGCTCGGTAAGCCCATCAAGGTTGCCGGTGCCCACACCGTTGCCATCTCGCTGTACCGCGAGATCAAGGCCGAGGTTGTCGTTCTCGTTGGCGTTACCGCCGAGGAGCTCGCTGCCGAGGCTGAGGCTGAGGAGACCGCTGAGGTCGCCGAGGCCGAGACCGCCGAGGTCGAGACTGAGGCTGCTGCCGAGTAGCATTTGCTGCAACGCAACAATCTTGTTCTAAGAAGGGCGCTCTGGGAGACCAGGGCGCCCTTTTGTTTTCTACGCTTGGCGAGCGCCATGGCAGGCGTTGTGGTGAAGTCCCAAATGCGGGACCGTTCATCCGTTTCGTTCGGTGATGATTGCCGGGGCGCGGCCCGTTTTGGGACCGTGGCTGATACTATGGATGCTCGCAAGCGATATGAATGAGGATGCTCATGGCATATGACGAAAGGGAGATGGGGCTGACGGTCGAGGACCGTGGCTCCAAGTTGGGCCTCCCTCAAAACCAAGATGCAGAGGCCAATGTACTGGCCGCCATGCTGCTGTCGCCCGAGGTGGTCGAGGAGGCCCAGGTCGAGCTGCAGCCCGATGACTTCTACCGGCCCATTCATAAGACCATCTACACCGCGATGGTCGATATGTACAACAGCCGCATTCCCATCGACTCTATCTCGCTGATCGATTACCTGCGCAGCATTAACAAGCTTGATGCCGTGGGCGGCGAGGCCTACATTTTGGAGCTGATGGGTCAGACCCTGTCGCTCGTGAACTGGCAGCACCATGCCGCCATCGTTCGCCGCGATTCGATGCTGCGCGAGCTGATCGGCGCCACCAACGAGATCAACGCGCTGGCATATAACGCCCCCACCGACACCAAAGAGGTTGTCGAGCTGGCCGAGAGCAAGCTGCTCAAGGTCACGGCACGCGAGGTCAAGTCGAGCTACAAGACGCTGACCGAGTTTATGGTCGAGGCCTATAACGAGGCCGAGGAAGTGTGCCAGGCCGGTGGCCAGGCTGCGGGCGTGCCCACGGGCTTCCCGTCGCTCGACCGCATGCTCATGGGTTTTCGCGAAGGCCAGCTCATCATCATCGGTGCCCGTCCTGCCGTGGGTAAGACGTCGTTCGCTCTGAATCTGGCGCTCAACGCTGCCGCTGCTGGTTATACCGTCGGCTTCTTCTCGCTGGAGATGTCGGGCAAGGAAATTGCCCAGCGTCTGATTTGCGCCTATGCCATGATCTCGATCAGTGATTTCCGCATGGGCCGCATTAGCCCCGAGCAGTGGGCCAATATCAACGAGGCCACGCAGACCTTATCCAAGCTGGATATTCTGATTGACGATACGCCCGGCACCACAGTGACCGAGATTCGCGCCAAGAGCCGCCGTATGCTCCATAACAAGGAGAAGGCCATCATCATCCTGGACTACCTGCAGCTGGTGAGTCCTCCGCCGGGACGCCGCTCCGAGAGCCGTACCGTCGAGGTTTCGGAGATGTCGCGTGGTCTGAAGATCATGGCCAAGGAGCTCAAGATTCCGCTCATCGCGCTGTCGCAGCTGTCACGTCAGGTCGAATCCCGTACCGGCAAGCGCCCGCAGCTTTCCGACCTGCGTGAATCGGGCTCCATCGAGCAGGACGCCGATATCGTTATGTTCTTGGACCGCTCCGCCGACGAGGCCGAAGCCTCGCGCGACGATCGACCCGACGAGGGCGTTACGCGTATCGTCGTGGCCAAGAACCGTTCGGGCCCGATCGGCGACGTCGATCTGATGTTCCTGCCGGCATCCACCAAGTTTTATGAGCTTGATGGGGCACATGCCGAGGAGTAGGACAGGCGCCCGTTGCACGGGTATACTGGGAATGTTTTGTGCTTCTGCGTGCCGGCGTGGCGCGTAGACAGTCCATGAATGTAAGGAGTAAACATGCCGTCAACCGTTTTGGTCGGTGCCCAGTGGGGCGATGAGGGCAAGGGTAAGATTTGCGACCTGGTCGCCGGCGACTTCGATGCCGTCGTACGCTACTCGGGTGGCAACAACGCCGGTCACACCATCGTCGTCAACGGCAAGAAGTACGGCCTGCACCAGGTGCCCTCCGGCATCATGTATTCCGACCACGTGTCGGTGATCGGTAACGGCTGCGTCGTCAACCCCAAGGTTGTCCTTGAGGAGATCGACATGTTCGAGGCCGACGGCATCACCACCAAGAATCTCAAGATTAGCGGCAACGCGCATGTCATCATGCCGTACCACATCGATCTGGATGGCGCCTTTGAGCAGAAGCTCGGCAAGAAGAACATCGGTACCACCAAGCGTGGCATCGGTCCGTGCTATCAGGACAAGATGGCCCGCATTGGCCTGCGCATGCAGGACATGCTGGACGAGGCGCTGTTCCGCGACAAACTGGAGACCGCTCTCGCCCGCGTGAACCCCGAGCTCGAGCTCATCTACAACCTGCCCACCTACACCGTGGACCAGATTTGCGACGAGTACCTGCCGATGGCCGAGCGCCTGCGTCCCTACATCACCGAGACGAGTCTGCTGCTCAACAACATGATCGACGAGGGCAAGGACCTGCTGTTCGAGGGCGCCCAGGCGACGCTGCTCGACATCGACCACGGCACCTATCCGTACGTGACGTCTTCCAACTGCACCGCCGGCGGCGCCATCACCGGTTCCGGCGTCGGCATGAAGAACGTCGACCGCGTGCTGGGCGTCATGAAGGCCTATATCACCCGCGTCGGTTCGGGCCCCATGCCCACCGAGCTTTCCTATGAGTCCGAGGCCGGTCACACGCTGACCGAGGAGGGCTGTGAGTACGGCGTGACCACCGGTCGCCGTCGTCGCTGCGGCTGGTTTGACGGCCCTATCGCCAACTATGCCTCGCGCGTCAACGGCCTCACCGACATCGCCATGACCAAGCTCGACGTGCTTTCGGCCTTCGACACCATCAAAGTGTGCGTGGCCTACGACGTCGATGGCGAGCGTTACACGAGCGTGCCCGAACACCAGGTGCGCTTTGAGCATGCCAAGCCCATCTACGAGGAGCTCCCTGGCTGGAAGTGCGATATCACCGGTTGCCGCAGCTTTGACGAGCTGCCGCAGGAGGCTCAGGACTACGTGGCGTTTATCGAGGATCTGGCACACACCCGCGTGACGTTCATTGGCGTCGGCGCCGGTCGCGAGCAGATCATCAACCGATTCTGGAAGTAATCGGGACTATTTGGTTATTGCGATATACCCCTTTGCAGCCCGGACGGGCGGCCGAGGGGTATATTTGCTTACAAAGGGCTCGCGCGGAGCGGGCCGTTCATCCATAGAGGAGGCACCCTTGAAGGCGGACACTCAAACCATCGACATCCTGTTGTTGGGCAGCGGCGGCCGTGAGCATGCTTTGGCAGCCAAGCTCGCAGCATCACCGCGCGCCGGCAAGCTCTACATCGCGCCGGGCAACGGCGGCACCGCGAGCTGCGGCGAGAACGTGGTTCTCGACGATTGCGATCCTGCGGCCGTGGCGGCGTTTGCCCAGAGCCACGGATGCGGACTCGTGGTGATTGGCCCCGAGGCTCCGCTCGTGGCGGGCGTTGCCGATGCCGTGCGCGCGGCGGGCATTCCCTGCTTTGGCCCGGGTGCCGAGGGCGCTCAGATGGAGGGCTCCAAGCTATTCTCCAAGCAACTCATGGAGCGTGCCGGCATTCCGACGGCCGCCTACGGCTCGTTCACCGACGAGGCTTCGGCTCTCGCCTACGTGCGCGAGCAGGGCGCCCCGCTGGTTGTGAAGGCAGACGGCCTGGCCGCGGGCAAGGGCGTTATCGTGGCGACCGAGCTTGCGCAGGCCGAGGAGGCCGTGCGTGAGTGTTTTGGCGGCACCTTTGGCGATGCCGGCAATACCGTGGTCATCGAGGAGATGCTGACCGGCCCCGAGTGCTCGCTGCTGGCCTTTACCGACGGCAAGACCGTGCGCCCCATGGCCACCTCGCAGGACCACAAGCGTGCGCTCGAGGGCGACCTTGGCCCCAACACCGGCGGCATGGGCGTTTACAGCCCGGTGCCCATCGTGACCGACGAGGAGCACGCCACCATGGTGGCGGTCATGGAGCAGACCGTGGCCGAGCTTGCTGCCGAGGGCATCGACTACCGCGGCTGCCTGTACGGCGGCTTTATGCTCACCCCCGCCGGCCCCAAGGTGCTGGAGTTCAACGCCCGCTTTGGCGACCCCGAGACACAGGTCGTGCTCCCGCGCCTTAAGAACGACCTGGTCGAGGTTATGCTCGCCTGCGCCAACTGCGAGCTTGATCAGATTGAGCTCGACTGGCGTGACGAGTGGGCCGTGGCTGTTGTTCTGACGAGCGCGGGCTACCCCGGCGGCTACGAGAAGGGCAAAGTCATCACCGGCATCGCCGACGCCGAGGCCATGGAGAACGTGACCGTGTACCATGCCGGCACCGCCGTGGTGGACGGTCAGCTCGTGACCAACGGCGGCCGTGTGCTTGCCGTGACCGCGCTGGGCGATACGTTTGAGAACGCCCGCAACCTTGCCTACGAGGCCTGTGAAAAGATTGATTTTGAGGGCAAGACCTTGCGTCATGACATCGGTCTGCGCGCGCTGCGTGGCCGCGACGCCTGGGATGCCTAAAGTCCGAGAGGGATGAGACGGATGGACGAGAAGAACGAAGAGCTCGTGGATGCGCAAATCGTCGAAGAGGACAGCCGCATGTATGGGCACGCCGAGGGCGAGCCTGGTGGCGAGGTCGCTGACGAGCCGGCGCTGGTGCTGGGCGACGACGACCCGCACGATGCCGAGCTGCACGAGAAGATTCTTTCGGAGGAGTGCGCCTGGAAGGGCAAGATCCTCGACGTCCACCGTCTTGAGGTTGAACTGCCCAACGGTCGCCGTAGCGCCCGCGATATCGTTCGCCATCCGGGTGCGGCGGCCGTTGTGGCACTGACCGAGAGCGGCAAGATCGTACTGGTGCGTCAGTACCGCACCGCCATCGACCGCGTGACGGTCGAGATTCCCGCCGGCAAGCTCGATCCAGGCGAGGACCCGCTCGATTGCGCCAAGCGCGAGCTGCATGAGGAGACGGGCTTTAGGGCCGGTCGCATTCGCTTTTTGACGTCGATCGTCACGTCCTGCGGCTTCTGTGATGAGATCATTCACATCTACCTGGCCACCAAGCTCGAGTTCGACGCACCCAACCCCGATGATGACGAGTTCGTCAACGTGGATCTGGTGCCGCTGCACGAGCTGATCGACGCCGTGCTCGACGGTAAGATCGAAGATGCCAAGACCGTCGTGGGCGCCTTGGCCTGCGATAGCATCGCGCACCGCTTGGGCGGAGCCGAGCTCTAGGTTACGCGGTTTTACCAAACCGCGTAACGAGTCGACGCTGCAAACGCCCCTAAGCGGCAATCTGCCTTTCAATCGTCGCTCGCGTACCGAAGTACGCGTCGCTCCTCTTTCAAGGCACCTTGCTCGCTTAGGGACGTTTTCGCTGACGCTGCCAGAACATCGGTGTTATGTTTGTTGGGATGCTTTGTTTTCAACCCGACCGGTTCAACCGGATTTCTCACGCTATTTATTTCTCTCCGAGGACTGCATGTTTAGAAGGTTTTTGTCTTATTACAAGCCCCAGATGGGGCTTTTTGTTGCCGATACTGTTTGCGCCCTGGTGCTTGCCGCCATCGACCTGGCGTTTCCTATTATTCTGCGCAATCTGACTGGTGGGCTCTTTACCCAGGGTCAGGCTGCTATTATGCAGGCGCTCGGTATGATCGCGGTTGGTCTGGTGCTGATGTATGCCATCCGTTGCGCCTGTCGCTACTTTGTGAGTTACTGGGGCCACGTGATGGGCGCGCGCATGGAGTCCAAGATGCGCGAGGACCTGTTCGATCAGTACGAGCGCTTTAGCTTTGCGTACTTCGATCGCAACAGCTCGGGTGACATGATGAGCCGCGTGGTCAACGACCTGTTCGATATCTGCGAGGCGGCACACCACGTGCCCGAGTGGATTATCATCTGCGGCATCGAGATCGTCGGCTCGTTTGTGATCCTCTTTGCTATTGCCCCGGTGCTGGCGCTTGCTATGGCCGTGGTGACGGCGGTGTTTGCGGCCATCATGTTTTGGCAGAACATGCGCATGCGCGAGGTCTTTAGCGACAACCGCAAAAAGATCAGCGGTATTAATGCTCAGCTGCAGGATTCGCTGGCCGGCATGCGCGTGGTCAAGAGTTTTGCGAACGAGGAGGCTGAACGCTCCAAGTTCCGCGCCTCCAACGACCGCTATCTTTCGTCCAAAGAGAATATGTATCACGCCATGGGCGTTTACACTGCGACGTATGGCCTGCTCTCGGGCGTGTTGTACGTGATCGTGGTGCTGCTGGGTGGTTGGCTGGTGGCGCAAGGCCAACTGCAGGCGGTCGATATGGCGACCTTCGCGCTCTACATTTCACTGTTCTGCACGCCGCTCGAGACGCTCGTCAATTCGGCCGAAACGTATCAGAAGGCCATCGCCGGCTTTAAGCGCATGGACGAGGTGCTTTCGACCGCCCCGGATATCCAGGATAAGCCGGATGCCGCGGACCTGCAGGTGACGGCAGGCGCGGTTGAATATCGCGACGTGTGCTTTAGCTACGAGGATGTTGAGTTGGGCGAGGGCGGCGCCGACGGACGCCCTGTTATCGACCATATGAATCTGTCCATCAAGCCCGGACAGACCATTGCCCTGGTTGGCCCCTCGGGCGGCGGCAAGTCTACGACTTGTTCGCTGCTGCCGCGCTTTTACGACGTGGCGGACGGATCCATCAGCATCGACGGCCAGGACGTGCGCGACGTGACGCAACAGAGTCTGCGCCGCGCCATTGGCCTGGTGCAGCAGGATGTCTATCTGTTTGACGGTACGATTGGCGAGAACATCGCCTACGGCAAGTCGGGCGCCACGGCAGAAGAGATCGCCGAGGCGGCCCGCCGCGCCAATATCGATACCTTTATCGAGTCGCTTCCGCAAGGCTACGACACCGTGGTGGGCGAGCGCGGCAGCCGTCTTTCGGGCGGCCAGAAGCAGCGCGTAGCCATTGCGCGCGTGTTTCTCAAGAATCCCAAGATCCTTATTTTGGATGAGGCGACGAGTGCTCTGGATAACGAGAGCGAGGAAGCGGTGCAGGAGTCGCTCGAAGAGCTGGCGCGCGGCCGCACCACGATTATCATCGCCCACCGTCTCTCGACTATTAAGCATGCTGACGAGATTGCGACTGTTGAGCATGGTCGCGTTGTGGAACGTGGCACGCACGAGGAGCTTCTCGCCCGTGGCGGCACTTATGCCCGTTACTATCGAATGCAGTTCGAAGGTGCGCGTGCGCACGAGCTCGACTGATTGATACGACAGGAAGTTTATGGCTGACAAGAACCCTTTGACTCCGGAAGAAGTGACGGAGTTATTCTCCGAAATCGATGCATCCGGCGTCTTGGATCCGACGCTCGCCAAAAAGCGTACCGAGCGCATGCGCGAGAAAGAGGCTGCCGTCAAGCGCGGTGACAAGGCGACGCTGGCGCGGCTGCGCAGCGAGGATCGCGCGAGCCAGGCAAAACATATCGACCCGCTGTCCGAGGACGATCCTTCGGGCTCGCAGGTGAGCCATACCATTACGAAGACTGCCATGGTCGTGGTTATCGGCATCTTGGTGCTGATCGTGGGCATGCAGATTGGCTACGGCGTGATGCGCCGTCTGAATACCGCCAATCTGTCCGAGAGCGTTTCGGTCGATACCGTTTCGACCGCGCTCAAGGGCGGCCTTGAGTGGGGCAACGGCTTTACGCAGTTCCCGCTCGACTTTAGCGTCGACGAGGCGGACGAGCGCACGGGTACGGTAGAGGTGACGGTGTTGGACACGTCGTCTGCCAACGAGCTCGAGCTGCTGTCCAACGGGCAGATTCAGGCTGCGGCGCTTGCGACCAACGCGTTGCTCAACGATAAGATCGACCGCGTGGTGTATAACATGCATGCCTATATCGACGAGGACAGCAAGATCCAGCACGACTCTTTCTTTGGCATGTTCCCCGCACAGGGCCACCAGAGCGCCATTCTGACGTTCGTGTGGACCAAGAGCTCATCGACCGCTACGAACATCGACTGGAAGATGCATATCGTGAGTATGGATGACACGATTTCCGAGCGCATTCAAAAGCAGGTGAACTCGGTGTCGTCGCTGATTGAGGACCCGTCGGTGAGCCAGACCAAGATTGACGAGGAAAAGGCCGAACGTGACCTGGAGCATCGCCTGCACGGTCGCGAGATCTTCCGCGGTGGCAAGCCCGACCGCACGCCGTCCGATCTGCTGGAGCAGGACAAATAAGACGCCATCATCCCGCGTGAGCCAAGCGCCCGCGCGGGATGATTTTTCTGGGACGGGGATTAAATAATCATTCTGTTGTGTATGCAGTTGGCGACAAAGCCCCGCGCTCAGAATGATTTTTTAATCCCCGTCCCAGAAAAATCAATATGCATAGAAAGTCATAATTATCATTTCGTAAACATTTCGATGAAATTAACGCCATGGCGCATACTTGCGGTTAAAATACCGCAAGGCCTAACTACCAACCTTTAAGCCGGTCCGGAGAGACCGGGAAGGAGAATTATGGCGAATAACCATACTGCGGGCACTGCTGCCCGCACCTTCGCGCCCAGCGAGCTTTGCCAGCGCATGCTGGCCAAAACCAGCAAGGGCACCTGCGGTCCCTGCATCCTGTACCTTGAGGATGGGACCATTTTTTATGGCCGTGCATGCGGTGCCGAGGGTACCGCGACCGGCGAGGTCTGCTTCAACACCTCGCTTGAGGGCTACTTTGAGGTCATGACCGACCCGAGCTATGCCGGCCAAATCGTAACCATGACCTATCCGCAGATCGGTAACTACGGCATCGACGAGACCGACGTCCAGTCGGCCTTCCCCGGTGATACCGCCCGCCCCGCGAGCGCTCCGGCTATGCGCGGCATGATCGTCCGCGACATGTGCGTCACGCCTTCCAACTGGCGCTCGGCCGTCAGCGTGCCGGAGTACCTGCGTGCCCACGGCATCGTCGCTATCGAGGGCGTCGACACCCGCGCTCTTGTGCGCCACCTGCGCGACAACGGCTCCAAGATGGGCATTATCTCGACGGAAATCTTTGACGTCGTCGAGCTTGCCGAGCGTCTGGCCGCAGCGCCGACGCTGGTGGGCGAGAACCTGGTCAAGACCGTGAGCTGCCCTGAGCCCCACGAGTTTGCAGCTGCCGACCTGCCCGCTACGCATGACTTTGCGCTTGCCCCTGCCGCCCCCGCCCGCCACAACGTGGTCGCCTACGACTGCGGCGTCAAGCGCGGCATTCTGGAGGGCCTCGTCCGCGCCGGCTGCGACCTTACTGTCGTGCCGTGGGATACGCCCGCGAGTGAGGTGCTCGACATGAATCCCGACGGCGTCTTTTTATCCAACGGCCCCGGCGACCCCGATGCCGTGGTGGAGACCTATGAGCAGGTGCAGCAGCTGATCGGCAAGGTGCCGGTCTTTGGCATTTGCCTCGGTCACCAGATGATCAGCTTGGCGTGTGGCGCCCAAATGGAAAAGCTTAAATTCGGTCACCGTGGCGGTAACCAGCCGGTTATGAACCTGGTGAGCCGTCGCGTGGAGATCACCGCGCAAAACCACGGCTTTGGCCTGCTGTTCCCAAGTCTGGGCAAACTGATCCCGGAGCTTTCCGGCGGCGAGACCGAGCATGAGGCCGACGGCGACCTACGCGCCTGGGTGCGTCGCGGCATCGCGCCGGTCGTGATGAACGAGCGCTTCGGCCGCATTCGCCTGACGCACGTGAACCTCAACGACGGCACCGCCGAGGGCATCCAGCTGCTCGATGCCCCGTGCTTCTCGGTCCAGTACCACCCCGAGGCCTCGCCCGGCCCCACCGATGCCCACTATCTCTTTACCGCCTTTACGCGACTCATGGACGGCGAGGAGAACTACCTGGACATCGACACCGCGAAGGACCGCCTTGCCGGCTGGAATTTTGCCGACGATGGTTCCGCCGTTCTACCGAACGGCGGACCGGTCGACGCTGCGGCTGCATCTGGCACATCATCTTGCCGCTCTGCTTCGGTCGCGCGGGCATAAGCCCAGCGCGCCCTCGCATCACGGCAACCTGATGCACCAGCTGCACCCTCGCTGACTTTTCCAAAACATTGAGTCAGCCTCTCTAGGAGGTTTTAAACATGCCGAAACGTACTGACATCAAGCGCATCCTCGTCATTGGTTCGGGCCCCATCGTTATTGGCCAGGCCTGTGAGTTCGACTACTCCGGCGCCCAGGCCTGCAAGGTGCTCAAGGAGGATGGCTTTGAGGTCATCCTGGTCAACTCCAACCCGGCGACCATCATGACCGACCCGGGCTTGGCCGACCGCACCTATGTCGAGCCCATCACCGCTGAGTTTATCGAGCGCGTAATCAAGAAAGAGCGCCCGGACGCGCTGCTGCCCACGCTGGGCGGCCAGACCGGTCTGAACGCCGCCGTCGAGCTGGCAAAGGACGGCATACTCGACAAGTACGGCGTCGAGATGATCGGCTGCGACCTGGCCGCTATCGAGCGCGGCGAGGATCGCAAGCTCTTTAACGAGGCCATGGCCGAGATCGGCCTGGAGGTCGCGCGCTCGGGCTATGCCTATAGCGTGGCCGACGCCGAGGCTATTGCCGAGCGCGTGGGCTATCCCTGCGTACTGCGTCCGAGCTTTACCTTGGGCGGTGCCGGCGGCGGCATCGCGCATACCCACGAGGAGCTCATCTCCATCGTGAGCCAGGGCTTGGAGCTCTCGCCTGCTCATGAGGTGCTGGTCGAGGAGTCCATCGAGGGCTGGAAAGAGTATGAGATGGAGGTCATGCGTGACCATGCCGGCAACGGCATCATCGTGTGCTCCATCGAAAACCTCGACCCCATGGGCGTACACACCGGCGACTCCATCACCGTGGCGCCGGCGCAGACGCTCTCCGACCTTGAGTATCAGCGCATGCGCGTGGCCTCGCTCGCCATTCTGGAGAAGATCGGCGTCGAGACCGGTGGCTCCAACGTGCAGTTTGCCGTGAACCCCAACACCGGTCGCTTGATCGTCATCGAGATGAACCCGCGCGTGAGCCGTTCGTCTGCGCTGGCCTCCAAGGCCACGGGTTTCCCCATCGCTAAGGCCGCCGCGCGTCTGGCTGTGGGCTATACGCTCGACGAGATCGTCAACGATATCACCAAGGCCACGCCCGCCTGCTTTGAGCCCACGATTGACTACTGCGTGGTCAAGGTGCCGCGCTTTGCCTTCGAGAAGTTCAAGGGTACCGACCCCACGCTCACCACGCGTATGAAGGCCGTGGGCGAGATCATGGCGATTGGCCGCACCTTTGAGGAGGCCTTTGGCAAGGCCATGCGCTCGCTGGAGGACGGTCACCAGGGTATCTGCGCCGGTGGCAAGGAGGGTGCCGATAAGCTGAGCGACGATGAGCTCGCTCAAGCCGTGGCAACCCCGACCGAGCACCGCATCTTCTTTGTGGTTGAGGCCCTGCGCCGTGGCTGGGACATCGCTCGCATCCATGCCACCTGCGGCATCGACCCGTGGTACCTCAACCGCATCAACGACATGGTGCAGGTCCAGGAGAGCATCCGCGGCCTGCGTGTGGAGGATATTGACGCCGACGCGATGCGCCTACTCAAGCAGTACGGCACGAGTGACGCCGAGATCGCCGCGCTGACCGGCTCGGACGAGCGCTTTGTGCGCGCCTATCGCAAGGGTCTGGGCGTGGTTCCCAGCATGAAGACGGTCGATACCTGCGCTGCGGAGTTCTCGAGCGCCACGGAGTACCACTACAAGACGTACGAGAACATCTACCGCACGAGCCCGGATGCCAAGAAGTGCGTGGCTCCCGACGAGACCACGCCGGCGGACAAGCCCAAGGCGATGATCCTGGGCGCCGGCCCCAACCGTATTGGCCAGGGCATCGAGTTCGATTACTGCTGCGTGCATGCGAGCTATGCGCTGGCGGCCCGCGGCTTTGAGACCATCATGGTCAACTGCAATCCCGAGACCGTCTCGACCGACTACGACACGTCCGACCGCCTGTACTTTGAGCCGCTCACCTACGAGGACGTCATGGACGTTATCGACGTTGAGCGCCCCGATGGCGTCGTGGTGACGCTTGGCGGCCAGACCCCGCTTAAGCTGGCGCGCATGCTCGAGGAGAGCGGCGTGAACATCATGGGCACCAAGCCCGATGCCATCGACTTTGCCGAGGACCGCGAGCGCTTCGCCGCCCTGCTCGACAAGCTGGGCATCATGTACCCGCCGGCGGGCCAGGCCACCTCGTTTGAGGAGGCCGAGGCCGTAGCCGCGCACATCGGCTACCCGCTGCTGGTGCGTCCGAGCTACGTGCTGGGCGGCCGCGGCATGATGATCGCCTACGATGCCGAGCATCTGCGCGATTACATGGCCGAGGCCGCGCGCATTAGCCCCGACTACCCGGTGTATCTGGACCGCTTCCTGGAGGGTGCGATCGAGTCCGATGTCGACGCCCTGTGCGATGGCGAAGAGGTCTACATTGGCGGTATTCTGGAGCATATCGAGGAGGCCGGTATCCACTCTGGCGACTCCGCGACCTGCATCCCGCCGTTCAGCTTTAGCGAGAGCCTGCAGGCAAAGCTTCGCGAGACCACGCGCCGCATCGCGATGGCGCTGGGCGTACGCGGCCTGGTCAACGTGCAGTACGCCATCAAGGGCGAGACCGTCTACGTGATCGAGGCCAACCCGCGTGCCAGCCGCACCGTGCCGTTTATCTCCAAGGCCACCGGCGTGCCGCTCGCCAAGTGTGCCGCACGTATCATGGCGGGCGATTCCATCTCGAGCTTGGGCCTGCCGAGCGACGAGCGTCAGCTGGACTGGTTCTGCATGAAGGAAGCCGTTATGCCCTGGGGTCGTTTCCCGGGCGCCGACGTTATCCTGGGTCCCGAGATGAAGTCGACGGGCGAGGTTATGGGTATCGCCAAGAGCTATCCCGAGGCATACGCCAAGACGCAGCTGGCGATTGACTACAAGCTGCCCGACCCGAGCGCCGGCAAGGTGTTCATCAGCGTGTGCGACCGCGACAAGCGTCATATCCTTTCGGTCGCGCGTATCCTTCGCTACCTGGGCTTTGATATCTGCTCCACCGAGGGTACGGCGCGCGTGCTGCGTGGCGGCAACGTGACGTGCGAGGTCGTGGAGAAGATTAGCGGCCCGCACGACGGCGAGCGTCCCAACATCGGTGACCTGATCGCCGATGGCAAGATTGCGGTAATCATCAACACACCGTACGGCCCGGGTTCGCGTGGCGACGGCTATCTGTTGCGTACCGAGGCGGTGCGCCGCGGCGTGACCTGCGTGACCGCGATGTCTGCAGCCAACACGTACGTGAGTGCCATCGAGGCCGTGCGCGAGGACCAGCAGGGTCACGGCAGCGCCAACGACATGGGCATGGACGTCATCGCCCTGCAGGACCTGCCGCAGCACACGGTGTAGGTCGAGCTGTCCGGCCGGGGCGGGAGGGGCCGAGATTTCCCCCTTTCGCTCCGGCTGCAAGCAGAGTCGCTCAGGAGGAAACTCGGCCCCTCCCGCCCCGGCCTGCGGTGACTTGGTTGCACCGTGTGCTGCCGAAGGGGCTTTGCGCGATGACTAGGGCTGAACAGAAAATGAGTGTGGGCTCTGTCGTTCGAATGAACGACAGAGCCCACATTTTTTATTTCAGCCAACGTACGTCATAGCAATCCCCGGTAGGTCGAAGGTGCTCTGCGGCGGCCCGGTGTTTTCATCTGAACGACTTTGCGTAGCAACCGGAGTGAAGATGAAAACACCGGGCCGCCGCAGAGCACCCACAGACCGCAGGGACGGGAGCAGCTATACTACTCTCAGTAGTTAAGGGTCGCGGATCCGCCGCGTCGCCGTTCTCAACAGGAGGTCTTTGTTTATGGCAGATCAAAAGCCGGTTGTCGGGATCATCATGGGCTCCAAGTCCGATCTGGGCGTTATGGAAGGCTGCACCGCCGAGCTCGAGGCGCTTGGTGTGCCCTATGAGCTCGTCATTGCGAGCGCACACCGCACGCCGGCGAAGGTCCATGAGTGGGCTTCGACTGCTGCCGATCGCGGTATCAAAGTGATTATCGCCGCCGCCGGCAAGGCCGCTCACCTGGGTGGTGTCGTGGCTGCTTTCACGCCGCTGCCGGTTATCGGTGTGCCTATGAAGACGAGTGACCTGGGCGGTATGGATTCGCTGCTGTCGATGGTGCAGATGCCTTCGGGCGTGCCCGTTGCCTGTGTGGCCATCAACGGTGCCAAGAACGCTGCCATTTACGCCACGCAGATTCTGGGCGCCTGCGACCCCGAGTACCGCAAGGTTATCGAGAAGATGAAGCAGGAGATGGCTGACGCTTAAGCGCTCTGCCAGTCCATTTGCAGCATAAGGAGAGCCATGTCCGACTATCAGGGAAAGCGTTTTTCGGCTTCTCGGATTCCCGATCCAGCCAAGTCGGGAGCGGCCCGCGCGCCGCAGCGGGGTCGGACATCCTCTCCTCAGCAACCGCGCGCGCCGCGCCCTGTGACGCCGGCGAAGCATCGCCGTCAGGATACACCTGCTGCATATCGCCCTTCGTCATACAGTACGGCCAAGAAGTCACCTCGCTCTTCGGCGCATACCGCGCCATCGAGCTATACCGAGCCGCCGCGCAAAAAGCGCCGCTCCGTCATTCCCATTCTGCTCATCATCATCGGCATTGGCCTGATCGTTGCCGCTGCCGCCATCTTTATCAACGCGCAGATTGGCTACAAGCAGGCGAGCGAGTCGTATCAAAAGATCGAAAAGCAATATGTGAGCGACAAGGACGCCAGCGGCGTGCCGATTATCGACTTCAACGCGCTTGCCCAGACAAATCCCGAGGTTGTTGGTTGGATTTACGCGCCCGGCACTAACATCAACTACCCCGTGGTGCAAACCAACAACAACTCCAAGTACCTCAACACGCTGTTTGACGGCACCGCCAATGCCTCGGGAGCCATCTTCTTGGATAGCGACGACACCGCGCCGGGCATGGTGGATCAGCAGACCACGATTTACGGTCATCATATGAACGACGGTTCGATGTTCAACGTGATTTCGGATACGACCGATCAAGCGACGTTCGACAGCATGGAATACGTGTACTATATCACGCGCGATGCGACGTATAAGTTGCGCCCGC
This sequence comes from Collinsella sp., assembly GCA_036550515.1. Lineage (GTDB taxonomy): Bacteria > Actinomycetota > Coriobacteriia > Coriobacteriales > Coriobacteriaceae > Collinsella. Next base: position 24,989 of record JAXKGF010000034.1, read on the forward strand.
TGGCGACCAAGGTGGTCGAGGACACGTATGCCAAGGCGCGCACGCCCAACTTTGAGGGCGATGACGGACTGAAGAATTACCTGTCCGAGATGCTCGACGGTGCCTCTGCCGTGGCGAGTGATGCCGCCGATCGTGCCGCTTCGACAACCAAGGTCGTAACGCTTGTGACCTGCCGCTCGCTGTCATTTAGCAATACGCGCGCAGTCATGGTGCTCACGCCGGTCGAGGAATAAGTGGTTCGAGAGTAGCTAAAAGAGCCCCGTCCCAAATGAGCTACTCGACGACAGTAAAAAGGAGAAATGATGCTTGAAAGTGGCAAATCGATGCCTTCGGTTGATGCTTGGCTGCGCGAAGCCAAGACCGATTCGTCGGCATCTGCGTGCGGTATGTATCTGACACACAACGGCGTGGTGCGTGCGACGCCCAAGGCCGAGGTGCGTGGGGTCGAGACAGATGGTGTGGCGCCTGGACATAAGGTGGGCGGCATGGTGTTTGGCTTCGATGCCGAAAAGGTGCAGGCTGCTATCGAGGCAACGCGCGCGATGCCGGGTATCGGCTATGTGCGCGTGTGGCTGGCGAGCGGCGAGCTTACCGTGGGCGACGACATCATGCTCGTACTCATTGGCGGAGACATTCGCCCGCATGTGGTCGACGCACTTCAGAAGCTTGTCGGCACCATCAAAAATGAGTGTGTGAGCGAGGTCGAGCGCGAGGCATAGGACCTTGCGATCAATTCAAGTCCATCTACAGCAAAAGCCCACTGGCAGTTCAATCAGTCTGACAGCGGGCTTTTCTATGCGTTGGAAAATCTCGGCATTGCGTGGCGCTACACGCGCGTCGCATCCTTGGGGCTCATGGTCATGCTCTGGAAGCGGTTCTCCATGTAGTCGTTATCGAAATACTTGCCGTAGAACTGCGCGACGGGAATATCCGGCTCCGTGCCGTTGACGCGCTGGTACCAGTAGTCGAGCGACTGCAGCGTCATGACGCCGTCGACCAGCATAATGACGGTAAAGATGACGGTAGCCGAGTAGCGACTCTTCCACGGAATCATGTTGATGAGCTTGAGCAGCCTCGGCAGCAGCAGCTTGATCCAGATAAGGCCACCCAGGCCCCACAGGCAGGCAAAGCCCGTGCAGGTGCGTCCGCCCGTAAGGACGGCGAGTGGGTCGGGCATGCCGAACAGTTTCATGTGCGAGTAGCTCCACGACACCACGCCAAATGAGGTCTGCATAAACCAGCCTACAAACACCTCGAAAGCGCCGCCGATCAGGGCACTTACCAGGAAAATGATCAGAGGATTCTTTTTATAGAAGCGGTTGAGCGCCATGGTCATGAGCACCGCGCCAAATCCGTAGATGGGGCTAAAGGGGCCAAATAGCATACCGGCCCGGTCCTGATAGACGCCGGGATCGACGACGACCATATGCCAGACTTCCTCGAGAATGAGACCTAACACGCTGCAGACGAAGAATACCCAGAACAGGTTGAAGTAGTTGAGCTTGATGTAGCCCTCGCCGGTTTCGTCGCGGCCGAGCATCCCCTCGGCGGCGGCATCGCGGTCGAGCATCTCTTGCAGACGGCGCTGCAGTTCGCGCTCCTGGCGTAGCGTGGGGTCGACGGTGGCCGAAAGCGCGATGAGGATACCGAGCTGAATGGCGGGGCGCAGCAGGAAGGGTCCGATACCCTGGAGCATCACGTCAACTAAAAGCTCCACGACAGTAAATGCGATGAGGACGTAAGACAGGCGGGCGGCATTGCGCCGCTGGTCCTTGATGAGGTCCAGGCCAAAGACGATCAAGATGATCGCGCTTGCCGCCGAGAGCATAATGCCGGCGACGATAAGGCCAACCGCGACCAGGGTGTTATCACCGAGCTTAGCGGCGGCGTTGCCGTTAATGAGTGCGGTGATGACCTGCCACATAAAGACGGCGACCGACGGGAGTGTGCCCACGCCGGACAGGATGCACAGGACGGCGTACACTTTAATGATGAGGGGAATCTTCTTGACCTCCGTGGCGCTGGGGACGCTGGGGTCGAGTTCGTTTCGATCCATACAGAACCTTTCTCGCTTTGTCCTAGGTTACTAGGATACGCCGCCGACCTGCTAAAAGACAGGACGAACGTCCCAATTGCAACAATGTAGCCCCTAGCGCGGGCGAGACACGGCGCACGGGAAGTCTTCGAGGCCGTTGCCCCTGAGAGTGGACTACCCAATAAAATGTTTGGTCGCAAAACGGATAATAAGCTCGGTGGGCTTTTAAAAAGCGCTGCTCATGCGCTGGGGAGCTTGTCTTGCCGTGCGTATAATAAGGCAGGTAACGCCAAATAACGAGGCTCTGAGGGGATGCCATGTCTCAAGAAACCATCCGCGCGGCCGAGCGTGCCACGGGACAGGTGACGACCATGTCGACGTATGATCCGGACTCCGACCAGCTGCATGAGGAATGCGGCGTTTTTGGTGTGTGGGCGCCCGATCGCGACGTGGCTCGACTGACGTACTTTGGTCTGCGTGCGCTGCAGCATCGCGGCCAGGAATCGGCGGGAATCGCCGTGGGCGACGGCGGCACGGTTATGGTTCGTAAAGACCTGGGACTGCTCGACCGCGTGTTCTCCAACGCCGACCTATCGACGCTTTCTGGTCAGTTGGCCGTGGGTCACGTGCGCTACGGCACTGCCGGCGCCAAGAGCTGGGAAGCCTCGCAGCCACATCTTTCGACCATTAATAGCGTCATCATCGCACTTGCGCACAACGGCACCCTCGTCAACACCGACGAGCTGCGCCGCCAGCTGATCGAGCTGGGCGTGCCGTTCCTCTCCAACTCGGATTCTGAGGTCGCGACCAAACTCATCGGCTACTTTACTCAGCGTACAGGCCATCTGCGCGAGGGCATTCGCAAGACCATGGAACTCGTGCGCGGTGGCTACGCCATGACGCTCATCAACGAGCAGGCGCTCTATGCTTTCCGCGACCCGCACGGCATTCGTCCGCTGGTGCTGGGCAAGCTTGTGGACGAGGGCTTGGACCAGGCCGACGCCGCATCCGTTTCGCAGCTGCCGTCGCAGGACGGCGCCGCGACGGTCGACGCCGCCACCCATGTCACCCGCGCCGGCGGCTGGGTCGTCGCCTCCGAGACTTGTGCGCTCGACATTGTGGGCGCCGAGTACGTCCGCGACGTCCGTCCCGGTGAGATTTTGCGCATCAGCGCCGAGGGCCTGGTATCCGAGCAGGGCGTGCCTGCCGCCGAAGAGCCTGCTAACTGCATCTTTGAGCAGGTCTACTTCGCTCGTCCCGATTCCATCATGAACGGCAAGAGCGTCTACGCCTGCCGTTATGATATGGGTCGTCAGTTGGCACATGAGGAGCCCGTCGAGGCCGACCTGGTCATCGGCGTGCCCGACTCCGGCCTGCCGCCCGCGGAGGGCTATTCGCACGAGAGCGGCATTCCCTTTGGCGAGGGCCTCATCAAGAATCGCTATGTGGGCCGTACGTTTATCGAGCCCACGCAGGAGCTGCGCGCCATGGGCGTGCGTATGAAGCTCAACCCGCTGCGCGACAACATCGAGGGCAAGCGCCTGGTCGTCATCGACGACTCCATTGTGCGCGGCACCACCATGGTCCAGCTCGTCAAGATGCTGCGCAACGCCGGCGCCAAGGAGATTCATATCCGCATCAACTCGCCCGAGGTCATCTGGCCGTGCTTCTACGGTATCGATACCGACGTGCAGTCGCAGCTTATCAGCGCCAACAAGACGGTCGATGAGATTTGCGAGTACATTGGCGCCGATTCGCTGGCCTTCCTTTCGGTCGAGGGCCTGCTGAAGGTCATGCCCAAGGGCGGTTACTGCGATGCGTGCTTTACCGGACGCTACCCCGTAGCGATTCCCGAGAGCTTTGGCCGCGACAAGTTTATGGAGGGCTTTAAGCCCCGCAACCTGGACAAGCCGCTGCACTTTGACGACGACGCCGTGGTCGAGAAATACGACGACCGCAGCTGGGAAGAGGAGCACGGCGAGGCCTAAAATCTGCCATTTAGGGACAGGTTTATTTTGGTAGGTTTTACCTGCTGTTTTGTTGATATGACGGCGCGTGCTGTTATGGCGCGCGCCGAAATGAACGCAACTATGAGCACCGTTTGGCGCCCGCGCGGCGCCACGGTAGTGGGAGAGGAAGGCTCAGATGAGCGACAGCAAGCATGTGACGTATGAGGACGCCGGCGTCGATACCGCCGAGGGCGGCCGCGCCGTCGACGCTATTAAGCAGATGGTCAAGGACACCAACCGCCCCGAGGTTATCGGCGGCATCGGTGGCTTTGGTGGCCTGTTCTCGGCTGCCGCGCTCAAGGATATGGAAGACCCGATCCTGATCAGCGGCACCGACGGCGTGGGCACCAAGCTCGTGCTCGCCCAGATCATGGACCGTCACGAGACGGTGGGCCAGGACTTGGTCGCCATGTGCGTCAATGACATTTTGGCTTCGGGCGCCGAGCCGCTGTTCTTCCTGGATTACGTTGCCATCGGTCACATTGAGGCCGAGCACATGGCAAAGATCATCAAGGGCGTGGCCGACGGCTGCAAGCTCGCGGGCTGCGCGCTCGTGGGCGGCGAGATGGCCGAGCACCCGGGCGTCATGGCCCCCGCCGATTACGACCTCGCCGGCTTTACCGTGGGTGTTGTCGATCGTCCCAAGATGCTCGACCCCGCGAACGTTCGCCCCGGCGATGTGATCCTGGGCCTGCCCTCCACCGGCGTGCACTCCAACGGATACTCACTCGTGCGCAAGGTCATCGGTGTCGACGGCATCAAGCCGGGCACGCCCGAGGCCGCCGCTAAGGCCGAGGAACTGAGCCGTCCGCTCGAGGAGCTCGGCGGTGCTTCGCTGGCCGATGCTCTGCTGGCCCCTACGCGCATTTACGTCAAGCCGATTCTTGAGCTGCTGCGCGGTGGCGCTAATGTGCATGCCATTGCCCACATCACCGGCGGCGGCATCACCGAGAACCTCAACCGCGCGTTGGCAGACGACGTCGACGCCGTGGTCACCCGCAACGGTGCCGAGATGGGTTGGGACGTTCCGCCCGTCATCACCTATGTGTCGCGCCAGGCCGAGCTTGCGCCCAACGAGGCGTGCAAGACCTTCAACATGGGCGTTGGCCTGTGCCTGATCGTCGCTCCCGAGGACGAGACTGCGGTGACCGAGGCGCTGGTCGCGCTGGGCGAGAAGCCGTTCCGCGTGGGCGAGTGCGTCGAGGGTTCCGGTAAGGTTGTGTACTCCGATGAGCGCTAGCGAGCAGATGGCTGCTGCCGAGGGCCTGGGCTTTGTGCCCTACACCCGTCCGACCGGCACCGATACGGCCGAGCCGCTCAAGATTGGCGTGCTTATCAGCGGCTCGGGTACCAACCTGCAGGCGCTGATCGACCTGATCGCCGCCGGCAAGCTCAACGCCTCGATTGAACTTGTGGTGTCGAGCCGTCCTTCGGCCAAGGGCTTGCAGCGTGCCGAGCGTGCGGGCATCCAGACACTCACGCTGTCCAAAGATGTCTATGCCGACCCCATCGCGGCTGACGAGATCATCGCGCATGAGCTGCTCGAGCGCGGCTGCGAGTACGTGGTGATGGCCGGCTACATGCGCATGGTGCACACGCCGCTGCTGGCGGCGTTCCCCAACCGCGTGGTCAACCTGCATCCGGCACTGCTGCCGAGCTTTACCGGTGCCCATGCGATCGACGATGCGTTTGCGCGCGGCGTCAAGGTGACCGGCGTGACCGTGCACTTTGCCAACGAGATCTACGACAACGGTCCCATCATCGCCCAGCGTGCGCTGGCTGTTGAGGAGGGCTGGGACGTCGACACGCTCGAGGAGCACATCCACGCGATCGAGCATGTGCTGTATCCCGAGGTCGTGCAGATGCTCGCCGACGGTCGCATCCACGTGCTGGAGAGCGGCAAGGTCGCAATTGATGCGCCGCGCGGCTAGTGGCGCACAGTACAATTTAGCCGAGTAGTCAGGGTGGTCATTGGCGCCAAGGCGCAAGTGGCCATCCTTTGTTTTAGGTAATCACCTGCGACGATCTTCAATGACTAGTCGTTAAAGAACGTCGCAGGTGACAAGGTGAGAGAGGTGGGCCCATGGCGGATAACGAAGCATTGTTTACGCCTGAGCTGGTGTTTTTTGATTGGGAGTGTGCGACGCCGGATGAGGTGTTTGCGCAACTCGAGGACGAGCTCGCTCCGCGTGGCTACATTGCGCCCGGTTGGCTCGACGCCGTTCGCACACGTGAGGATGCCTATCCCACGGGCCTTGCCATGCCGGCGGCCAACATTGCCATCCCACATACCGATACGGGATTTGTGGCCAAGCCCTATATCGCGGTGGTAAAGCCTGCCGCATCTGTGACGTTTAACGCTATGGCGGGCATGGGCGCCCCCGTGCCGGCGCAGATCATCGTCAATCTGGGTATTGCCGAGCCGGGCGGCCAGGTCGAGGCTCTGCAAGCGCTCATGAATATCTTTATGGATGCCGATGCCGCAGCCGATGTACTCGGCCAAACCACGCCGCAGGGCATGGTCGACGCCATCCGCCGCCACTTTTAAGGTGGCACTTGGGGACGTTCCTTTTCTGCCGGCAGTTGGGGACGGTCCCCATCTGCCGGCCTAAAAGGAACGTCCCTAACTGCCGGGTCTGTCCCCTTTGCACCAAAATGGTGCAGATTAACCTGTCCCCCATGCACCAGGTGTGCCGCGGGGCTGCGTTGTGACACAATGGCGTTTGTTCGATTCGTGATGCGAAAGGCCAAACATGGCAAACAAGAAAAAGAACCCCGAGGTCGCGCCGACGTCCGAGCAACGGTCCCGCGCCGCCTCCAGCTCTCGCAAGAAGCAGCGCAAGACCTATGTGTCCAAGACCGTCAAGATTGTCCTGGTGGTCATCGGCGTGCTGGCGATGCTGCTTTCCGTCTCGGCCATGGCGTGCTCCGGCCTGATGTCGCAGACCGAAAGCGCCAGCTCGGGCTATAAGCTCACTGGTGGTGTGGCTGCCACTATCAACGGCACCAACCTCACCGAGGACACCGTGACCAAGCAGATCATGAGCATGCGCACGTCCTACGGCTACACCAAGGACAAGGACTGGGCACAGTACCTGGTCGACAACGACCTCACGCCCAAGAAGTACCGCAAGCAGCTCATCGACTCCTACACGCAGCAGATTCTGCTTCAGCAAGCGCAGAAGGAAAACGGCGTGACGGTGTCGGACGAGGAGGTCGAGAAGGCTTGGAAGGACGCGTGCAAGAGCGCAGGCGGCGCCAAGACTTTTAAGAAGACTCTCAAGACCTACGGCTATACCGAGGACACCTACAAGGATTCGCTCAAGGAGAGCCTGGCGCAGCAGAAGCTCAAGGATTCCGTGGCACCCACCAGCAAGCCCAAAGACAGCGAGATCGTCGATTACATCAACGAGAACCTGTCCAACTACAACGATGCCCGTCGTTCGTCGAATATCCTGATCAAGGTCGATTCCGACGCTTCCGACGAGGACAAGGCCGCCGCCAAGGCCAAGGCACAGGAGTGCCTGGACAAGATCAACTCCGGCGAGCTGAGCTTTGAGGACGCCGTGGAGCAGTATTCCGACGACACCGGCTCCAAGGAGAAGAAGGGCGATGTGGGCTGGGACAAGCTCACCACCTTCGTCGACAGCTACCAGGCGGCGCTCGAGGGACTCAACAAGGGCGATGTGAGCGACGTCGTCGAGTCGACCTATGGTTATCACATCATCAAGTGCACCGACTACTTCCATGTCGATAATCAGGTCGATGACATTAAGCAGGTGCCCAAGGACATCAAGAAGTACGTCTCCAACGTGGTGAAGACGCAGGCGGCAAGCACTGCGTACAGCGAGTGGCTGGAGCAGTACAAGAAGGACGCCGACATCACCGTTAACCCCATGCCCAAGGACGTGCCGTACAACGTCAGCCTGAAGGGCGTCACCAAGAGTTCGACCGACGATTCGTCGACGACTGAGTAATCATGGGGCGGCGCTCGTGCGAGTGCCGCCCGCACTATTGAGGAGGATTTGCAGATGACCAACGAAGAGCTGCAGAAGGAAATGATTTCGGCCATGAAGGCCAAGGACAAGGTTCGCCTGTCTATCATTCGCCAGGTTAAGGCCGAGGTGAAGAACATCGAGGTTAACGAGCGTCGTGATGTGACCGAGGAAGACGTCAACAGCATGATCAAGCGTCTGATTAAGCAGACGAGCGAGACGCTGGAGATGTCCATCAAGGCCGGCACCGACCAGGACCGTACCGACAACCTGACCGAGCAGGTCAAGATTCTGGAGAGTCTGCTGCCCGCGCAGGTTTCGGGCGAGGAGCTCGAGGCCCTGATCGAGCAGGTCATCGCCGAGCTGGACGCGACCTCTAAGAAGCAGATGGGCCAGGTCATGGGCGCTCTGGGCAAGGCCACCGGCGGCAACTTCGATAAGCCGGCCGCGGCAAAGATCGTCGGTGCAAAATTGGCGTAAGCGCCGGCCGACACATAGCCGATGCTGAGGGGCGTGACCATTGCGGTCGCGCCCCTTTTTTGGCTGGGTACTCATTGGGGACAGACTTAAATGAGTAGGTACTCATTTAAGTCTGTCCCCAATGAGTGGGTTAAAGGTTCTTTACGGGAATGTAGTGTGGGCTGCGGAAACGTAGTTCTTTCCGTACAATAGTTCAACTCGTGTAAACGCAGGGAAGGGACATTCATGGCAGACATGATCGAGATCAAGCATCTCAACAAGTACTTTGGCGACCTGCATGTGCTCAAAGATATCAATCTCACCGTCAAGCGCGGCGAGAAGCTCGTAATGATCGGGCCTTCCGGTTCGGGTAAGTCGACGCTCATCCGTTGCGTCGATTATCTGGAGGAGCCCACGTCGGGCGAGGTCGTCATCGACGGTACGCCGCTCACCAAAAAGAATCACCTGGAGATGGCTCGCAAGTATAGTTCCATGGTGTTTCAGCAGTTCAACCTGTATCCCAACATGACGGTGCTGGGCAACCTGACGCTCGCGCCCATCAAGCTGCAAAAGAAGAGCAAGGAGGAGGCGACCGAGATCGCCATCGCCGCGCTCAAGCGCGTCGGGATGGCGCATAAGGCCGGCGAATATCCGCAGAATCTCTCGGGTGGTCAGCAGCAGCGCATCGCCATCGCCCGCGCCCTGTGCACCAAGCAGCCCATCATCCTGTTTGACGAGCCGACCTCGGCGCTCGACCCCGAGATGGTCCAGGAGGTTCTGGACGTTATGATTGAGCTCGCGCAGGAGGACATCACCATGATCTGCGTGACGCACGAGATGGGTTTTGCGCGCCAGGTGGCCGACCGCGTCATCTTTATGGAGGACGGCCGCATTCTGGAGGAGGGCACGCCCGAGCACTTCTTCGATAACCCCGAGAACCCGCGCTGCCGCGAGTTCCTGTCCAAAATTCTGCACTAGGCGCGGTGATGGACATGACGGATATGACGAGGGCGGCCGTGTCGCGCCGTCACTTTTTGCAGCTGGCGGGCGCCGGCATGCTCGTGCTGACGGGGACCGCGCTTGCCGGTTGCGGCAACTCCACCAGCGGCGAGGGCTCCGACAAGGGGTCCAAGCTTGCGGCCATCAAGTCGCGTGGCCATCTGAATGCCGGCGTTAAGAAGGACGTTCCCGGCTATGGCTATTACGACACCGCCAAGGGCCGCTTTGAGGGCATGGAAGTCGATTTGTGCTACCAGATCGCCGCTGCCGTCTTTGGCGTGAGCTACAAGGAGGCCCGCGCCCAGGAGCTTGTCGAGTTTACCGACGTAACGCCCAAGACGCGCGGCCCGCTGATCGATAACGGCCAGCTCGATGTGGTCGCGGCGACCTACACCATCACCGACGAGCGCAAGAAGAGCTGGGATTTCTCGACGCCGTACCGCACCGACTACGTGGGACTCATGGTCAAGAAGCGTTCGGGCTTTACCTCGATTGAGGACCTGGACGGCAAGGTCATCGGCGTGAGCCAGGGTGCTACCACGCAGAGTCTGATTGAGCAGATGATCAAGGACAACGGCTTTAGCTGCAAGCCCGAGTTTAGGGCCTTTAGCGGCTACCCCATCATTAAGAGTTCGCTCGACGCCGGCAATATCGACGTCTTTGCCATGGACCGCTCCACGCTGGCCGGTTACATGAACGAGACCGTTGAGCTGCTGCAGCCCGAGGTCAAGTTTGGCGAGCAGGGCTACGGCGTGGCGACCAAGAAGGGCTGCGACCTTTCGGCCGTGGTCGATCAGGTGATTTGCGATCGCCTGGCCGACGGCTGGCTCGACCAAGAGGTCAAGACCTGGGGTCTTGTATAGGCGCATCGTCCAAGGAAGGAATCGAATGCTCGAAGGATTATTTGACGCCGACCGTTGGTCGACGACATTTCAAAACATGGGGCCCTTCTGGGAGGGCTTTGGCGTGACGCTGCAGGTGGTCGTTGCCGGCCTGCTGCTGTCGCTGGTGCTGGGCACGCTGCTGGGCGTGTTCTCTACCACTCGCTCGCGCGTGCTGCGCGCCATAAGCCGCGTGTACGTGGAGTTTTACCAGAACACCCCGCTGCCCGTGCAGGTGCTCTTTATGTACATGGCCGGTCCGCAGTTTTTGCAGGCCATAACCGGTGCCGACCAGCCGGTGCGCATCGCGCCGTTCGTACTGGGCTTCTTGGGCGTGGGCCTGTATCACGCGGCCTACATTTCGGAGGTCATCCGCACCGGTATCGAGGCGGTTCCGCGCGGTCAGATGGAGGCGGCCCAGAGCCAGGGCTTCACCCGTGCGCAGGCGTACTGGTACATCGTGCTGCCCCAGACATTCAAGATCATTCTGCCGCCGCTGTGTAACCAGGCGCTCAACCTGGTCAAGAACACGTCGGTGCTGGCGCTTGTGGCCGGCGGCGACCTTATGTACCGTTCCGACAACTTTGTGAGTCTGTACGGTTACCTGCAGGGATACATCGTCTGCTGCCTTATGTACTTCATCATCTGCTTTCCGCTCGCCATGCTGGTGCAGTGGCTCGAGCGCCGCTCCAAGGAGCGTCCGCGCGGCGTGAGCCTGGCCGAGCTGGGGCTCGACAACGTAGAGGAGGCCTAGCGCATGGAAATCTTCAACGCGACCAACCTGCTCTACATTTGGGGCGGCTTTGTTAAGACCATCGAGATCTCGGCGCTGTCGATCTTTTTCTCGCTCATTTTTGGCACGGTGCTGGCGCTCGTTAAAAGCTATGCGCCCCGCCCGTTCCGTATTTTGGTGAGCGCCTATATCGAGCTGTTCCGTTGCACGCCGAACCTGCTGTGGATCCTGTTTATCTACTTTACGGTGCAGGGTTTGGACATTGTGATTTCGACCATCGCCTTCACGCTGTTTACCAGCGCTGTTATGGCCGAAATTGTGCGCGGCGGCCTCAACTCGATTCCGCGCGGCCAGTTTGAGGCGGCGCAGAGCCAGGGCTTTGGCTTCTTTGCCACCATGCGCTACATCATTCTGCCGCAGACGTTTAAGACGATCATCCCAGCGCTGTTTAGCCAGTGCACGACCGTCATTAAGGACAGCTCGTATCTTTCGGGCATTAACGTGGCCGAGCTCATGTACACGGCAAATGTCGTGATGGCCCATGCGATCGACCTGTCGCAGGTGCTTATGCTCTACGGCCTGGTGTTTGCGATGTACTTTGTGCTCAACTTTGGTATCTCGTTGCTGGTGAGAGCATATCAGAGGCGAATGGTGGCAGCGTAGAATGTGACAAAGGGACAGCCCCTTTGTCACATAGAGAAAGGAATCGCGATGAGCGATCTGGAGAACAAGAAGAATCCTGTGGTCATTACCATCGCGCGCGACTTTGGCGCCGAGGGCCACGAGATTGGTCGCATGCTTGCCGACGAGTTGGGGATTCCGCTGTACGATAACGAGCTGCTGGTACGTGCTTCGCTGCGCACAGGCGAGTCGCTCGACAAGATGGCCGCTTACGACGAGCGCCTGGCCGTGGAGAACATGGCGTTTCTGCCCGACCGCTACGATGCGCGTTCGTACTCGGACAAGTTGTTCCAAAAGATGAGCCAGGTGATTTTGGATCTGGGCGAGACCGAGAGCTGCATTATCGAAGGCCGCCTGTCCGATTACCTGTTGCGTAACAACCCCAATCACATTGCCGTATTGGTGACCGCTCCCTTTGAGGACCGCGTCGAGATTGTGCGCAAGAAGCGTGGCCTTAACAAAAAGAAGGGCGCCAAGCTGGTCAAGCAGCAGCAGAAGGCGCGCGAGGCGTTCTATAAGCGCTACAGCGCCGGAAAGTGGAAGATGACGAGCGGTAAAGACATCGTCGTCAACCGTGCTAAGCTGGGCCGCGAGGGCTGTAAAGACGTCATCGCCGCCGCCTACCGCTACAAAGTAGCTCAGCTCGAAGGCTAGATGGTCAAAACCACCACAAAGGGGACAGACACCTTTGTGGTGGTTTTTGCTTTAGGCGGAGGAGGCTGGAAGGTATCACTGCCGGCTGCGCGCTCAAAGAACTCAACGCTGCTCAAAAAACTCAAAGATGCTCAAAGAACTCAAGGGTGCTCAAAAAACTCAAGGGCGGGCACCGCTTAGTTTCCTTTACTGTCTCGATCTGTAACATCTGGGTGGTTAAATCGTCTCTATCTGTTACAGATTTAGATAAAACGCGGAGCCGAGTGGGGAAATCTAAATCTGTAACAGCTGACCTGCTATTTGGGGTCTAGATGTTACAGATTGAGACAAACTGGTGGAGAGAGCTGCCGTGTCGTTCAAACCACCACAAAGGGGGCGGGCACCTTTGCGGTGGTTTTTGTTTTAGGCGGAGGGGAAGGCTTTGGTGAGGCCGGCGCGCGTTTGCGTGTCGGTCTTTTGGTAGATGGAGCTCAGGTGACGCTGGACCATGCGCATCGAGATGCCGAGCTCCTCGGCAACCTGCTTGAGCGGGCGCTCGTCTTGGGTTACAGCTGTGAGCACGTCGACTTCGCGCGGGGTGAGAGCGTGGTTGGCGATGAAGGCCTGGCGCTGTTCCTCGATGGTGGGGGCGGCGAGTGCTTTCTCGGCTCGTTGCTGGTGTTCGCGCTCCTGCTCGGTTTGGGGTAGGCGGAACAGGCCCGCGGCTACAAACGCCACACTCGCCGCCACAAGCAGCATGAGCGCGCCGATCATGATGAGGGCGACATTGCCCGAGGTCACAAGTGCCAGCGAGATGCCCGACGTAGTGAACGCACACACGTTGTTGGCTGCGCGGCCCATGCCAGCCCACAGTGCGGCCGTATGCATGCGCGGCGCCAGCTGTGTAAACGTGGCGGTAAAGAACGTGACAAAAAAGCCCGAACTCAGATAAAAGACGACAAGGCCCAGGTTGGGGTCGGCGCCGGCTTCCACGGCCAAGATCGAGATGGTGGAAAGTGCCGTGACGCCGAGCATGATGAGACCCATGTAGCGACGTTCGGCAAGATCAAAGATAAGACCGGCGGCAAGGCCGCTTGCCGCCAAAAAGAGGCGCGGCCAGGTCTGTACGGCGATGGTGCCGTGGGCGTTGGAGAGCGTGACCACGTTGTCGAGGGTCGAGAACAAGCAGGCGAGAATCATGACGAGTGCGATGCTCCAACATGCCTGTTTGGCGAGAGTGCGCGGAGGCTCGACAAAGGGATTGATGGCGCGGCCGGAGCTCTCGGCGGCCTTTTGGGGAACGACGCTGAGGGCGGATATGGCGATAGTCGCTGCGCCAAGGACGATGAGCTCTGCGATACTGCCGCAATTGAGCAGGTTGACGGCAAACTGCATCAGGATGCCCGCGGCATAGGCCGCTCCCGCACCGGTGGCGAGCTTGGAATCGTCTTGGAATGCCGTCGCGAAGGCATGGTGAGCGGCGGCACCCAGCAGGCCGAGTCCAAGGAATGCCATGCAGCCCAGGATCTCGAGCGCAAGCGGGGTCGTAGGGAACTGAATTTGAGTCAGGCCCACGATGACGATAGGGACGGCGACGGCGTTGGCGGCTGCCAATGAGTGGCCTTTGCGCTGTGCGAGCCCGAGCAGCGGCGCGTACCCGATAAAGCCGAGCACGCTCGCACCCAGAATAAAGCCCTGTGCGATCACAACGCGTTCGGCACCGGCGAGCAGCCCGACGTTAACGTCGAAGCGAAACTCGGCGGCAAGGAAGGCGAAGGTGAAGAGCGCGAGTGCCAGAAGCGCGTTGATTTTAGGCTTGCTCAGGTTCAAGGACAGTCCTTTGGGTGGACGAATGATCGTGTCCTCGATTGTAGCGTCCTTGGGACGCGTGTGGCGATGGCGAAATCATATTGAATTAAACCGCAGGTAGAGGCCTAGGTTCGCATCTACGAACCTAGGCATACGGAGTCATTTGGCACATCTTGGTGGTACAGGACCACCACAAAGGGGACAGGCACCTTTGTGGTGGTGTCCCTACGACCAAGGAGGGCGTTATGTGCGGAAGTCACTTTGATAAGCAGACCCAACGCGAGCGTACCTGCTCGCTGGTTCACGGTTCGTGGAAACGGGCGGGTGCCAGGCTGGCGTGCGTCGGAGCGTGTGCGCTCATGGTCGGTCAGCTGCTGCTGCCAAGCGTTGCCTTGGCAGCAGATTGGATCAACGTGGGTGGCACGCAGTACAACGGGGGTGTTGCCGTCGGCGACGAGGCGGGCACGTGGTCCTGGAACGGCGCCGACGACATGCAGCTCAATGGCTATAACGGCGGCGGCATCAGCGCCGAGGGCAACCTCAACATCGGTGTGACCAACACCAACACCGTTACGGCCGATGCCGGTCAGAGCGCCATCGAGGTCTCAGGCGGCAACCTTGCCATAACGGGCGGCGGCACGCTCAACGCGACGGGCCAGACCGACGTCATCACGGCGGCGGGTGACGGTATTATTGGCGGAGATGTGGCCATCGACGGCACCACGGTCAACGTGACGGCGACGGGTACGGATGCGAATGGCGAGGAGTGCGAGAACGCCGAGGCCATAACTACGTTTGGTGGCGACGTGACCATTAAAAACGGCGCGACTGTCGATGTAAAGGCGGGACGTGCGACGGAGTCCGGCGACGGGTACTACGGTTACGTGACGGGCATCTATGCCACTAACGGCGCACCCAGGGGAGATGGCGAGTTTACATGGGAGCATGACGGACAGAGCAACAAGGGCGGTCGCGTGTCAATTGGCTCTGGCTCAAAGGTGACGGTCAAGGCCGAATCCACCCTGGAATCTCAGGGAATTGTGTCCCGTGTCAACAACGGCGCCGCGCGTGTCGAGATTGCAGGCGATTCGCTCGTGACCGCGATTGCCGACGCTTCGGGCGGCAACTGGGGTGCCGTGGGTATCGAGGCGGCCGGAATGGGCGACGATGCCACTGCCGATATCATCATCGATGGAAAGAACACGTTTGTGACCGCGATCGCCAGCGCCTCGAAAGATCGGTATTCTAACGACACGTACGGCCTGCATACCAGCTCGGGGAGTGCGATCGAGGGCGGAAGCATCCAAATTAAAAACGGCTCCGTTGTTGCCCAGGGCAGCGATGGAGCGATCGTTGCCGACAACTTCACGACCGCCAACGGCCCCGCTGGCATGATCGTTATCGGCGAGGGAGGGAAGATCGTGCTTCCCGTCAACGGCGTGGTGCGTGACTACCAAAAGCTGGGTGCCCGTCCCGTGGCGCTGGGCAACCGATTTGAATATTCTGATTTTTGGGGACAGACGATTGGTGAGCCCGGCGAAGGCGTTTTGAGGGCCGATCGCGATGCGGACAAGATCGCCAAGGTCGCGCATATCGTATTCGACGGAGGTGCTACGCCTGCTCCCGATCCGGCACCGACTCCCAAGCCGCAGCCGGGAGGCGAGGGCTCGACGGGCACGACGGGGGCGACGACCCAAACTTCGACACAGACTGGTTCGGCCGTGAATGTAAAGCCTGCTGCCGCCAAGGTATCCGTCACGGCTTCGAAGGCGACGGCCTCTACTCTCGCGGCCACGGGCGATAGCGCCGCGTTGAGTGTTGCCGCCATGAGCGTCGCTGGTGCCACGGTTGCAGCCGCCGGCATCGCCGCCGCGCGTCGTCGCGAGGAATAGCAATTTTGCCTAGGGCATGCAGGGCATAAAACCTCGGTGCGCTTGATTGAGCCGCCGCGCAGGGATTTGCGTCCCCGCGTGGCGGCTTTTGCGTTTGCGCAGGTAGGGACGCGGGTTCGCATGTACGAACCTAGGCGTGGCGCCCGGTTTGCCGCACTGTGATGTCATGGAAACAAACCTCGATTAAGGAGGACGACATGCAAGGACAACATTTTGCCAAGCAGACGCAGCGCGAGCGCGCTTGCTCGCTCGTTCACGGTACTTGGCGTTGCGCGGGTGTGAGGGTCGCCAGCGTCGGTGCGTGCGCGCTCATGGTCGGCCAGCTGTTACTGCCGAGTGTGGCGCTTGCGACCGAATGTGCGGATTCTGCTGCTACGACGGGTGAGGTCGCTGCGGCTCCTGCGGCGCCGGCGGCTACGGTGGATGCGAATGCGGCGACAACACCGACAACCGAGGCTGCTCCGGCAACTCAGAACGAGGCCGATACTCAGCAGGTATCTTTGGCTGACACCGTCGAAGGGGCTGGCGATGCAATGCCCGCCGAGCAAAACGCTTCCAGCAACAACGCCGCCATGCCGGCAGACAACGCCATTATGCCCTGCGGTGTGACCGACGTGACGGGTGGGGATGGCGTGACAATCGACACAAACGTCGAATCCTACTACAGGGAATGCGAGCTTCCACCCGAGATTTCTCTTACCGGAGGCGGTAGTTTCTCATGGGATTTTGGACCGGTCCCAGATGAGGTGGCGGATAAGCTATCAAACGCATCCGAAACTAAGTATTACAAGGCAGATGCCGCTACTGGCGCGCTTGTTGAAGTCGCCGATCAGTCTCAATCGAACGTGACGATTTCCATTGCGCCATATGAAGGGCAGATGCGCGCGACGCTGACCCTGACGGGTGGCGACTTTGTAGACGGAAACTATGCACTCATCCGCAACGAGGATGTGCCGTTTACTTCAACGTTGACGTTCAACGGCACCGACTATAATGATGGCATCCTCATCGGCGATCCTGATAGCACCTCCGATAAACCAGCTCAAATCGTTGTCCATGAAACAAGGACCGATTACTACCTGCGCTACAACTTCAACACCGTGGTAAAGCTAGCTGCTCATGGACAGGCAATCAATAGCGTTGATTTGGGTTCAGGATATATCGGCTATCGCGCTGGGGATACTCCCGCTCCAACCACTCATGTACCATACGCAGATTACGACAAGTATGAAATTGCTTACGAGTGCTGGGAGGAGATGGACAACAGCGACCCCACGGATCTTCATCCCGTCGCCTTCTGGTATTCCGACGAGGGCATGTACACACCGGGCATGAAGCGAATCGACAAGTTCGAAGAAGGCAAGCACTACATGCATTCTGTCATGCTACGCCAAAAGAACGGGTATGAGTTTGCCAACGGCTGCACTGTGGCAATCAATGGCGAGCCACTTAACGCCATGAGTGTTCAGAAAGTCGAAAATGGTCTGTTCCTTGCGCCGACCACATCGTTTACCTGCGAAAAGGCTCTTGTGTGGCAAGCAATCGACACGGTCGAGATTAATGGCGCTACCGTCACGTTCAAAGACGGCGATAAGCCGGTGTTCACGGGCGCTACGTCCGATGACACTCGTTATTGGTATCAGTGCGAGTTCTGGAATTCTGAGGATGGCGCTGGAGTGAACTCGGCATGGTTCTGGGATCAAAATATCGAGAACCACATTGATACGTTTGAGGCTGGGAAGACCTACAGCTACGGTTTTTATCTCAAGTCGCATGAGGGTTTCTACTTTACTCGTGACACTAGGGTCACAATTAACGGCAAGACTTATGGCTACTGGTGGAACGAATCCGATGCGGAGAATCTCGATAGAGACGGTAAGACGACCACCATGTGGGTCTATACCAATCTTACGATGACGCCTGAAGCAATGCCGACGCCGACGCCGGACCCCAAGCCGACGCCCGAGCCCGAGACCAAGCCCGAGACCAAGCCGGGTCAGGCGCCAACGACCGCCACGATTACTACGACCGTCTCGACCACCAAGACTCCGGCCGTCAAGCCCGCTGCCAAGACCAGCGATGCCACCCTCGCCGCAACGGGTGACAGCACCGGACTTGTCGCCGCGGCCATGAGCCTCGCCGGCGCCATCGCAGCAGCCATCGGCATCGCCTCAAAGCGCCGCGAGAACTAGGTTTCGGCGGAGGCCCTCGTTTCCACCTCAGCAAGATCTCAATCTGTAACACCTGGCTGCCCAAAACGACCCTAGATGTTACAGATTTAGATGAACCGAATGGCCGCCAATCTAATGTCTCGACCTGTAACACCAAGCGGGGAATCTGACCTCTAACTGTTACAGATCGAGACAAACCGGCCGGCAAGTCCAAAGCCACCACAAAGGTGCCTGTCCCCTTTGTGGTGGTTTGCGCAGGTAGAACGGTAGGTTCGTATATATGAACCTACCGTTCGCTTTGTTTTTGGACGACGATTACGCTGGATGACTTTTGGTTTGCAGGAAAGGAACGACCATGAGGTGGACTACTGTTCGAGCGCTTTGCCGCCGCCTGACCGTTGCCGCGGTGACCCTCACCATGGTGACGGGCTCGTTGCCTGTGGGCGCGTTTGCTGAGGCCCTCAACACCGACGGCACTTTTGTGCAGACGGATAACGGCCAAGCGGACGACGCCGCTTCCGCCGATTCGGCTGACGCCCAAACGTCAGACTCTGCTTCCGCCGACCCCGCGCCCGATGCCGGCGCCGCCGACCCCACAGTGCTCGATAGCGGTGATACCCCTACGCCCCCGCCCTCCGAGATTGCATCGGCGGCGGGCCTAACGGGCGCCGGGCAGACCGAGAGCACACCTGCGGGTACGCTCGCCACCGATCTTGTCGAGGGCAAGGAACTCGCCGGGCAGCAGAAGCAGGAGGAGACCGCCGAA
Source organism: Collinsella sp. (assembly GCA_036550515.1). Taxonomy (GTDB): domain Bacteria; phylum Actinomycetota; class Coriobacteriia; order Coriobacteriales; family Coriobacteriaceae; genus Collinsella. The sequence goes on from JAXKGF010000034.1 coordinate 44,052, forward strand.
GCCGAAGCAACCTGGAATGAGGATCTTGGGCTCTGGATGACCTCGAAGGGCGCCACGGGCGTAAAGGACGAATACGACGATGGCTACGTGGCCGGCGAGCAGACCCCCGCGCAGTACTACTTCTCGATTGATAGCCTCACCAACGAAATTTCTATCGAGTATGGCGACGCGGGCATTACCACGTTGGAGGTGCCCTCGACCATCGACGACAAAAATGTCGTAAGCCTTACGGGTATGGGAAGCGCTGCGCTCACATCGATCACCTTCGCCCCTAATTCGCATGTCCGCTCGGTTGGAGGCTTGGGCGGCAGCAGCATCAAAGAGATCGCACTGCCCGATTCGGTCGAGGAGCTCAAGAGCTATGCATTCTACAAAAGCAAGACGCTCCAAACGGTAACCTGGCCCAACAACGCGGCCTTTACCACGATTCCCGAGCAGGCCTTTAAGGAATGTGAACAACTTGACGACAAGGTGGTGGCAACGCTGCCGCCTTCGGTCAAAACTATCGACTATCTTGCATTCGCCTATTGCGGCGTGCCACAGTTCTATGTCTCGGACACAACAGTGCTCACCTTTACGCAGATCAATGTGCCGGGCACGGTGGAGCGGATTGAGCGCAATGCCTTTGACGGGTGCTCGCATGTGTCGTCGGTGACGATCGGCGACGGCGTTAAATATATCGGAGCGCACGCGTTCGCCTCTCTTGATCCTGCGATTGCCGGCAAAGAGATTGTGCTACCCAAAAGCGTGGAAATGATAGAGTGGGGAGCTTTTGAGAACACGAGATACGGAAACGAGACGAACCATAATGCCGTTGCCCTGCGCGTGATGAACCCCGATCTTCAGTTTGGTGAGGCGGGCTATCCGGGCGACTATAATGAGCGCGTGACAATCGATGGCGTAACGTATGCGATTCCCTTTAGTGAAGGCCAGACCATCTATGCCTATGCGACCGATTCGGCTGGCAACCCCTCGATGGTCAAAAAGCTTGCCGATGCCGTGGCCGATTGCAAGGACTCCGTCGATTCCTCGAAGCCTGCCTACACGTTTGAGTGGATGGGCGAGGCGGCCCAGGTGACGGGCAAACTTCCCCAGAGCGCGACGGCTACACTCGTGCAGGCGGGGCAGTCCACGCCGCTGGCGGTTGGCGATGACGGCAGCTTTACAGCGGACGCTCTCTCCAAGACAGCAGCCACCCTGCGCATTTCGCTCAGCGGTTACTATGACATGGTGCTGGCGCGCCCGGGCGACCAGATGACGGGCACATGGAATATCGGAGAGATTAAGGCGGAGGACTTTACCAAGATTCCGGCTTCGCGCGCGATTGAACTTAATGTGGGCTATCTTGAACCGATTGTGGGCCAGGATAAGACCGAACGCATTGAGCTCGATAGTCTCGATAACATCGATCTGACGGTGAAGAGCGGCGGCAAGACGCTTAAGCCTGCCAAGGGTGACAAGGAAAACGACTTCCGTATCCAGGGCACAGCGCTCGTGGTGTCGCAGGCCATTGCCGACGCGGACCAGGATCTGGAGATAACGCTCGAGCCCAAAGACAGCCTCAAGCTGGGTGGGACGACGGCGACGGTGAAGCCCTCGGCCGGCAAGGTCGATATCGACTTGAAGCCCTGGGGCACGGCGACGGTCGCGACCAAGGGCGACTACCAGGGCGCTAACCGCGTGCTGGTGTTCCGTACGTCCGACGGCAAGCTGGTCGCCGACGGCGTCACCTATCTGATGGGTTACGAAGACGATGGCACCACGCCTATCATGAAGGCCGAGACGCCGCGCCTTAAGGCCGGTTCGTACACCATCGTCGCCTTTAACAAGACGAGCTACGACATCCAAGCGACGAGCTATTCCACGTTTAGCCGCCTAGGGCTGACCGTGGGTAAGCATATCGCGCAAAAGCAGGTGAAGATTGAGGACAGCAAACAGCTCGACGTGACGCTCGACGTCCCCACGTTTGACGTGGAGACGTATCGTGCCGAGCGCGGGCTGACGGCGGGCTCGGTTATCGCTGATTCGTCCGCGGTCGTTGGCGTGGAGACCGAGCTGCGCATTCATTACGAGCTCAAGGACAGCCAGGCTGCCAAGATTGAGATTCCGCTGGCCAAGGATGCCGTCGGGGATGTGTCCGCAGGCTCTCGCGAAGCCGGCGCCAGCTCCGAGGCCATGTGGGCTGACACAACTTGGGAGGGCGACAACCTCGTTCTCAATATGAATAAGGGCATGGGCGCCGATGTGTTTGTGCGCTTTAAGCCTAAGGCCGCGGGCATCTATGCCATCTCGCCGCTTATTACGCTGGGCGAGGTGACGTTGCCGCTGGGAAGCACCACACTCGAGGTTAGCGGATCGCGCATCGAGGTCGACAGCACCGACGTTCACAGCCTACTGGGCAATGTGGCCTACGTATACGCAGCGCCCGGAAAAAGCGTGCAGCTTACCGTGGGCGTGGGCGCCTCGGCCGCAAAGTACACCGGCAAGACCAATAAACTCGGCCGTGCCAAGATTGAATACGACCTGCCGCAGGATACGCTTGCCGCCGAGCGTGTGACGCTCGAAGCGCGCGTGGGCTCGACCGCTGCTGCCGCCGCTGCTGCCGAGGTAACGGCTCGCAATTATGTGCGCTATGTTCCGGGCGCTTCGGTCTGGAACTTTGATGTGACGTATCGTGGCGGTACGCAAAGCCTGGTCAAGGACGGCAAGGACACCGGCAAGAGTCTGTGGACCTTCCACCATCTGCCGCAAAAGAAGAACGCCTACTGGACGTTCGATATCACGCTCGAGGTGGGAAACGAAGAGGCCGCCGACACGCTCGACCTGTACGTGGACTGCGTGGATGGCAAGACGGTGACGATTCCTCTGACTCAAAAGTCGCGCGAGGGCACCCATGTGCGCTATGTGGCGGAGTATGTGGACGAGGGTTACCTTAAGCTGCTCGACGAGTTTAACAAGGCGAATGACTCGACCTATGTGAACTGCGGCAACTTTGAGCAGATCTTTATGCCGCAGACCTACCGCATCTCCAATGCTCAGCTTATGACCATGCTGAGTTTTGACGCCAACGCTTCGGTCAAAAAGCATTCCGCCGCGGCCGAGGAGCGCCAGCAGGAGTTCTCGAATGCCGTGCAGCAGTGGCACGAGTATATGATGGATAACTCGTTTAATGATGTCGACGAGGCCTTTAACGACGCGATTGACCAGATGGTCGCTGATGCGTTTGCCGAGGAGGACGAGAACGGTAAAGAGGACGAAGCCCAAGGTGGAGCTGCCCGTAAGGCTCGTCGCGCCCCTGCCGCCAGCGACGGCGAGGGCGATGGTGCTGGCAACGACGAGGCCGCGCAGTTTGCGGCTGAGCTCAAGGCCGCGGTCGGCGGGTCGGCGGCGCTGCTGACCCAGCAGGGCGACAGCTATGGCGTCAATGTGGACAAGATGATCTTTGAGGATGCTTACGGCACCAGCGAGGATTGGTATCAGGAACTCGCGGCGGCCCAGGGCGCGAACGCTGCGGATGCGGCCGCCATCAAGGAGCTCGTCGACCATGCATCGCGAGCGGAGTTTATTGCCCAGCAGGCCGAGGATCTGGTGGGCCAGTCGATGGGTATCGGCCAGCTCAACCAATACGGAAGCTGGAATGACGCAACCGCTGCGGCGCTCAACAAGTGTGCGGGCATTAAGGCCAGCGAGTACAACGGCCAGTCGACGAGCGGGTTTAACGATTTGGGCCAGGCGCTCGGCAGCTCGCTGAGCTACAAGGCGGCTGACGACGATACCGTCAAGGGCTTTAAGGTCGCCGCGCCCGATGGCGAGCAGACGGCCTATATCGAGTCGGAATTTATCGAGAACTCCAATAACAACAAGAACCAGGCGCTTCTGTTTAACTCGATCGCCATGCAGTGCGACATTCTGGACGACCTGTACGACAACTGGAATGTGGTCCATAGCCTCAACAACTCCAAGGTGCGCGGATGGCTCATGGCCTGGAAGCTCAACGGCGACGTGAGCGCCCATATGAAGCTCATCCGCACGATCCGTTCGCTCAAGAGCTATAAGATCGAGTGCGAGATGTTCGGACAGGTCTTTAAGACCGATGCGTGGAAGGCGGCCGGCCAGGCGTTTCCCGCGGCGACCCAGGGTATCGGCATCTTTACCGGCATTTACGGCGTGAACGATGCCAGCAAGAACTGGGAGAACGTGAACGTCCGTATGCAGAAGGTGAAGGGCGAGCGCGAGGGCTATGAGCTTCAGCATACGCGCTTGCTTGCCAAGCCCGAGAAGACCGAGGACGACTGGAAGTGCATTTACGCGCTGCGTGACGCCATGGAGAAGGCGCGTGCGTTTGAGGATCTGCTGTATCGCCAGCTCTGCCACGACAGCACCGATGTGGCGGTGGGCTCCATTATGACAATCGCCGGCGTGCTGACGGCCGGTTCGGCGGGTACCGTGGTGGGCGCCGCCTATGATGCAGCTTCGACCAGCGTAGGTTCGGAGCGCGCGATTAAGCTGACCAATGCCGAATGCGCCTACGATGTTGCCTGCGAGCAGGTGGAGCGCGCGTGCCAGAATCGCATTACGGTCAACTGGGGCGAGCTGACCGATGCCGAGGTCTACAAGGCCAACAAGGACGGCTTGATCTCGGACGAGAAGATGCAGTCGATCTTCGAGGCGCGTTATCGCAATGTGCCTGCCAAGGCAGCACCCGACCCTGCGGGCGTGGTGTACGAGGGCCTGCTGTCCAATACGGTTGAAGGCGCGGCGGTTGAGCTGTGGAGCGCCGACGATGCGGCCGGTACCAATGCGGTGCGTTGGGATGCCGAGGGGTATGAGCAGGACAATCCGCTTGCAACGGGTGCGGACGGTGCGTACAACTGGAATACGCCGACCGGCTGGTATCAAGTGCGCGTGACCAAGGACGGGTATGAGGAGGCGCGTTCGGCTTGGCTGCGCGTGCCGCCGATTCAGACTGAGGTGAACATTGGCTTGGTGTCGACGGCGGCGCCCGAGGTGGCTTCGGCCCATGCCTATACCGATTGCATCGAGGTTGAGTTTGCGCAGTATATGGATGCGAGCGACGATGCCCTGGTCGCATTGTGCGCGCAGGGCTTGGGCGACGTGACGTATACGTGGCTCGACAAGCAGGACGATCCCAATGGCAAGCCGCTGTCACGCGTGCTGCGTATTCGCTATGCCGATGCGCGTGAGGCGGGCTCGACGGTGGCGTTTGAGCTCGACGGTGCTCGCAACTACGCCGGCACGGCCATGGCGCGCTGGGCAAGTGGCGAGCTTGTCGTGGGCGTTCGTGCCGACAAACTCAAACTCAACGTGGAGCAGGCCGTGACCATGCTTGATGGCAGTGACTTTGAGCTGGTGGCGCACGTGACCGATAAGGCGGGCAAGCCGTTTGCGGGCGCCAAGGTTAGTGTTGGGCTGGAGTCCTCGGCTATCTGCTCTGTCGATACCACCCAGGCCGTGACGGGCGAGGACGGTGCGGCGACGTTTGTGCTGCATGGTGCTCTGCTCGGTTTGACGACGTTGACGGCGGCGGTGGGCGGCACGGCGCTGTCCAAGCAGGTCGACGTTCGCGTGTCTGCCGAGGCAGTGCGACCGGCGCGACCGGTGGCGACGATTGGTGCGACGACGTTTGGTGCATGGTCGCCCAAGGAGAACTACATTACGGTGCCCAAGGGCACGAAGCTGGAGCTTTCTGCCGAGGATGGCGCGACGATTTGGTACACCACCAACGACACCTGCCCCTGCCGCGACGAAGGCCGTGTAAGGTACACCGAGCCCATTGCGCTCGATAGCAACATGTATGTGCGCATTGCGGCACAGCGCCCTGGCATGTCGTACAGCGAGTATTCCGAGCGTCTGAACATTACGATTACGGTGACCGATGAGGCGGCGCCTGATCCGACGCCCGATCCGGACCCGACGCCTGGCGACGGCGAGCAGGGCGGCGGTGCGGATGGCTCTGGCGGCACCGGGGTACCTGCGGGCGGTTCGACTTCGACGACGACCACGGTGACGACGAACAAGTCCAAGGGTAAGGGCGAGAACGACAAGAAGTCCGGCGGCACGGAGCTCGCCAGCACGGGTGACTCCACCGCGATGACGGTCGCCGCCTTGGGCATCGCCGGCGCAACCGTTGCCGCGGCCGGCATCGCCGCGACCAAGCGTCGCAAGCGTTAGGTTTTGGCGACAACGCCCATTCTCGGCTTTTGCAAGATCTCAATCTGTAACACCAAGCTGCCCAAAACGGCTCTAGATGTTACAGATTGAGATGAACTGCTCGGCCGCCAATCTAATGTCTCGATCTGTAACACGTAGCGGGGAATTTGGTCTCTAACTGTTACAGATTGAGGCAAAGCGGAGGCGGCTGGCGCAAGATCTCGATCTGTAACAACTACAAGGCTCAACGGGCTCCAGGTGTTACAGATTGAGACAAAACGACCGACCAGGCCCCAAACCACCACAAAGGTGCCTGTCCCCCTTGTGGTGGTTTGGGCGGCCGGCATAGAAAAAGTCCCCGCCGGGCGTGTGCTCGACGGGGACTTTGCCGTTTGATGGCTAGCGCTGTGGGTGATTACTCGCCCAGTAGGCTCTTGGTGATGGAAGCGGCGGCCTTCTTGCCGGCGCCCATCGCCAGAATGACCGTAGCGGCACCGGTGACGATGTCGCCGCCGGCCCAGATACGGGGATCGGTGGTCTGGCCGGTCTCCTCGTCGGCAACAATGTAGCCCCACTTGTTGAGCTCCATCTTGCCGCCGATCTTCTTTGCGAAGGGGTTGGCGTTGGTGCCGATAGCCGAGATTGCGACGTCGCAGGGGATCTCCTCGATGGCGCCCTCGATGGGCACCGGGCGACGACGGCCGGACTCGTCAGGCTCGCCGAGCTCCATCTTCTGGACCTTGACGGCGCACACGGAGCCGTCCTCGCCAGCGACAAACTCGAGCGGGGAGACGAGCGGCAGAACCTCGACGCCCTCGGCCTTGGCATGGTGCAGCTCGGCGCGACGGCAGGGCATCTCGTCCTCGGTACGGCGGTAGGCGATGATGGCGTGCTCGGCGCCCAGACGCTTGGCGGTGCGGACGGCGTCCATAGCCACGTTGCCGCCACCAAAGACGACGACGTTCTTGCCGTGCTTGGTGGGGGTGTCGTACTCGGGGAACTTGTTGGCCTTCATCAGGTTCACGCGGGTGAGGTACTCGTTCGCGAAGAAGACGTTGGGCAGGTTCTCGCCGGGGACGTTGAGGAACTTGGGCAGGCCAGCGCCGGTCGCCACGTAGATGGCGTCGAAGCCCTGCTCGAACAGCTCCTCGGCCGTGGCCATGTTGCCCACGACGGAGTTGTACTCAAACTTGACGCCCATGTCCTCCAGGCCGTCAATCTCGCGCTTGACGACCGCCTTGGGCAGACGGAACTCGGGGATGCCGTAGACCAGCACGCCGCCGCCGGTGAAGAAGGCCTCAAAGACGGTAACGTCAAAGCCGTTGCGGGCGAGCTCGCCAGCACAGGTGATGCCGGACGGGCCGGAGCCGACGACGGCGACCTTCTTGCCGTTCTTGGGAGCCATCTTGGGCGTGGAGGCGAGCTCGGGGCGGTCACCCAGGAAGCGCTCGAGCTGGCCGATGGCCACGGGCTCGGACTTCTTACCACGGATGCACTTGCCCTCGCACTGGTTCTCCTGCGGGCAGACGCGGCCGCAGATGGCGGGAAGCATGGAGTCCTCGCGGATGGTATCGAGGGCGCCGCCGAAGTCCTTCTCGCGGATCTGCTCGATAAAGCGGGGGATGTTGATGTTGACGGGGCAGCCCTCAACACAGAACGGCTTCTTGCAGTTGAGGCAGCGCTCGGCCTCGGCCAGCGCCATCTCCTCGGTGAAGCCCTTGTCGACGGGGCGGAAGTCGCAGGCGCGCTCAGCAGCCGGCTCCTCGTTATCGGGGGTGCGGGGCGACTTCATATCGGCAACGAAACGACCGTTAACTAGTGGCATGCGCAGCTCTTTTCCTCATAGGCCTTGAGGGACTCGCCCTCTTCGGAACGGTAAGCGGCCTGGCGGGCACGAAGGTCATCCCAGTCGACCAGGGTGGCATCAAAGTCGGGGCCGTCGACGCAAGCGAACTTGGTCACGCCGCCCACCTCGACGCGGCAGCAGCCGCACATACCGGTGCCGTCAACCATGATGGGGTTGAGGGACGCGGTGATGGGGGTGTCGTACTTCTGGGCGGTGAGGGTCGAGAACTTCATCATCGGAACGGGGCCGACGCAGAAGACCTGGCTCACGGCCTTGTCCTGCAGCAGACGCTCCAGCGGAGCGGTGACAACGCCCTGCTCGCCGTAGGAGCCGTCGTCAGTGGTGATGTGGATGTGGTCCTCGTCGAGGAGCTCGCGGAACTGGTCCTCCATGAGCAGGAGGTCCTTGGTGCGGGCGCCCATGATGGCGTGCACCTCGTGGCCGGTCTCGACCAGGTGCTTGGCGACCGGGAAGGCAATTGCCAGGCCGACGCCGCCGCCAATGACGGCGCAGGGGCCCTCGGCCATCTCGGTGGGAACGCCCAGCGGGCCCACGACGTCGCGCAGCGACTCGCCGGCCTCGTAGGTGGAAAGCATCTCGGTGGTCTTGCCGATCACCATGAAGATGAACTCGACCCAGCCCTCGTCACCGTTCCAGCCGGCCAGGGTAAACGGGACACGCTCGCCCGTCTCGTTGGCGCGAACCATGAGGAACTGTCCAGCGTGCGCATGCTTGGCGATTGCAGGTGCCTCGATGCGGAACTTGAACACCTTCTCCGAGAACTGCGTCTTCTCCAGGATCTTATACATAGAACCCCTCTCTTGTTAGGGCCGCCGAACCGTGCCTCCACGGAAATGGACGGTAGCCCGAATAAAACCGTACGCGCACAGGCGTTGTGCAGACATACGGTGCAAATTATACCCTCATGGACATGTCGCTTACGTGTGTCTTCGGCGGTTGGGGGCAGGGTTTATCCACTTCGGCCTACCAAATAGGGGCAGGTTTATTTTGGTCAGTTTTAGAGGGTAAAACGGCAAGGGGGCCGGCCACGGGTTGTGATGAGGCCGGCTCCCTTTGGGGTGCTATGTGCGTATGGCGGCGCGCGGTTTATTACGATGCCGCAAATGGAGCGTTTCCGCAGGTAAAACCTGCCAAAATAAACATCCCTAAATGGTAGGTTTTAGTGCTTGCCGTTGGCGGAGGCGGCGCCGTTGACATGGTCGCGAGCGTAGACCACGCCGTGCACGATCGCCAGGCCGGCGGCGTCGGCCGCGCGGGCGCAGGTGTCCTGGAAATTCTCGGCCTCGCGGGCGCGCAGCTGCTTAAGCACGTAGTCAGCGACGGGCATCTTGCCGGGAGGGTTGCCGATGCCGGTGCGGATGCGGCTGAAGTCGCGGCTGCCCATCTTGTCGATGATGGAACGCAGGCCGTTGTGACCAGCATGGCCGCCGCCCACCTTAACGCGCACGTCGCCGGCGGGAATGTCGAGCTCGTCGTGGATTACGAGCAGCTCCTCGACCTTGATCTTGTACTCGCGGCAGAGCTTGGAGATGGGGCCACCCGAGGTATTCATGTACGACTGCGGCTTGACCAGTACGATCTGGCGCTTGCCGCCCTCTTCCTCGGGGTCGTTGATGTTGATGAGCGCGACCTCGGCGCCGGCCTGGTTTTTCCAGTACGTGACGCCGGCCTGACGGGCCAGCTCGTCGATTGCCTTAAAGCCGGCGTTGTGACGGGTCTCGGCATACTCTTCGCCCGGGTTGCCAAGTCCGGCAACCATGCGAATCTTGAGCGGCTGTGCAGCTGCCATGTTTGTCCTCCGTTACGTAAATAGTTCAATCAACGACAAAGGCTACCACGCCCGCCGAAGGCGAGGAAAGGTTGCAGCAAAGTCATTTCAGAAAACAGCTGCCCCGAGACAGCAGGAAGCCCCGGACACGCCGGGAGGGGTTATCAAAGCGAACATTCCGCAGCCGCAAAGCGGCGAGGACGTTCGCGTGATAACCCCGCAGGCGCGTCCGGGGCTTCCGGAGGGATGCGAGGGTCGAGCGACTACAGCGCGAAGTCGCCGCCGACGAGCGTGGAGACGGGCTCCTCGTGGTAAACGGCGGAGATGGCCTGAGCGAACTCCTCGGCGACCGAGATGGTCTTAATCTTGCCGCCGACCTCGACAGGGATGGCGTCGGTGACGACGCACTCGACGATCGGGGCGTCGTTCAGGCGCTCGATGGCCGGACCGGAGAAGATGCCGTGGGTGGCGCAGACGTAGATGTCGCCAGCGCCCATAGCCTTGAGCTCCTTGACGTTGGCGCACAAGGTGCCAGCGGTGTCGATCATGTCGTCGTTGATGACGCAGGTCTTGCCCTTGATGTCACCGATGATGCCCATGACCTCGGCGGCGTTGTGGCGCGGACGGCCCTTGTGGGCGATGGCCAGGTCGCAGCCGAGCATGTCGGACAGCTTCTTGGCGGCCTTGGCGCGACCCACGTCGGGGGAGACGACAACCAGGTTGTCGGTGTCGAAGTGCATGTCGTTGTAGTACTGGCCAAACAGCGGCAGTGCGGACAGGTGGTTAACCGGGATATCAAAGAAGCCCTGGATTTGACCCTGGTGCAGGTCGAGGGTGATGATGCGGTCGACGCCGGCGCGCTCGAGCAGGTTGGCGACGAGGCGGGCGGTGATGGGCTCGCGCGGGCCGGCCTTGCGGTCCTGGCGGGCATAGCCGTAGTGGGTGATGACGGCGGTGATGGAGCGGGCGGATGCGCGCTTGGCAGCGTCGGTGGCGATGAGCAGCTCCATGAGCATGTCGTTGACGTTGCCGCCGGCCACGGACTGAATCAGGAAGACGTCGGCGCCGCGGACGGTCTCGTCGTAGCGGGCGTAAATCTCACCATTGGCGAACTGCTTTAGCGTAAGGCCCGAAAGCTCGACCCCAAGGTACTCAGCGATCTTCTGAGCGAGGGGACGGTTGGAGGAACCGGAATACACGCGGATGGACTTGCGCATATTCTCCGACTTCTCGGGATCATTAATCGGCATTACCCTTCTCCTTTATACATCGAATGCCATATAGATGCCTTGTTGCATTGTAACCGCGCGGCGGGGTTTATCGAGTCTTGATAACGTCTTTACCGTCAACGGACACGAACCGACCACTCATCCGGTCGCGCAGGTCACGATAGAAAAAGGAGCCGTCCCCATGGAACAGCTCCTTTTGTGCTTGGTAAAACGTTATACCTCGTCGTTCTCGTGCAGACGGCGGCGATAATCGGCGGCCCAGCCCTCAATGTTTACCTGACGGGCGCGGCCCAGACCGAGTGCGTCGGCCGGGACTGGCTCGGTGATGACGGAGCCGGCGGCCACGAGTGCACCGTCGCCAATCTGGGCGGGCGCGACCATCATGGTGTCGGAACCGATGAAGGCATCCTTGCCGATGACGGTCTTGTGCTTGTGGACGCCGTCGTAGTTGCAGGTGATGGAGCCCGCGCCCACGTTGACGCCGGAGCCCATGGTGGTGTCGCCGATGTAGGACAGGTGAGGCACCTTGGAGCCCTCGCCGATCGTGGACTTCTTGATCTCCACGTGCGTGCCGGCCTTGGATCCGTCGAGCATGTGGGTGCCCGGGCGCAGGTAGGCACGCGGACCGCAGTCGACGCCGTTCTCGATGACGGCCTCGATGGCGATGGTCTCATCGATGGTGCAGCCGCTGCCGACGGTGGTGTCGGTGAGGCGACTGTTGGGGCCGAGCTGGCACTCCTCGCCCACGGTGACGTGACCGATCAGATGCGTCTGCGGCCACACGATGGTGTCGCGGCCGATGACGGCATCGGGGCCAATCCAGGCCTGCGTGGGGTCGATGAAGGTAACGCCCTCGGCCATCCAGTGCTCGTTGATGCGGTCGCGCGCGATGGCGGTGAGCTGCGCGAGCTGGATGCGGCTGTTGACGCCCAGGCCGTCGCGGTAGTCGTCGCAGTGGAAGATGGAGACCGCCTGGCCGTGACCCTTGAGGATTTCGAGCATGTCGGGCAGGTAGTACTCGGACTGCGCGTTGTCGTTGCCGATCTCGTTAATGTGGGCGGCAAGCTGCGCGCCGTCGAAGGCGTAGCAGCCGGCGTTGCACTCCAGCAGCGTGGCGGCCTGCTCGGGCGTGCAGTCCTTCTGCTCGATGATGCGCTCGATCTGACCATCGGCGCCCAGCTTGATGCGGCCGTAGCCAAAAGGATCGGGCGGGGTCATGGTCATGACGGTGCAGGCGAGCTCGCCGGTGGCGACGGTCTGCGCGAACTTGGCGACGGTGTCGGCGGTGATGAGCGGCAGGTCGCCGTTGAGCACGACGACGGGGCCTTGCGCGATGCCGCAGGCCTCGAGCGCGACCTTCACGGCGTGGCCGGTGCCCAGGCGCTCGGTCTGCTCGACGCACTCGACCTTGGTGGCGCTGTTGGCATAGGCGCCATCGATGAGGGCGCGCATCTCGTCGGCGTAGCTGCCGATGACGACCACGACGCGGCTGCAGCCGGCCTTGATGGTGGCGTCGACGATCCACTGGACCATGGGCTTGCCCAGGATCTTGTGCGAAACCTTGCAGTGGTTCGACTTCATGCGGGTGCCCTCGCCGGCGGCGAGGATAATTGCGGTTGCGTCCATGTGATCTCCTGTTACGTTATAGAGACGTGTGTTTGGAAACGATACACGGCGCAATATGATACCGCAGGCATATGATGAGCGCGTAACGATTGATGCGCGACAGCTGAGGTTTGGGCCGCTGGTGTGGTGTTTGCGCTGCTTGCGGGCGGTGCCGGCAGTGCTTCGGCGTCGGTGATTTGGCGGGAGGGCGGGGATGCCTATGGACAACATACGAGAGGGTTCGGGCGCCGAGCCCGTGGGGGCATTTTCGATGTCGCATCCGGCAGTTCCGGCGCTCTACATGGTGCTGACGTTGGGGCTCACCATGTTCTCGATGCAACCGGTGTTGATCGCGCTGTCGCTTGCGGGTGGGTTGGCGTACGGGTTTGCGACGTGCGGTGCTGCGCGCACGTTGGGGGCGCTTCGCTGGCAGCTGCCAGTGATTTTGATCATCGCGGTGCTCAATCCGCTGTTTAGCGCCTCGGGCTCGACGGAGCTGTTTCGTATTGGCATGCGCGCGGTGTATCTGGAGAGCATGGTTTACGGCCTGTGCATGGGCGGGCTGTTTGTGGCGAGCGTGCTGTGGTTTGAGGCGGCGGCGTCGATGCTCGAATACGACAAGGTGCTCGCACTGTTGGGCAACGCCGCGCCGGTGCTCGCGCTCATGATCTCGATGTGTATGCGGCTTATCCCGCAGTTTTTGCGCCGCGGCCGCACGGTGCTGGCGGTGCAGGACGCGATCGATGTGCCGGGGCGTGCGCCCGCCGATCCCGTGCGATCGCGCCTGCGGGCGTCGAGCGTGCTGATGGGCTGGGGCATGGAAGATTCGCTTGAGCGCGCGGATGCCATGCGCTCGCGCGGGTGGGGTGCTACGTCGCGCCGTACGACGTACGCGCGGTATCGACTGGGACGCAGCGACGTTGCCGCGCTGGTCGAGCTCGCGCTGTTTGGTGCCGCCGCGGTGGCGGTGGCATGGACCGCGACAACGCAGTATTCGTTTTACCCGCAGCTTTCGGTGCCCGCGCCGTGGCTGGGCTATGTTGTGTACGCTGCCTGGATGGTACTGCCCTGTGTGTTGCATGCGATCGATGAGAAGAGGTTTGGCTGATGGCTCGGTTGGATAGGGGCTCGGTGTCGGGCGCGGCGTGCGGCCCGGATATGCCGGCGATTGAGGTGCGGAGCCTGAGCTTTGCCTACCCCGGGGCTGATGCTGCGGTGCTCGAGGGGCTCGACTGGTCTGTTCCCCAAGGTGCATTTGCGCTGCTTGTTGGCGGTACCGGATCGGGTAAGTCGACGCTGCTGTCGCTGCTCAAGCCCGAGATTGCTCCGGCGGGCGAGCGCGCTGGCGAACTGCTCGTGCTGGGCGAGAACGTTGCCGACATGGACGTGCGCGCGTCTGCGGAGCGCGTGGGCTACGTGTTCCAGGATCCCGAGAACCAGATTGTGTGCGAGACCGTGTGGCACGAGATGGCGTTTGGGCTAGAGAATCTGGGTGCGTCGCGCGACGAGATGCGCCGCCGTGTTGCCGAGACCAGCTATTTCTTTGGTCTGGAGGACTGGCTTCATCGCGATACCGATACGCTTTCGGGCGGCCGCAAGCAGTTGCTGTCGCTTGCCGCCGTCCTGGCGCTGCGTCCGCGTGTGCTGCTACTCGACGAGCCCACGTCTCAGCTCGATCCCGTTGCCGAGAAGAATTTTCTGCACGCGCTGTTTCGCGTGAACCGTGAGCTGGGCTGCACGGTTGTTGTGGCTACGCATCAACCGCGGCCGATGCTCGAGTATGCGACGCGTGCGTACCGGATTGAGGGCGGTCGCGTGCGCGAGGTGGCGGATATGGCTTCTTTGGGACGCCGAGAATCGCTGTTTTCCGATGACGTGTTGGGGTGGGGTGCCATCCGATGTGCAAAAAACGGAGTATTCAGCAGGCGTGAGGACAATTTAGGCTCTCTGGAGCCGACCGGGGACGTATCGAGCGCGAAAAAAAGTTCGGAATTGGACAAATCGTCCGAATTTGTGGCGCAAACGTCGCTCGAAAACGGCTCGGAAGCCTTCCCGCGCACGGATGGAAGCAGAATACTCCAAAAAATGCACGGCGGGCCGGCTACCACCCTGTCGGAAGGCTGGTTTCGCTACGATCGCGCGGGCGGTTGGGTGCTGCGCGGGCTCGATGTGACGTTTTCAGCCGGCGCGGTGCATGCGGTCGTGGGCGGAAACGGCTGCGGCAAGTCGACGATGCTCTCGGTGCTGGCCAAGACGGCTAAGCTGCAGCGTGGCCGCATGGTGCGTGGGACGGCCTCGGCGGCACTGCTGCCACAGAATCCTAAGGCATTGCTGGTCGCCGAAACGGTGCGCGACGAGCTGATGGAATGGGCTTCGACCTGCGGATACGACGAGGCCGCAGTACAGGAGCAGACAGCGCGCCTGGGCCTAGCGGGCTTGGAGGCGCGTCACCCGTACGATCTTTCGGGCGGTCAGCGCCAGCTGCTTGCGTTGGCAAAGCTGCTGTTGATTGGCCCGGAGCTGCTGCTGCTTGATGAGCCCACCAAGGGTTTGGACTTGGCCAGCCGCCGCATCATCGCTCGCGCCCTGCGTGACCATGCGAATGCCGGCGGTACCGTCATCATGGCCACGCACGACTTAGACTTTGCCGAGCAGGTGTCCGACGACGTCGCCATGATGTTCGACGGCGAGATCGCCTGCATGGAGCCTCCGGCAGATTTCTTTGCCGACAACGTGTTCTACAGGGCGTGATGGGATGACAGATCGTCGCGCCTCGCGCCTACTCACAAAAATGGAGATTCCGCTGCTCCTGGCGGTGCCGGCAGTGATGACTGCGGCGTTGCTGGCGGGCATTGAGCAGGCGGCGCTTGCCATGCTGGTTGTAGTGGCGCTCGTGCTCGCACTGTTTTTTGCGGGCTACGAGGCGTCGCGCCCGGGCTTGCGCCAGATTGTGCCAACGCTGGTTCTGGCGGCGTTGGCCGCGGCGGGCCGCATCTTGTTCGGCCCCATTCCCGACTTTAAACCCGTGAGCGCCATCGCTATTATCGCGGGGGCGACGTTGGGCCGACGCAACGGCTTCATGGTCGGCGCGTTGGCAGCGCTGACCAGTAATTTCTTTTTTGGACAGGGCATGTGGACGCCGTGGCAGATGTATGCCTGGGGTCTGGTGGGCTATATCGGTGGCGCACTGGCGCATGCGGGCGCGTTTGACCGTGCCGATGGAACCGTGCGAATGCCGGCGCTGTTGGCGTATGGCTTTGCCTCGGGCTTGCTGTATGGCGTCGTGATCAACGCGTATGACATCATCGGTTTTGTGCAGCCGCTCACCTGGGCAGGCGCCGTAGCGCGTCTTGCTACGGCGGTGCCGTTCGATATCACGCACGGCCTCGCGACCTGCGTGTTCTTGGCCGCCTTGTACAAGCCTTGGTGCCGTCGCATTAACCGTGTCGTCGTGAAGTACGGGCTGTAATGGCGGTTGCGCCGGGGCGAGAATCAATATTGCCTTGGTGTCATATCAAAACTATGCCGGTTTACGGGCTGGATTGACGCAGGCCGACCATACCGGCATTTTTCGAAAATAGACGAGCCGTCTACCTGCGGTTTTATTTTGCTCGAATTGCGTGTGGTTGGGGATCTGCGATTCAGCCCCGTAAACCGGCATAGTTTTGGAATGGCCGGCTGATATGACAGGCGTCGTGGCCCTCAGAGAGCCAAAATGATCCGTTTTCTTCCGTCCCCAGACGTCCCCAGGGAATCAGTTGACGGCGCTCGCCACGAAACTGGCCCATCTACTACGTTTAGCCCGACACCCCCAAGCACAACCGTGTTTATGAAAAACCGCAGGCTTTCTACCTGCGGTTTTCTTTTTGCGTTGTTCGCTGTGGTTGAGGGTAGTAGCTCAAACGTAGTAGATGGGTCGATTTCGTGGCGGGTGTGCCGCGTGGATTCCCTCGCGAGGTGAAAATGATCCTCCGTCCTCGGGGAATTATTTGGGGGTTAGAGCTCCAGGGCGAGGGTGACGGGGCAGTGGTCGCTGCCGAAGATGTCGCCGCGGATGCCGGTGTCGCGTACGTTGCCGGCGATTGCGTCGCTTACCAGGAAGTAGTCGATGCGCCAGCCTGCGTTGTTCTTGCGGGCATTAAAGCGGTAGCTCCACCAGCTGTAGACGCCCTCGACGTCCGGATTGGCCGCGCGCCAGGTGTCGGTAAAACCGGCGTCGAGCAGCTCGGTAAACTTGCCGCGTTCCTCGTCCGAAAAGCCTGCGTTGCCGCGGTTGGACTTGGGGTTCTTAAGGTCGATCTCCTCGTGTGCCACGTTAAAGTCGCCGCAGGTTACGACGGGCTTTCCGGTCTCGCGCTCAAGCGTGCTCAAAAAGCCGCGATAGGCATCGTCCCAGGCCATGCGTACATCGATGCGCGCGAGCTCGTTTTGGGCGTTGGGCGTATAGACGTCCACGAACCAAAACTTGTCGAACTCGAGCGCACAGACGCGGCCCTCGGTTGCGGCTTGGGCGACGAGCTCGGCCGCCTCGCCCTCGCCGGCGTGGGGCAGCAGCGCATCGGCGCGCAGCACGCGCAGCGGTTCCTGGCGGCTAAAGACCGCGGTGCCCGAGTAGCCCTTGCGCTCGGCGTAGCTCCAGGTTTGGTGGTAGCCGGGCAGATCGATATCGACCTGGCCTTCTTGCAGCTTGGTCTCCTGCAGCGCCAGGATATCGACGTCGAGTTCTTGTGCGATCTGGATAAAGCTCGGGTCCTTTTTGAGCACGGCGCGCAGGCCGTTGACGTTCCACGAGGCGAAAGTGTAAGTCTGAGGCATGGTGTCCTTTCGACGGGGTTGGCAGGCTTAAGATTAACGCAACAAGAGCGGGGCGGAGTCCGCGAGTGATAGTGCGAACGCCGCCGTCCCTAAGACACGGACGGAGGACATATATGACGCAGGCAATATCGGACCCCAAGCAGGCCTCCGCTGCGCTGGCGGAGCTGTTCGAAACCCATAGCCACGTGGTCTTCTTTGGCGGCGCGGGCGTTTCCACGGCGAGTGGCATCCCCGATTTCCGCAGCGTGGACGGTCTGTATCACCAGCGGTTTTCCTATCCGCCCGAGACTATGCTCTCGCACAGCTTCTACGAGGCGCATCCGGCGGAGTTTTTCGACTTCTACCGGACCAAGATGATCGCCCTTAACGCCAAGCCCAACCACTGCCACGCCAAGCTGGCGGAGCTGGAGCGCGCCGGCAAGCTCGACGCCGTGGTGACGCAAAATATCGACGGCCTGCACCAGATGGCCGGCTCGCAGCGCGTGTTTGAACTGCATGGCTCGGTCCACCGCAATATTTGCCAGACGTGCGGCGCGGTCTACAGCGCCGAATGGATTTGCGCGCGCGAGCACGAGGATACCGCGGGCGTGCCCGTGTGCCCTGCGTGCGGCGGTCGCATCAAACCCGATGTGGTCCTCTACGAAGAACCGCTCGATGAGCGTGTGCTTACCGGCGCCGTTGCTGCCATCGCCGCAGCCGACGCCCTCGTCGTGGGCGGGACCTCGCTCGTGGTGTATCCGGCGGCGGGCCTCACGCGTTACTTTACTGGCGATACGCTGGCCATTTGCAATTTGGCGCCCACCGATCAGGATGCAAATGCCGACCTGCTGATTTCTTGCGACATCGCGGCCGCGTTTGCGTTCTAGCCCGCGCGCGCGGATACAATAGAAAGACTGATTGCAAAGCGACCCCGCCGCCAGCGCCCGAGCGCGGCGGCGTGGGCATTTTAGGAGGATGTTCATGGCGAACGACAGCAAGACATGGCGGTGCGGAAAGTACGAGCTCAGCTTTGACCGTCCGCGCATCATGGGCGTCCTCAACGTGACGCCCGATTCGTTTAGCGACGGCGGTGAGCACTTTGACCAAGATGCCGCTATCGAGTACGGCCTGGCGATGCTCGATGCCGGCGCCGACATCATCGACGTGGGCGGCGAGTCCACGCGCCCCGGCTTTACCCCGGTCAACCCCGACGAGGAAGCGCGTCGCGTGCTGCCCGTCGTGCGCGCGCTGGCCAAAGAGGGCGCCATCGTCTCGATCGATACGCGTCATGTGGCGGTTGCCAAGGCGGCTGTGCGCTGCGGTGCTTCGATTGTCAACGACGTGACGGGCTTCACCGATCCCAAGATGGTTGAGTTCGTTAAGACGAGCACCTGCGGCGTCATCGTAATGCACGCCGGCGAGGTCGCCGCGCCCGCACGCACACACGCGACGGTGCAGCTCGATACCTCGGCTGCGGCGTTTGTTGCCGAGAAGGCGCGCGAAGCGGCTGCCGAGGCTGCGCGCGAGGCCGAGAAGCCGGCCCGTCGCCGTCGCGGCAAGTTGCTGGGCGAGCCCAAGGTTGAGGCCAAGCTTCCGGGCGGTGTGGTACAGCCCTCGCTGCCGTTTGGCGAACCGGAGCCCGCGCCCGAGTCCGAGCCAGAGACGCCGGCTGCCGAGCAGACCGCTCCTGCCGCCGAGACTGCAGAGCCCGAGACCGTGCCCGCAGCTACCGAAGCCGCACCAGAGCCCAGCGACCACCTGGCCGCCATGATGCGCCGCAGCGCCCGCCGCGAGGAAGCCTACGTGCCCACCTCGCAGCTCCGCCGCTTTACCCTGCCCGATTCTGCGCCCATCATGCGCCGCGTCATGGGCTTTCTGTCCGACCAGGCCCGCACGCTCATCCATGCCGGCGTGTCGCGCGACCGTATCTGCATCGATCCCGGCCCGGGCTTTGGCAAGACGGCCAACGAAGACATCGTCATCCAGCGCGAGACCGCCAAGATGGCGTCGCTGGGCTATCCGCTCATGTGCGCCGTGTCACGCAAGCGCTTTGTGGGCGCCGTCTCGGGCGTGACTGAGGCCGCCGCGCGCGATGCCGCCACGTTTGGTGTGTGCCTGGGCGCCATCCAGGCCGGTGCCAACGTCGTGCGCGTGCACGACGTTGCGGGCTTTGCGCAGTTCCTGAACGGTTACTGGGCCGTTGCCAAGCCGCAGCCGCGCCGCGCGTTTGTGGCCGTGGGTTCCAACCTGGGGCATCGCTGCGACAACATCCGCGCTGCGCGCGACATGATTGCCGAGATCCCGCTCACCTGCGTGTCCAACTGCTCGCGCATCTACGAGAGCGAGCCGGCCTACGAGACGCGCCAGGACGCGTTTGCCAACGCCGTCATCGAGATCAAGACCGAGCTGGCGCCGCTGGTGCTGCTCGACGAGCTCATGAAGATTGAGGCCGAGCTGGGCCGCGACCGCTCCAAAAAGGCCAAGGCAAACGGCCCGCGCACCATCGACTTGGACCTGCTGTGGATGGACGGCGAGACCCACGGCGGCAAGAAGCTGCGTCTGCCGCATCCGCTGATCGGCGAGCGCGACTTTGTGCTGGTGCCGCTCGAGGACCTGATGCACGACCCGGCGCGGTTCTTCCGCTACAACGGCGTCGAGGTCAAGGAGCCCGAGGACCGCGTGGGCCATATCGTGGGCGAATTGGGGCGCATGTAGATGATCGAGATGAATGCTGTTGCCGCCGGTACCGAGCTCGACGCGGCGCGTGACGCGGGCCGCGAGGGCATGTCCGCGGGCTGGTGTGCTTGGAGCGCGGGCGAGGCGTCGTTGACGTTTTCGCTGGTCGTGCGCCCCGATGTGAACATGCACGCCTTCCACGGCCTGCCGTTTGTGGCCGCAATGGGCATGATGGACGCGCTCGCGGGCACGGCCGCAACGCCGGGCCTGGGGCTTGCCGGCAAAGTGGGCATCCAGTGGCCGAGCGACATCGTGTGCGGCGCGCCTGCGTTTGAGACGTCGCTCGCGCGCGTCGCCGTCAACGGCGGTGCCGGTGCCGCGGGCATGTTCGGTGCCGTGACGGTGGATATTGAGCGCGCGGCGCTGGGCGAGCTTGGTGTGGATGTGGCTGACGAAGCGCTGGTCGAGGCATTGGCCGCGGCGGTGCTCGCTCGCGTTGGCGTCTGGGCGGTTGCCGCCAACACGCCACAGGGCGCTGCCGGCCCGCTGGCCCCGGTGCTGGGTGAGTACTTCGATATGGTGCCGCTGCTGGGTCGTCAGGTCGCGGCGGTGTCGCCCAACGGCCTGCCGCTCGCGGTCGGCGTGTTTGCGGGCCTGGACATCTGGGGCCGCGCGACCATTAAGACCGACGCCGGCGAGCAAGAGTTTCCGCCCGAGGCCGTGCGCATTCGCGGGCTGTAGCGCGAGGCGCCAGCGTTCGAAGATAATGATGACAACAGAAGCTCTCCTCGGCTTGCGCCGGGGAGGGCTTTCGCGTGACTGTGGGGTAGCACCTCGGGCCTATTCCTCAAAACTGAAAAATTTTCGTTTTTGAGGAATAGGATTAAGGCGGCTCGGCCTTTCGCGAGGTATATTCGCTACAGAGCCTATTCCTCAAAACTGAAAAATTTTCGTTTTTGAGGAATAGCGATAAAAGACCGCGAGGAGGCCCCAATGAAACTCATCAATAGAACGTCATATATGGACACGTTGACGAGCCTTATTGGCGTGCCGGACATCAAGGTCATAACGGGCATCCGCCGTAGCGGTAAGTCAAAATTGCTCGAGGCCCTCCGCGATTACGTGGAGGCGAATCTGTCCAATTCGAATGTCATCCATATCAACTACAACCTCGATGAGTTCGAGAACCTGCTCGAGTATCACGCGTTGCTCACCTATGTAAAAGAGCATCGAGTGGCCGGCAAGCATAACTTTCTGCTTATCGATGAAGTTCAGATGTGCGACGGTTTTGAGCGTGCGATCAACAGCCTTCACGCATCCGAGCAGTACGACATCTTCATCACCGGATCGAACGCCTTTTTGCTGTCGAGCGATCTGTCAACGCTCTTTACGGGGCGCACCTTCGAGATCGAGGTTTTCCCATTCTCGTTTGAGGAGTATCGTCTCTATGGCGACGAGAGCGAGGTCGACCGCGACTTCGATGAGTACGCGAGAACCGGCGGCATGTCTGGCTCTTACCCTTATCCACTGCAGGAGCAGCGCTATCAATATCTCTCCAACGTCTTTAAGACGCTCATTGTGAGAGATATCGTGCAGCGGCATAACGTGAGAAACGAATCGGCGCTGCTGCGCATTGCCGATTACATGATGGACAACGTTTCCAACATTACGTCGGCACGCAACATTACTGATGCATTAAATGCGGATGGGCTAAAGATTACGAACAAGACCGTCGGCACGTACATGGGGTACCTGTGCGATGCGTTTGCCTTCTATAAAGTTCGTCGATACGACATTCGCGGCAAAAAATACCTTAAGAGCGGCGAGAAGTACTATCTGGCGGACCATGCGTTTAAATACGCACTGCTCGGTACACGCGATATGGACTGGGGTCGCGTGTACGAGAACATGGTGACCATCGAGCTGCTGCGCCGCGGATACGAGGTATACGTCGGCGTACTCTATAAAAAGGAAATAGACTTTGTAGCAATCAAGCGAAGCGAGAAGCTCTACATTCAGGTGAGCGACGACATCAGCTCGGATAAGACATTTGAACGCGAGATTTCACCACTGCTGAGCATTGGCGACGCGTACCCCAAGATGATTCTCGCCCGCACGCATCACGAGGCCACGGACCGCAATGGGGTGCAGATCGTGGACCTGGCGAGGTGGCTGTGCGGTGAGACGTAGCAGAAAGTCCTATTCCTCAAAACTAAAAAATTTTCGATTTTGAGGAATAGGACCAATGCGTTGCCTAGTTCGCCGCTCGTGCCCGTGCTCGACTTAAGCTCCCGCCCTATCCCAGCTCCTGCATGCGGCGATAGATTTCGCAGATGCCCTTAATGGTGAGTTGGCCATCGACCACGTCGAAGGCATCGGTCGAATCGGCGACGATGCCGGCGAGACCGCCCGTGGCGATAACGGTGGCATCGTCGCGGCCCAGCTCGCGCTTCATGCGCGCGACCAGGCCCTCGGCCATGGCGGCAGCGCCCACCACGGCGCCGACCTTGATGCATTCCTCGGTGTCGCGGCCGATGGCGTGCTCGGGCGCCTCGAGCGGCACGCTGGCGAGCTTGGCGGCTCGGGCGGCAAGCGCGTCCATGGAGATGCGGATGCCCGGCGCGATCGCTCCACCAATGTAATAGCCGTCCTCGTCGATGACATCGATATTGGTTGCGGTGCCAAAGTCCACCACGATCGCCGGCGCGCCGTAGAAAGTCTCGGCTGCGATGGCGTTGGCGACGCGATCGGCACCTACGGTCTGGGGACGCGCCGCGCGCAGCTTGGTCACGGCGGCCGTCTGCGGTCCGATGACGATGGCGTCCGCGGCAATGCGGTCGGCCACGGCGTGCCACTCGCGCGAGAGCTGCGGCACCACGCCGGCAAAGGCGATCGCGTCGACCGCATCGAGTGAAAGGCCGTACATCTTAAAGAAGCCCATCAGGCGCACATGGATCTCGTCGGCGGTATAGGAGCGGTCGGTGGGCATGCGCCACGACTGCACCAGCTTGTTTCCGTCAAACAGGCCCATGGCCGTCTGCGTGTTTCCCATATCGATAGCGAGCAGCATGTCTACTCCCGGTGTTGGCATAAAAGGACGCGCACCATTGTATACGCGCCGTCGACGGCGCTCGGCTGCGATTCGTTCACGGCGATATGGGCTGAGGGGTTTTAAATATGAAGGAATGGTTGATTTCCGATCTCAGCCGAACACATTAGGCGGACAGGCCGTTCCCGCAGCTAGCCGAACGCCCCCGAGGCCCCATCCGGGCCCCGGGGGCGCCGTTTTCCCAGTTGAAGGAACGGTGGAGATGTGTTTCGATGGG
>JAXKGF010000035.1:0-15868 GCA_036550515.1 Collinsella sp.
ATGCCCCGCCTCTTACACCACATCTCTGCGCGCTACCCGCCAGGGTCGGGAAACGGGCCAAATCGTCGGCCTCGAGGCTTATTCCACGGTGCCGTAGATGGCGCCCCAGCCGTGGGCGGCCAAGGCGGAGTTGAGCTGGTCGCAAAGTGACTGGCGGTCGTAATAGCCGGGCGGTAGCAGGTTGACGATCTCCATGAGATCGGGCGCCAGGTCCAAGATTTCGGCCTGTACGATCAGATCCAGGCGGTCGATGACGTGGCGGTCGTAAAACAATCCGTCGACCAGGCGCTGCAGGTCGCCGAATTCCTCGGCCTGGAACGATCCGTACTCCATAGTGCCTCCTTGGGTGCCTCACGCCGGCATGCGCGGCGATTCGTAATTCATTGCGATGGACTTAATCTATCACGGCTTCATAACGTTGCGACGGTGGCGGTCTATACTTAGAAGAATTGCAACGTACCGCTTCGTGAAAGGTCGCACCCATGCAGACGATCTACCAGAAGATGGAAACCACCGAACTCGATGCCGCCATCGAGGCGCTCAAAGCCGAGGTCGCCGAGGTCAAGGCCAAGGGCCTGGCGCTCGACATGGCCCGCGGCAAGCCGTCGACCTCCCAGGTGGACATCTCTCGACCCATGCTCGATATCCTCAATGCCGATGCCGATCTGCACGACGGCAATGTCGACTGTTCCAACTACGGCTGCTTTGAGGGCATTCCCTCGGCACGCAAGCTAGCGGGGGAGTTCCTGGGTTGCCCCGCCGAGCAGACGCTCGTGCTGGGCTCGTCGAGCCTGCTGATCGAGCACGACATCGCCGGCATGTTCTGGCGCTGCGGCTCGTGCGGCAGCGAGCCCTGGGAGACTTACGAGGCCGCGCACGACGGCAAGAAGGTCAAGTTTCTGTGCCCTGTTCCCGGCTACGACCGCCACTTTGGCATCACCGCCGATCTGGGTATCGAGAACGTCCCCGTCGCGATGACCGACAACGGCCCCGACATGGACGAGGTCGAGCGCCTCGTCGCCGCCGACGATTCCATCAAGGGCATCTGGTGCGTACCCAAGTATTCCAACCCCACGGGCATCACCTTTAGCGAGGACACTGTGCGCCGCCTGGTTGAGATGCCCACGGCCGCACCCGATTTCCGTATCTTCTGGGACAACGCCTACTGCGTGCACGACCTGTACGACGAGACCGACGAGCTCGCAAACATCTTTGACCTCGCTCGCGCGGCGGGCACCGAGGACCGCGTGGTGGCATTTGCCTCGACGTCCAAGATCACCTTCCCGGGCGCCGGTATCGGCTTTATCGGTGCGAGCCCCGCGGTCATCGCCGAGTTCTCCAAGCGCCTGAAGGCCGGCCTCATCAGCGCCGACAAGCTCAACCAGCTGCGTCACGTGCGCTTCCTTCCCACCATCGAGGCGGTCAAGGAGCACATGAAAAAGCATGCCGAGTTTTTGCGTCCGCGCTTTGAGGCCGTTGAGCGCAAGCTCACCGAGGGCCTGGGCGGCACGGGCTGCGCCACCTGGACGCACCCCCGCGGCGGCTACTTTGTAAGCTTCGATGGTCCCGAGGGCTCGGCCCAAAAGGTCGCCGCGCTTTGCGCCGACCTGGGCGTCAAGCTCACGCCGGCCGGTGCTACCTGGCCCTATGGCAAGGATCCGCGCGATACCAACATCCGCATCGCGCCGAGCTATCCCACGGTCGAGGACCTGGAGGCCGCGCTCGATGTGCTGGTGCTGGCCGTTAAGCTCGTCGCTGCCGAGCTTGCGCGTGCCGAGCGCGCCTAACGCGCGGCTTCCAGTACTATCCGCACTTTCGATACGTAAAGGAGCGTATACATGGATTTGGGTATTTCCACCAACCCCACGCCAGAGCTCTACACCATTAAGGTAACCGGCGAGATCGATATCTCTAACGCCGATAGCCTGCGTAATGCCATCGACCTGGCGCTCGAGCAGCCCACTGAGGCCGTTGAGCTCGATTTTGCCCAGGTGAGCTACATCGATTCGACGGGCATTGGCGTGCTCGTGGGCGCCGCGCACCACGCGGTCGACCACGGCAAGCGTTTTAGCTGCACCAATGTGCAGCCCCCGGTAATGCGCGTGGTTCAGCTGTTGGGTGTCGACCAGGAGATTTCGATCACCGCTGCATAATCTTTGCCCCCAAAAGGGCGTGCCGTTTGGCATATGTTTGTGATGCGCTCGGACGTTTTGGCGTCCGGGCGCTATACTTGACCGAATGAATAGACGAGTTCCGGCCGAATGGCGCGGTGCGGGCTCGACTCACATCGAGCCTTGGAGGTATGTGTGTTTGGTATTGGAGAGGGTGAGCTCGCGATCATCGTGGTCTTCGGCTTTTTGCTGTTTGGCCCGGATAAGCTCCCACAGATGGGCCGCACGATCGGCCGTGCCATCCGTCAGTTCCGCGAGACGCAGGAGAAGATGACGGCCGTTGTTCAGTCCGAGATAATCGATCCGGTGAGCGAGGCCGCGTCGGCCCCGGTCAAGCCCAAGAAGGCTGCCGTCGATGACGATTCCGATGCGGACAAGGATGCCGCCGAGACGGCAGCGCCC
This sequence comes from Collinsella sp., assembly GCA_036550515.1. Classification (GTDB taxonomy): domain Bacteria; phylum Actinomycetota; class Coriobacteriia; order Coriobacteriales; family Coriobacteriaceae; genus Collinsella. The sequence goes on from JAXKGF010000035.1 coordinate 2,574, forward strand.
GCCAAGAAGGAGACCTTTGCCGAGCGTCGCGCCCGTCTTGCTGCCGAGAAGGCTGCGAGCGAGGCTGCCGCCGAGGGCGAGGGTGCTGCTGAGGAGTCCGAGGCCGAGGGCGCCGAGCCTGCCGCTGCCGCCGAGCCTGTCGTCGAGCCCGAGCCTGCTGCAGAGCCGGAGCCCGAGCCCGAGCCGGCAGAGCCCACGACAGCTGACCTCTACGCCCGTCGTCCCCGTAAGCGCAAGGCTGTCGTCGACCAGCTCGCTCGCGAGCTCGAGGCCGAGGACGACGCCGCTGCCGCCGACGCCCCGAAGGGAGGCGATGAGTAATGCCTATCGGACCTGCGCGTATGCCGCTCTTCGATCACCTGGGAGAGCTCCGTCGCCGCCTGACCATCGTGGTCGTGTCGGTGTTCGCCGCCGCTATCGTGCTGTATTTCGCCACGCCTGTGGTGCTCGACATCCTGGAAGATCCCATCCGCTCCTTTGTGCCGGACGGTAAGTTCTACATCACTACCACGCTCGGCGGCTTTGGCTTGCGCTTCTCGCTGGCCATCAAGATGGCCGTGGTCATGTGCACGCCCATGATCATCTGGCAGATTCTGGCGTTTTTCCTGCCGGCGCTTCGCCCCAACGAGCGCAAGTGGGTCGTGCCCACGGTGCTCGCCTCGACGGTGCTGTTCTTCCTGGGTGCCATCTTCTGCTACTTCATCATCATTCCTGCGGGCTTTGAGTGGCTCATCGGCGAGACCTCGGCCGTCGCTACGGCACTGCCCGATCTGGAGAACTACGTCAACATGGAGCTGCTCTTTATGATCGGCTTTGGCGTGGCGTTTGAGCTGCCGCTCATCATCTTCTATCTGTCCGTCTTCCACATCGTGTCCTACGCTGCTTTCCGCGGTGCCTGGCGTTATGTATACGTTGGCCTGCTCGTGGGTTCGGCTGTGATCACGCCCGACGGCTCGCCCGTTACGCTGGGTCTCATGTATGGCGCCCTGCTCTCGCTCTACGAGATTTCGCTCGCCATCGCCCGTGTGGTCATTACCGCGCGCGAGGGCAAGGAGGGCCTGTTTGTGAGTCGTCTGGACCTGTTCTCGGACGATGAGGACGACGAGGAGTAAATCGGTATGCACGAGGTTGGCATTGTCAACGGCATACTCGATACAGTGATTCGCGCGGCGCGTGGGGCGGGGGCCTCGCTCGCCGTTTTGGTAACGCTGCGTATCGGGGATATGACCGAGGTCGTGCGCGAGGCGCTCGACTTTGCCTGGGAGACGTTTCGCGACGAGGACCCGCTCACGCGCGGCTGCGAGCTTGCCGTGGAGGAGGTCCATCCACAAAGCGAGTGCCTGGACTGCGGCGAGGTCTTTGATCACGACCGTTTCCATTGTCGCTGTCCCCAGTGTGGCGGCTCCAACGTGCGTCTGCTGCACGGCCGCGAACTCGACATCGCAAGTATCGAGATCGAGACCCCCGACGATTAGCCCGCCAGCAACCTGGGGACGGGGTATAAATGGTAGAAGTAAGGAGCGCCGAGTATGGCCGAGAAAACGATTGATATCGCATCGCCGATTCTGTCGCGCAACGAGCGCCTGGCAGATCAGCTGCGTCAGCGATTTAATGAGACAAACACCTATGTGATCAATGTGCTGTCGAGTCCCGGTTCGGGCAAGACCACCACGATCCTTGGCACCAACGAGCGCCTGCGCGACAAGGCCGGCTTGCGCTGTGCCGTCATCGAGGGCGACATCGCCTCGGATGTCGACGCCATCACCATGAAGGAAGCCGGCATGCCCGCCATCCAGATCAACACGGGCGGCCTGTGCCACCTCGAGGGCAACATGATCATGGAGGCCGTCGACGCGTTCGACCAGGCGGTGGGTCTGGAGAATATCGACGTCATCTTTATCGAAAATGTGGGCAACCTAGTCTGCCCGGTCGACTTTGACCTGGGCGAGAACCTGTCCATCATGATTCTCTCGGTGCCCGAGGGCGACGACAAGCCTATCAAGTACCCGGGCATCTTCCAGCACGCCGGCGCACAGCTGCTCAACAAGGTCGACGTGGCTCCGGCTTTCGATTTTGACATGGATAGGTATACTAAGACACTCGATGACCTCAATCCGCAGGCGCCGCGGTTTGCCGTGAGCGCGCGCAAGGGCGAGGGCATGGATGCCTGGTGCGATTGGCTCATCGGGCAGATTGAGCAAGCAAGGGCGTAAGTCGGCCGCCATACGGGCGGGCGTAGCTGCAGAGATACGAGATAGGAGCCTCTTTTGAAGCTCATCATCGCCGAGAAAAACGACGCCGCGCGTCAGATCGCCGAGCGGCTGTCCACGGGCAAGCCCAAAAAGGACAAGGTGTACAACACCGCCATCTACCGTTTTGAGTGGAAGGGCGAGGAGTGCGTGACGATCGGCCTTGCCGGTCACATCCTTGCGCCCGATTTTTGCGACAGCGTGCTGTTCGATAAAAAGCTGGGCTGGTATTCGGTTACCGAGGACGGCGAGATGCTACCGGCCGACATGCCCGATGGCCTGGCACGCCCGCCCTACGACACCAAGCGTAAGCCGTTCCTTGCCGATGGCATTTCCATCAAGGGCTGGAAGCTCGAGAGCCTGCCTTACCTCACCTGGGCGCCCGTCATTAAGCTACCGGCCGAGAAGGAGCTCATTCGTTCGCTCAAGAACCTCGCTAAAAAGTCCGACAGTGTCATCATCGCCACGGACTTCGACCGCGAGGGCGAGCTGATCGGCTCGGACGCCCTCAACAAGGTGCGCGAGGTGGCGCCCGACCTGCCGGTTGCCCGCGCCCAGTATTCTTCGTTTACCAAGGCCGAAATCACGCAGGCCTTCGATAACCTCGTCTCGCTCGACCAGAACCTGGCCGACGCCGGCGAGAGCCGTCAGCACATCGACCTCATTTGGGGCGCGGTGCTCACACGCTACCTGACGCTCGCCAAGTTTGGCGGCTTTGGTAACGTGCGCTCTGCCGGCCGCGTGCAGACGCCGACGCTCGCCCTGGTGGTCGAGCGCGAGCGCGAGCGCATGGCGTTTGTGCCCGAGGACTATTGGCAGATTCGCGGCATGGGCGCCGCACAGGGTGCTGCCGAGGACGACCGCTTTAAGATCGCGCACAAGACGGCGCGCTTTACCGACAAGGATGCTGCTGAGACGGCGTACGGTCACGTTGACGGTGCCAAGACGGCAACCGTCGCCGCGGTGACCAAGCGCTCGCGCAAGCAGCAGCCGCCCACGCCGTTTGCGACCACCTCGCTGCAGGCTGCCGCCGCAGCCGAGGGTATCTCGCCTGCGCGTACCATGCGCATCGCCGAGTCCCTCTACATGGCGGGCCTCATCAGCTACCCGCGTGTCGACAACACCGTGTACCCCGCGACGCTCGATCTGGGCGCCGTGGTGAGCGACCTGGCAAAGATCAACCCGGCGCTGGCGCCCGTGTGCAAAAAGGTGCTCGCCGGCCCTATGAAGCCCACGCGCGGCAAAGTCGAGACCACCGACCACCCGCCTATCTATCCCACGGGCGAGGGCGATCCGTCCACGCTCGACGGCGGCCAACGCAAGCTCTACGACCTCATCGCCCGCCGCTTCCTAGCGACGCTTATGGGTCCCGCGACCATCGAAAACACTAAGCTCGAGCTCGACGTGAACGGTGAGCCGTTCGTGGCTTCGGGCGATGTGCTCGTGACCCCGGGTTTCCGCGAGGCGTACCCGTACGGACTCAAGCGCGACGAGCAGATGCCGCCGCTGGAGCAGGGCGATACGGTCGACGTGTTCGACATTAAGCTCGAGGCCAAGCAGACCGAGCCGCCCGCGCGCTACAGCCAGGGCAAGCTCGTGCAGGAGATGGAAAAGCGCGGCCTGGGCACCAAGTCCACGCGCGCGAGCATCATCGAGCGCCTGTACGCCGTGCGCTATCTCAAAAACGATCCCGTTGAGCCGAGCCAGCTGGGCATCGCCATCATCGATGCACTGACGCAGTTTGCCCCGCGCATCACGAGCCCCGATATGACCAGCGAGCTCGATGGCGACATGACCCGTGTGGAGCGCGGCGAGGATACCGAAGAGCATGTCGTGACGCACTCGCGCGCACTGCTGGCCGGCGTGCTCGACGAGCTGCTCAAGCATACGCAGGAGCTGGGCGACGCTATCAGCGACGCCGTCACGGCCGATGCACGCGTGGGCGCCTGTCCCAAGTGCGGCAAGGACCTGGTTATGAAGACGAGCGCCAAGACCCGCGGCAGCTTTATCGGCTGCATGGGATGGCCCGACTGCGACGTGACCTATCCGGTGCCGAGTGGCGTCAAGGTGAGCCCGCTCGAGGGCGAGGCCGCCGTGTGTCCCGAGTGCGGTGCGCCGCGCATTAAGTGTCAGCCGTTCCGCCAGAAGGCCTTCGAGATTTGCGTGAACCCCACATGCCCCACCAACTACGAGCCCGACCTTAAGGTGGGCGAGTGCAAGGTGTGTGCCGAGGCCGGACGCCATGGCGACCTGATCGCGCACAAGAGCGAGAAGAGCGGCAAGCGTTTTATCCGCTGCACCAACTATGACGATTGCGGCGTGAGCTATCCTCTACCGGCGCGCGGTAAGCTCGAGGCGACGGGTGAGACCTGCCCCAAGTGCGGCGCCCCCATCGTGGTGGTCAACACGGCGCGCGGCCCGTGGCGTATCTGCGTCAACATGGACTGCCCGACCAAGGAGAAGAAGCCCGCCCGCGGCCGCAAGACCACGACCAAGGCGAGCACGACGAAGAAGACTTCGACGGCAAAGAAGGCCACGGCTAAGAAAGCCACTGCCGCCAAGAAGTCGACCGCGAAGAAGTCGACTGCCAAGAAAGCAGCCGCTGACAAGTAACCGAGCACATAACCGAGCACATATAGACACGGCGGGGCCGGGCGCGCAAATGCAAATGCGCGCCCGGCCCCACTTCTAAGTTGCGGTGAAATAGGGACTGTTTTTGCTGGCAAAAGGCCTAATTAATCCCTATTTCACCGCAAGTTTTGATCAGTTGTTGGGATTACTTCACCTCGACGGGTGCGGCGCCGGGGTAGCGGTCCTCAAAGTCCAGACGGTATTTGTTGTCGTTGGTGCCCGCTACGTTGTCGCGCGCCAGCGGCGCCACGATCTCGTCCTTGTGGTTGGCGGGGCTGGAGTACTCAAGGCTGATCTCCCAAGCGTCGCAAATGACGTCGATGCGATTCTCCAGGTCGTCATAGAGCGTGATGATATCTTTCCACGAGCCGTAATTCTGCGAGTCGATGGGAACGTTCAGGTCCTCGACCTCGTCCTTCAGGTCGTCGATCTGATCCTCGAGCGACTCGGCGGCATCGCTGGCAGATTGGCGCGAGCTGCGGTCATCCTTGAGATAGTACGTGTTAAACGTGGTGGCGCAGTCGCGAACCTGCTGATCAAGATCGGAGAGCCTGCTGTAGTAGGAGCTCAGCTGGTCGTAGACGTTCTGCTCGCTGATGGTGGCGGCATCGTGGACGTCATCGTCATCATCATCGTCAAGCTTGTTGGGGTCGCCCTTGACGGACGCATCGTCGTTATCGTGATCGATCTTGACCTTCTCGATCGTCGTGCCCTTGGTATCATCGGCGCCCTTGTCGAAAGGCTTGATCATAAAGAACACGACGAGCGCGATAATCACGACGATTAGCGCGGCGATGATGCCGATGAGCAGGGCGTTGTTGTTCTTGGGAGCAGCGGGAGCACCGGCCTGCGGAGCGGCGGTCGGTATGGGCTGCTGCGGCGCGGAGCCGGCTGGCGCCGCCCATTGCTGCGTCGTGCCGACTTCGGGCTGGGGAGCGGGCACGGGCTGATGGGCGGACTGTACGGTCACGTCTGCCGGTTGGGGCTGAGTCGCCGTGGGCTGCTGCGCAGGCTGAACCGTGGTCGCGGCGGTGTCGAAGGCGGCGTCGGGCGCGGCGGCATGTTCGGCTGCCTGTGCATTCTCTTGCGACTGAGAGGCCTGGCCATCATCGGTTACCGGCGTTCCGCAGCTGGTGCAAAAACGCTCGTCGTCATTCAGAAGCTTGCCGCAATGGGTACAAAACCGGGGCATGATGGTTCCTTCCGTTCGATGTGTTGGCTAGATTATAAGGTGGTTCAGGTTCGGTTGGGCCGCGCCGACCCAACTGGTTATGTGAGGATGATCATGTCGCGCAAGCCCTGTCGCATGCGTCACAATGAGTGCGGCGTGCTGGGTGTCCGGCGCGGCCGTTTATCGACGGCTCGGTAGAATGCGATGGTGGGGAGTGAGTCTGTGTACTGCGGCGAGCAAGGTCGGGGTGGCGGCGACAGCGTAGAGGCGTTCCGGTTCCCGCCGGGGGATGCACCCCTCACTGCGCGCGATTGCTCGCGTCGAGTGTTTTGTGCCGGAATGTTGACCGGAGCGCTTGCCTCGGTGATGAGTCTCGGCGGTTGTGCCGCGCGCCGCAACGAGGCTGAGGGCTCCGCTGTCCCTGTCAAACAAAAAGCGAATCATCCGTCCGCTCAAAAGGCGGAAGCTGTCTCCCGGGCTTCTTGGATTGCCGGCCTTCAGCAAGATATCGAAGCCCTTGTCGAGCCGTATGGTGGGTCTACCTCGGTCTATGCTGTGGCGCTTGATCCTCAAACGTTCGCGTCGCTCGATGGTGAAGTCGCTGTGGCGCCGGACGCGCGACATGTGGCGGCAAGCATCATCAAGCTTCCCGTTCTCGCTTGTGCGCTCGAGACCGTGGCGGCGGGCGAGCTGTCCCTCGACGAGCAGATAACGGTAACGCAACAGGATATCGTGGGTGGCAGCGGCAACATTCAGTCGCGCGGCGCGGGTGCGTCGTACAGTATTGACGAGCTGCTGCACGCTATGATCGCCCAGAGCGATAACGTGGCAGCGAACCTTGTTATCGGCAGACTTGGCATGGATACGGTCAATGAAACGTGTGCCGCATTGGGGCTGACCCAGACCGTGCTCGCTCGTTTGATGATGGATGCCGAGGCCCAGGCACAAGGTCGCGAGAACTATACGAGCGCCCGTGATGCTGCGGCCGTGTTGCAGCGGCTGGCGGCGGGGGCAATCGCGACGCCCGAGCTGTGCGAGCGAGCGCGCGGATATCTGCTGGCGCAGGAAGACGCGCGCGGTATTGTCGAGGGCGTTCCCGGCGGCGTTTTGGTCGCGCACAAAACGGGCAGTCTGGCGAATGCTCAGCACGATGCCGCAATCGTCTACGCCGAGCGCCCTTACGTGCTGACAATCCTCACTCAAGACCTCGAACGCGAGCAGGCCCTAGCCCTCGAGCGCGACATTTCCTTCGCTATCAACGCCCGCGCCCACTCCTAACTTGCGGTGAAATAGGGATTGTATTTGCTGTTAGAAGGCGTATTCAGTCCCTATTTCACCGCAACTTTGGAAAGGCACCTTTAGCCGTTGGGGACGTTCTTAAACGACTGGTCATTTAAGAACGTCCCCAATGACTAGGTGGGATTTGGGGTGCGCCGGACGCTGGGGTATCATGGCTTGGTTGCTATAACTTGCATTTTCGCGCCTTGTAGGAAGGGGCTGCGCCCATGGCTTTTGAGCCCGCTCAACATAGCTTTATCACGCTCGAGGGCGTCGACGGCGCCGGCAAGTCCACGCAGGCGCGCCTGCTTGCCCGTGCGCTCGAGCTCGCTGGCTACCAGGTTGTGAGCCTGCGCGAGCCGGGCGGCACCGCCATCGGCGAAAAGATCCGCGCTCTGCTGCTCGACCCCGCCAATACGGCGATGGGCGACACCTGCGAGTTGTTGCTCTACGAGGCGGCGCGCGCCCAGTTGGTGCACGAGGTCATAGCTCCCGCCCTCGCTGTCGGCAAGGTGGTCCTGTGCGACCGTTTCTACGATTCCACGACCTGCTACCAGGCGTTTGCCGACGGCCTCGACCGCCAGATAGTGCGCGATGCCAACAACCTGGCTGTCGCCGGTACGCATCCGGCGCTCACGCTCGTCTATCACATCACGCCCGAGCAGGCGGCGCTGCGCATGGCGGCCCGCGGTGCGGCCGATCGTATGGAGGCCAAGGGCATGGCCTTCCAGGAGCGCGTCTACCAGGGATTTTACGATATCGCTGCCGAGGAACCCGCCCGCGTAAAGCTCATCGACGCCACTGCGTCGATCGCAGACGTCTTCGCGCAGACGGTCGAGCTGGTTCGCGCGTACGGTCTCGACATTCCCCAAGACGCCGTCGCCGCCGCGCTTGCCAAGGAGGCCGAGTAACATGGCCCCCGCTCAGGCAAGCCTGCTGGCCAAGCTCGACACCCAACAGCGCGTGCGCGACTTCTTGACCAACGCCATCGCAAGCGGCCGCGCATCGCACGCCTACCTGTTTTTGGGCGCGCCCGGCGCCGGTAAGCTCGACGCCGCATGGGCGCTTGCCCAGGCATTCCTGTGCGAGCAGGGCGGCTGTGGCTCGTGCGACAGCTGCGTACGCGTCGCCCGCCATACGCATCCCGACGTGCACTATTACACGCCCGAAAGTGCTACGGGCTACCTCATCGCGCAGACCCGCGAGCTGCTCGACGACGTGCCCCTGGCCCCCATCCGCGCCAAGGCAAAGGTCTACATCATCGACCGTGCCGAGCAACTGCGCGCCAACACCGCCAACGCGCTGCTCAAAACGCTCGAGGAACCGCCCGAGGGCGTCATGTTCATCCTGTTGGGCACCTCGGCCGACGTGATGCTGCCCACCATCGTGAGCCGCTGCCAGTGCGTGCCGTTTCGGCTGGTGTCGCCTACTGTGGCCGCGCAGGCCGTGAGCCGCGCCACCGGTCAGGATCTCGCGCGCTGCCGCATGGCCGTCGCCGTGGCGGGAAGCCCCACGCGTGGTATCGAGTTCCTCAAGAGCGCCGAGCGCCAGGACGCCCGTCGCCAGATGGTCCGCGCCATCGACTCGCTCATCGCCGCCGACGAGGCCGATGTGCTCAGTCGCGCCAAGTCGCTCATCGTCGCCGTCAAGGCGCCGCTCGCCGAGGTCAAGTCCACGCAGGAAAAGGTGCTCGAGCAAAATGCCGACTACCTGTCGCGTGGAGCATTGAAGCAGCTTGAGGACCGCAACAAGCGCGAACTCAACGCGCGCGAGCGTTCGGGTATCATGGAAGCGCTGGCGAGCGCGCGGACGCTCATGCGCGACGTGCTGCTGACGCTTCAGGATGAGGCGGCAGACGTTGTGAACGAGGACGTGCGCGACACGATCGGGCGGCTTGCCGCGGCGACGAATGTTGCGGGTGCCACCCGGGCGCTCGAGGCAGTCGCGACCGCTGAGCGCAACATCGCCAGAAACGTTACTCCCCAGCTGGCCATCGAGGTCATGCTGTTCGATATCAGGAAGGCACTGAAATGCCGTTAGTCGTACCCGTTAAGTTTACCTACGCCTCGCGCGACCTGTGGTTCGACCCACAGGATCTGGATATCCTCGAGGCCGATTATGCTATCTGCTCCACCGAGCGCGGAACCGAGATCGGCCTGGTCACGGCCGATCCCTTCGAGGTGCCGCTCGACGAAATCGGTCAGCCGCTCAAGCCCGTGTTGCGCGTAGCGAGCGACATCGACCTGCAGCTTGCCGACGACCTGGCTATCCAGGGTGACGAGGCCATGGTCGACTTCCGCCGTCTGGTCAAGGAGCTCGACCTCGAGATGAAGCCGGTCGGCGTCGAGTACCTGTTTGGCGGCGAGAAGGCTGTGTTCTACTTTGCTGCCGAGGAGCGCGTCGATTTCCGTCAGCTCGTCAAGGACCTGTCCTCGACGCTGCACATTCGCGTCGACATGCGCCAGATCGGCGTGCGTGACGAGACCCGCCTGGTGGGCGGCTATGCCCAGTGCGGCCAGGAGCTCTGCTGCACGCGCTTTGGCGGACAGTTTGAGCCGGTTTCGATTCGCATGGCAAAAGAGCAGGACCTGCCGCTCAACTCGTCCAAAATTAGCGGCGTCTGCGGCCGCCTGATGTGCTGCCTGCGCTACGAGTTCGAGGCGTACAAGGACTTTAAGAGCCGCGCGCCCAAAAAGAAGACGCTTATCGATACGCCGCTTGGCAAGGCGCGTATCCAGGAATATGACACGCCGCGTGAGCAGCTGGTGTTGCGCCTGGAGAACGGCAAAGTCTTTAAGGTCAACCTGGCCGACATGACCTGCTCGGAGGGCTGTAAAAAGAAGGCCGCCGAGCAGGGCTGCAACTGCCGCCCCGACTGCGTGACGCGCGATGTGCTCGAGCGTATCGAGTCGCCCGAGATGCGCTTGGCGCTTATGGAGCTCGACCGCGAGAACGGCGTCGACGTGGGCGATGGCCTGTCGAGCGCCGACCGTCTGGCGGGGACGACGATGCCCAAGCGCCGCCGTCGCGATGCGGACGCCGATACCCGTGCGGGTCAGAGCCAGGGCGAGGGTCGCGGCCGCGGTAAGGGTCGCGGCAAGGCCGAGGCACCCGAGGCCGAGGAGGCTGCCGGTGGACGTCGCCGCCGCAAGCGCTCGGGTTCGGGCGATACCGGCGAGGCCGCTCTCGCAGGCAAGAATTCCCCCCGCGAGCGCGAGGCTCAGCAGCCCCAGCAGCAAAACCGCGGCGGTGGCATGAATCCCACGCGCCGTCGCCGCCGTCATCTGTCGAGCGAGGAGCGCGAGGACGCCTTCCGCGCCGCAGCCGCTCGCGAAGCCGGTGCCGCCCCCAAGGGTGGTTCGGGTTCCGATACGCCTGCCGACAAGGGTGGCAAGCAGCGCAACGATGACGAGCGCGTCCCGCGTCCGCGTCGTCGCCATTCTTCGGGTACGCAGCAAAAGCCCTCGGTGCCCTCCGTGGCCGATCAGGTCTCGGATGGCGAGGTCAAGGTCACGCGCCGTCGCCCCGGAGATGGCGGAGGGGCGGCCGCCAAGGCCGCGCGCAGCGCTGCTCGCGACGAACGCGAGTCGCGCGAAGATCGTGGTGGCGAGGGTTCGGTCGACCAGGGCCAGAAGCGCCGTCGCCGCCGTCGTTCCCGCAAACCGCGCCAGGACGGTGGCGAGGGCTCGACCCAAAACTCGTCCGCACCGCAACCGCCCACCGGCGAATAGCGCCCGCAAACGGATTTAACCTGCCTGACCCCAAACGCGTCGGGGTACCATAGCGCTGAATCAACGACCCTCCCTGCGACCGAGCGTAGGGAGGGTTGTGTCGTGAAGAGACATTTGAACGTGTTGGGATGCCTGCAAGGTGCCGGCATCCTACCGTTTGCGGACGAATTGCTACCGTTTGCCGAGCGGGCGGCGCACGAGGCGCTTGAGGCGTTGTCGCCCACGCGATGCGCCGGCTGCGAGCGCGCCGGTGCGCTTATTTGCCAAGACTGCCTGGCCGCGCTCACGCTCATCGATCCACGTTATAGCTGCACCCGATGCGGTGCCCCGTTTGGAGACTTGCTGTGCACCGAGTGCTCGGTCGAGGGTGTGTCCTCGGCGATGGCCGAAGCTCTCGACCGGTGCCTGGCATGTGCCGCTTACACGCATCCGCTGCCGCGGATCATTAAAGCGTACAAAGACGCGGGCGAGCGACGTCTGGCGCCGTATCTGGCAGAGCTGCTATACGACACCGCCTTACATGCCCAGGTCGCGGCACCCGAACGCTTAGGCGGTGTGTTGTCCGGCGCCGATGCGGTGGTGTTTGTGCCCGCGACGGCGGCGGCGTTTCGGCGACGCGGTTTCGATCATATGGAAGCCATCGCGCGCCCATTTTGCGAGCTGTCGGGTGTTCCGCTGCTCGACGCCCTCGTTAAGTACGGTCATGGCGACCAGCGTGAACTCGGTCGTGAAGAACGCCGTGAACGCGCCCGAGGCATGTACGAGACCGTTGAGGACGTGCACGGCCGCCGCTTGCTGCTTATCGATGACGTTATCACCACGGGCGCGACGATGGCAGCGGCTTCGGCGGAACTCAAGCGCGCCGGCGCCGTAGCGGTCGATGGCCTCGCTATCGCACGCGTTTGGTAGGGGTGGTTTTGTGGCAGTGAAGATTGAGCGGCGCAACGAGCCGACAGACGAACAGCTAGCGGCTTCCGTAATCCTAACGGGCGCCTCGGCGCTACGCATGATGCGCGCCGAACGCCGGCAGATGGGCTACATAAGCTGGAAGGACCTCGATTCCGATGAAGAGCGCCGTGTGCTGCGCACGTCGTCGCCCTCGACCGAGGACATCTATCTTCCCGACTTGGTGCGGATTGGGGCCGCAAGCGGCGAGGTGCAAGAAGATCTTTGCTTGCTGGTGGGATCTGCGGCGCAGCGCCGCCGCATGCCTGGCGTGGGCTGGTCCGTATGCTCCGGGTTGCCCGCCGGCTCGATTCTAGAGGTGGAACCGGGGGTGTGCAGTCTATCTCCCGAGGCCCTTTGTGTTGTCGTCGCCCGCGAGGTCGGCTGTATCCAGGCATTTGCCCTGGCCCAGGAGCTGTGCTCTAAGATTTCGCTGAGTGATCGCGGGAAGTATCTGCCTCCCTACACCTCGCCCGTTACGAATAAGCTTGCAAAGGACAAGGACCAGCCAGCAGACGTGGGCTACTTTGAGGTTGAGCCGGTGCTGACGCCCGATCGTCTGGCAGATTACCTCGCGGTATGCAAGGGGAATGCGGCCAAACAACTGCAGCGTCTGTGTCCCTACTTGTCAGAAAACCTGCGCTCGCCCATGGAGTGCATCATGCTCGCTCTGTTTTCGCTTCCGTTTTCCTATGGCGGATTTGCCTGCGGTCCCTTTAAGACCGACTACAAGATTGAGTTCGATGACCGCGCGCAGGCAATCTCGGGGATGCCGCATGCAGTTTGCGATGCGTATCAGGAGGCAGCCCGGTTTGACCTGGAATACAACGGTGAGCTGGGTCATTCCTCCCGGAGGGGACGTATCCATGATGAAAAACGCAACACGGGCTTGATTACTATGGGAATCGAGGTCGCGACGGTCAACAACGAAATGCTTCGCGACATGGAAGCGATGGAAGCGCTCGCATGGCGCATCCACCAGCGTATGGGTAAGCGATATCAGAATCGCGTAGAGGCTCGTCGAAAGAGGCAAGATGCTCTGCTGAATACGCTCCGAGCGTGCTTTGGGCTCAAGCCAGCGTAAAACTATGGCTTTATAGGGGGTCTGTTATATGCTCTGTGCAAAAAACGGCAAATATGAGTACTGTTACTAGATTAGTGACAGCAAAAACAAAGAAACTTGGGCCGAAAATCTGGATTCAGCGAAGAGATAAGGTCGCGCGCGCAGACGTGGTGTAAGAGTGTCCTGAGGTCCGTCGCTGCAAGTCCCGATGTTACTCCTTCTTGAGA
>JAXKGF010000036.1:0-12831 GCA_036550515.1 Collinsella sp.
CTCGTATGTATCGAGGTATTCCTGCTTGAGCGTCTGCGAGGACGACTTGATCTTTTCCACGAGCGCGCCGGCTTCGATGAAGTAGAACGAGTTGGTGAGGTCTGCCAGGTCGTCGAGCAGATGGCTTGAGATGAGCACGCTTCGTCCCCGCGCCACCTCGCTGCGCATCGCGTCGCAGGAGGTTTTCCGCTTTCCCGGATCGAGGCCGTTCAGCGGTTCATCGAGGATGAGGTACGGGCAACCGGTCGCTATCGCCATGGCAAGCTTTACCTGCTGCTTCATTCCTGTCGAGAGTTTACGGGTCGGCTTGTCGAGATATGGGGAGATTCCGAGGGAGCTGCAGAGCGAGTCGATGTCGGCGGCCGATTTCCACGCCTCCCTAACGAAAGCAAGGTGCTCGATGGCCGATAGCGTGGGGTAGAGATCCGCGCTGCCCGAAGAGCTCAGATAGACAAGTTCTGCGAATTCGGCTGATCGGCGTTGGCTGATTCCGTCTGCCACCAGGCTTCCCGAGCGGATGCGGGTGGGAAATTGGCCCGACAGCGCTTCAAGAAAGGTGGTTTTCCCCGAGCCGTTGGGAGCAACGAGGCCCGCCGCCGTTCCCGGGCTCAGGAAAAGCGACCCGATTGAAAGTATCGTCGTACTCCCGTATCCCACGCTCGCGTCCAGAAGCTCGAGCCCATGGTGCTTTTTCGCGGGTCCAGGCTGTTTGGGCGAACGTGTCGCAACGGCGCCGACCGCAAAAAAGACCGCGACGTATGCCAGGGCCACGGCAAGCATCGATGCGCTGCCTGAACCGGAGCCAATGAATTCTGTCGGGAAGCATCCTACGTAACCCGTTGCCTCGATAGGCGAGAATACGGCCAGCGGCAGGAGATTGAGCGCGGCGTTATGCTCCAGTGCCGAATCGGACAGTAACGGGAATGCCGGGGCCGCGACAAGCAGCGCGGAGGTAAGGGGGCCCGCGAGGACGCGCCTCGTTGCGGTCGATAGGACGGCGGAGCAAACGGATATCAAGGTTCCGCCCGCAAGAAGCGCGATAAGCAGGGCTGTGAAGACGTTTCCCGCGGTCGTGGTGGTAAGCGCGCCGTCATGGAAGAAGGAGATCGGGTACCCGATCTGCCCGAAGCCGTTTAGGGCCAAGGCGTAAATGCCCCCGGGTGCGAGGCCGGCGAGGAGCATCGCGGTCCCCGCGGCGATTATCGAAAACACGATCTGAATAAGGCGCCGGAATTTGGGCACGGGCGCCTTCGCCGCCAGGGTCGCAGGCCTTGTGGCCCCGAGCAGGAGTATCGACGAGAGAAGGAAGGGGATGAAGGGAAGGAAAGACGGCGCCGTGGCAATGGCGTAAGGCAGGAAGGAAAGGAATGGCAGATCGCTTGCGGAGGCTGGAATGTGCGTGATGCCGGAACTGCTCAGGGCACGGCAATATGCGAGCGCCGCGTCATTGGTCTCTCGGTCTCCCACGATGGACCCGGATTGGAAGCCTTCGTCCATGAGCGCGTAGTAGCTCTCGGCACAATCGAGAAAGGCGGCGTCGGTTTGAGCGGCGAGGGCGGCGTTCGCGTATCTTGCAAGCTCCGCGTCATTTTGCTGCTCTGGAGATAGGTCTGTGCCGCTGGCCTGGGGCGCGCGCGTATTGAATGCGTCGACAAAGCCCTGCATGCCCTGCTTCATAAAGAAGGGCCCGTAGATGGGTGAATTGAACGCAATGGGGACGGAGAAGGCTGCGGCGAGAACGAGCGTAGAGATCCATACGGCCCTGTCTCTTAGGATTAGTTTGAGAAGAAGTCGACAGTACATTTAGAAGCACCTACGTTCCTCAAAGAATTGTTAGATTAAAAGTAACAGACCGGATGAAGATACGTGCGACGGGGGCGAGGCGAATGGCTGAGCGGTATCGATATGCGGGTTCAACAGTATCACATTGGCCACATAGATTTTTAACTTGCATTTCTACCCGCCCTTTTCGTAGAGTCGCCGATACGTGCTTAGCGCACCCTCGGCGCGTCCGGCAGGCTTTGCGAAATGGGATCCAGGAGACTTCGGCGCAGCATCATCTTGCGGAATGCTTCTAATGAGCCTCCCATCCTTCAAAAACAGAATCTCATCGCACAGCCTATCGACCGAATCCAAGATGTGGGATGACATGATGATGCACGTACCAGAATCGGCCAGCTTCCTGAGAATCTCGGAATGCAAGTCCACCCTGCTGGGGTCGAGCGCGTTCATGGGCTCATCTAATAGAAGGTACCGCGCGCCCGTCGCATACGCAATCGCCAGGGTAAGCTGCTGCTTCATGCCCTGGCTCAGAGTGCGGATCCTCATCTTCGCGAACTCGCCTATCTGCGTTTGTTCCACTATCTCTTCGATATCGCGAGCATGCGGCCACATATCGCAAACCATCTTGAGGTGATCTTCCGCACGCAATCCGGGATACAGCAGCGTCCCCTCACCAGGTGCATAGAAGATCATAGAACGGACCTCTCTCGCACCCGTACCCTGCACCTCATCCAGAACGATGCTCCCGTCCACGCGAGGACCCGGCAAACCTGCCATCGCACGCAGCAACGTCGTCTTTCCATGCCCGTTCGGAGCGACGAGACCGTAGACCGTACCCGGGGCAAACTCAGCGTTCACCGAATCTACGAGTACCTTCTTTCCATAAGAGATCGTCAGCGTTTGAAGGTCAATCATCGAGATCATCCCCTTTCGATCTTTGGAACACTCAGGCGCACCATCAACGGAGATGCGGCGCCCAAGACCACCAGCAGAGCGCCCGATGCGCCGACGACCTCTCCAAAAGGCATCGCGTTCGTCCCTCGCCCAAGGAACCCAATCGTCCCCACCTGGGAAGCGGAATCAAACGAGGCGAATGGAGCCAGCAGCGCGACGCCCATGCCCACGCTTTCAACATGAGCGCTCAACGAACCCAACACCAAGAGAACCGCGCAAACCATTCCGGTGACAACGGGGTTGCGGCTAATCGCTGCTGTCAACGCAGCGACGACGGAAATCACGCCGTATGCCATGACCAGCAACGGAATACTGCACAACACCGCCTCCCCCACCGTGGACGTTGTCGAAGCTCCCGCCCGAATGAGAGCGACGGGATACTCCGATCCACCCGCACCGTTCTTAATCACGGACACAACGACAGCGGGAACCATCGACACCAAAAGCAGCACCAAGCCAAGCAGGAGAGCCAGCGCAACAGCCGTCAGAAAACGCACATGCGCTGTTGCGGGGATCTGGAGAACCAGAAGGGAACGACACTGCAGGTGGGTGCACGCGAGCGATGTGACAACCACGGGCAACAGCAAAAATAAGGAGGGAAGCGCTGCCTGGAGATACGAAAGGAGGATTAATGGGGGCATCTTCGTACTTAACTCGTAAACCTTGGGGTCCGGCAAGCTCGCGATCGACTCAAGCAGAAGGGCGCGCGCCTCCGCACGAGAAGGAGTCTCCGGCTCGATTCCGATCGATTGCAGGAGAGTCGCATCTGCCGTGCCCAGCTCACCTCGAGCGCGCTCGTACGTCGCAAGGCTTCGAAACCCCTCCGCAGGCATAGGCGCGTACACGAAACCCGAAAGAGCATCCCGCATGTCTTCCAGGGCCGCTTTGCCCTCGACGTCCATATTCGCAGCGTTCTGCTCTAGATACCGATCTATTGAACGGAGCTCCCCATCCCTATACCGAACAGCGGAAACGTTATCAGCGTCAGGAAACATCTCGACCAGAGCCGGGGCCAGCATCGTCGTCGACATTGCAATCGCGCATACGGCGAGGGCAGGAGAACGCAGGAGCAGTTTCCCCATCGTTCTTACGTATGCAACGGCGGAGGCACAAGCGCTCGAACGAGTTGCCGTTCTCGATGCAGTGAAGGAACCTCTCTCAAGACAAATCGGGGATATCGGGCACGCGCAGCCGCTCTTTCCAGCAACGCAAAGCAGGCTAATTGCCAGCACCTCGATCCCGATTGCGCATACGAGGGCAATCGCGCCACGCTCGAAGCAAAGTCCAGGCAGATTCACTATCTGCGTTGTCGGGTACGGGCTATAGGCGCCGACGGTCAACTCAGTGTTCGCATACGTAAGGGGATTCAACAGGGCGAACTCACGTAAAGCGATGGATCTTCCGTAATACCCGGGAACCATCGTCACCCCCATCAGGGCACATACGAACACGATTCCAAGCGTAGGGTTATTGGCAATCTTCACGGCAAGGTGAACGACAAGCGAGATGAACGCTGCCACCAAGAATTGCAAGATGGCCGTCTGCGCGAACACCAGCCAAGCCGGTTTGATAACCGGAGTCGCATATTGAATGTAGCCTATCGGATAGAACGGCGAGCCCGGGCCATTCTTCACAAGCGCGGCGATTATCCCTGGAAGATTGATGGCGAGGACGGCAAGCATTGCAAAAACACTCGCCCATACGCTCGATGCAACAAGTCTACCCAGCTCGCCCATCGGTGCCTGGATGATGAGCTTTTCACGTTTGTTAAGACGCGCGGCAAGGAACGAGACGGCAACGGCCGTTGCGACCCATAGCAAGTACTCCTTCGATCCGTCATAATAGGTGTACTCTCCATCCGATATCTGCAGAAACGGAAGTAGGGGAGAGAGCGGTGCCAAGATAAGACGTCCCGCGGCAAGAGGGTACAGAAGCGCGGGCATGCTTGATGAAGAGGTATAGACACCGTCCTCCCCCGCATTCACAAGCGCATCCGCATAGGATGCTGACAATTCCTGCTCAACACGGGTTATTCCCGACTCGAGGTATTCGACCCGTCCGTCGATGCCAGCCGCGCTCCTGAAGACGGGCAGAGCACAAAGAACCATCAACGCAACAACGACAACACAGAGCGACCTGGAGGAGAGAAGCGACCTAAAGATCGCCTTCGAGATTTTGAGCATATTCATCGCCAACCTTAACCTCATCCAGTCGGAACAGAGGGGCCGAACAAAATGCTCGGCCCTTATTACTTGCCGGCAAAGTCAATTTAACATAAACTGTTAAAAAGTAACCTGAGTTTTTTAAATTCTTCGGAGGTTATTATGAGTTCCGACAATCGCACTCCCCGGCTTCATTCCTTCCGCATCGCATGTGCGATAGCCTCTGCGACCCTTTGCGCCACCGCCATCGCACAAGTGGCGTTCTCCTTAAAGCCAGCAATCGAAGTGCTCGACAACCCTGTAATTGCAGACTCCCCCGCGTATCCAGCCCTTGCGATCTCGACATTGGTCCCTGCCGTCATCGGTATCGCTACGACCATCCTCAGCGCCGTTCTCGTGTGGACGATCAAGAGCGGAGACCCCTTCAAGAAAGGGTCTGCGACATGCTTGAAGGTGCTCGGCATTCTCTTCGTTGTTCAAGCTGCCACCAGCCTCTACGCCGGCTCACTCAAAACCTCCGTTTCGATGTTTGGCGGCGAGGGGGCCGTCGGCGCCCAAGAGATCGCTTCATCATTCGATTGGACCTCTCTGGTTCTCGGCATCGTCCTGTTCATGCTTTCCCAGCTCTTCTTGTACGCCCGAGAGCTGTACCTCGACTCCGACGAGATTGCGTAAGGAAACGCCATGCCCGTAATTGTTCGCCTCGACAAGATCATGGCCGAGCGAAAGATTTCCTCGAACGAACTTGCCGAAAGGATTGGAACCACGCCCGTGAACCTGTCCCGTATTAAAAAAGGGCATATTCGCGGCATTCGCTTCAACACACTCGAGCAGCTATGCCTCGCCCTTCGTTGCCAACCCGGAGACCTTCTCGAAGTCATGAGCGAAGAGGATGCCCGAAAGGAGTTCGGACTCGATTGGTCCGCCGAGGATTAGAGGGCGGTCGTACTCGCCCTGCACACGGGGATGCGAATCGGCGAGGTCTGCGGCCTTCGGTGGTGCGATGTGGATTTCGAGACGGGCCTGATCTCAATCAGACACTCGGTGGCGTACGCGAAGGGAATGGGTTCGTTCATCAAGGACACCAAGACCCATGACGCCAGGGGTATCCCCATCGACCCGGTCGGCCTACTCCCCTTCCTGAAGGAGACCCACGAGATCGACTGCGGAAAGCTGCGCTTGCGCGGCCTTACCGGGGCGGTCGAGATCGGGGACTGCTACATCCTGTCGGAGCCGGGCGCGACCTTCGCGACGACAAGCTATATCCGCAGGGCGTTCAAGACGTTCTCGGAGACCAACGGCCTCATGGGCACCAACGACGAGCTGATCACGTTCCACGGCCTTCGCCACACGTTCGCAACGCAGTGGATCCGCCAAGGCGGCGATATCAAGGCGCTCCAATCGATCCTCGGCCACAAGGACGCCATGGCGACGCTCAACGTCTACGCCGACATCGAGCCCATCTCCAAAATCCATAACATGCTGCGCGCCACGCCGTGCCTTTGGCGCGGGCACCTCGGGCCGAGGGTCGATCCGGGTCCCATGTTCCAACAGAGGATCCAGGAGTCCATCGAGACGCTCCAGGCGTTCGGCTACGGCATCACCGAGCCGGACGACCGAAATATCGCCATACGCGACGTGAAGACGAACAGTTGGCTCTAGCTCACCGAGTACGCGGCAGTGCTGGGCCCATCCCAACTGAGGTCACGGTGGTCCGATAGGGGCGCCGCCCGCGGCATGCGCCGCGGAGCGGTATCCCCTACCGAAGGGCGGGGATGCCCTCCGCTTCCAGTTCGGAATCAGCCGTCGGAGGCGTTCGGCTGACTGCGGGAACGGCCTGTCCGCTCAATGTGTTCGGCTGAGATCGGAAATCAACCCAACACGAGCCGGACACGCGCCAGACGGCTCTTCCCCGTACGGCCTTCCCCCTTACGCTCATGTTGCAGGCATGTAACGCCGCAGCGAGCGCGCCTTTTTTGCGCCAGACAGGTACAATGATGAACACTGTACCGTAGCGGAGCGCCCCGCGCGCGCCGCAATCACGCGAAAGGGTTTCCCATGGCCGAGATCTCGTCCTCCCGTATCGTCATCACCGTCCTTGGCAAGAACCGCCCCGGCATCGTCGCCGGCGTCACCCGTGTCCTAGGCGAGGCCAACGTCGACATCCGCGACATCACGCAGTCCATTATCGAGGACATCTTCACCATGACCATGCTGGCCGATACCGCCGAGTCCAAGCTCGACTTCGCCGAGCTGCAGAAGGCGCTGGCCGAGGCCGGCGAGCTTTCGGGCGTCAACGTGTCCATCCAGCGCGAGGACGTCTTCAACTTTATGTACCGCCTGTAGCGAGCAAGCCGCTGGGGATAGCCTGACGCGCGCATGCCCATGCAAGTCACCCCGATGCGGCCCGGAGAGGAGCGCGCATGGCCTACGACGCCAAGAAAATCTATTACCGCTTCGACGACCACCTGAGCCGCCTGGTCTTGGATTACGAAGCGAGCCGCCAGATTTCGCCCGAAAGCGAAAATCTCTACTATGGCCTGCCGACTGACCCTTATGACGAGGGCCTATTTGTTGAGCACAATGTCAAGCGCGGCCTGCGCAATGCCGACGGCTCGGGCGTGGTCGCGGGCCTCACTCGCATCTCGGATGTGCACGGCTACAACAAGGTCGACGGAAAGGTCGTGCCCGATCAGGGCAAGCTCACGCTTCGCGGCTACAGCATCGAGGATCTGGTCAACAATGCCCAGGCCGAGAATCGCTACGGCTACGAGGAAGTCGCCTATCTGCTTATCACGGGTTCGCTGCCCACCAAAGAGGAACTCGACGGTTTTTGCGAACGCCTGGGTGCTTTTAGGCATCTGAGCGACGAATACGTCCGCGAGTTCCCCATGACCACGGTGTCGTCGAGCATCATGAATGTGCTTCAGCGCGCCGTGCTGCTGCTCTACGCCTTCGACGCCGAACCAGACGTGATCACGCCCGAGCACGAAATCGACGTCGCCATCTCCATGCTCGCCCGTCTCCCCCGCATCGCCGCCTTCGCGCATATGGCCTCGGTCGCCAAGCGCCGCGGCTCCGAGGTTCATGTACCGCACCCCACACCCGGCCTCTCCACCGCTGAGACCATCCTGCAGGTGTTGCGCGGCGGCATGGCGTTCACCCGCGACGAAGCCATGCTGCTCGACGTGATGCTCATGCTGCATGCCGAGCACGGCGGCGGCAACAATTCCACGTTTGCCTGCCGCGTGCTGTCCTCCTCGGCCACCGACCCGTATTCCGCCTACGCCGCGGCTATCGGCTCGCTCAAGGGCCCGCGCCACGGCGGCGCCAACGCCAAGGTCGTGTCTATGCACGAGGACATCCGTGCGCATGTTTCCAATTGGGAGGACGAGGACGAGGTCGCAGCCTACCTGGGCAAGATCCTCGACAAGCAGGCCTTCGACGGCACGGGCCTCATCTACGGTATGGGCCACGCCGTCTACACGCTGAGCGACCCGCGCGCCGAGGTGTGCCGCCGTTACGCGCGCACGCTTGCCGCCAAGAAGGACCTGGGCGAGGAGTTCGCGCTCATCGAGCGCATCGAGCGTCTGGCCCCGCAGGTGATGCGCGATCACGGCATGACCAAGCCCATCTGCGCCAACATCGACCTGTACACGGGCTTTATCTACAAGATGCTCGGCGTGCCCGAGACACTCTTTACGCCGCTGTTCGCCGTCGCCCGCATGGCCGGCTGGTCGGCGCACCGCATGGAAGAGCTCTTCTGCGCGCACCGCATCATCCGTCCCGCGTATCGCCCGGTTATCGAGCCGCTGGAGTACAAGCCGCTCGCCGATCGCTAGGACGCGGACCGTTATAGAACCCGAGCGTGGCCAGGGCATCACCGCCCTCGGCCACGCTTTTTATGCCAGTAGAAAGGATCGCAACAAATGATTGTGTTTTCCGATATGGATGGAACGCTGCTGACGAGCGATAAGCAGATGAGCGACGCCACCTGGGCAATGCTCGACGAGCTCGCGCGCCGCGGTATTGAGTTTGTGCCTTGCACGGGGCACCCGCTGTCGGGCATCTTTGAGCCCATCCTCGCCCACCCCGCCGTACACTACGCGGTCTGCGCCAATGGTGCCAGCGTTTGGCAGCTCGACGACGGTACGCCCACCGATACCTCACGTGCTACGCGCATTTTGAGCCGACCGCTCGACCGCGCCATCGCCCACCGCATCCATAGCATTGCCGCCGGCCATGACGTCACCTTCGATATCTTCGCGGACGGGCGGTGCTTCCTCCCCCGCTCGCTCTACACGCGCCTGGACGAATTCTGCGGCGGCGACCCCCACATCGCGGCTTCGCTCAAGCGTACGCGAACGCCGATCGACATGGATATCGACAGCAAGATCGACAAGGCCGAGACGCTCGAACGCATCGCCATGTACTGGCACGACCCTGCCGATCGCGACGCCATCGCGGCGGAGCTCGACACGCTCGGAGGCATTGAGGTCACGCGTTCGTACGCCATGAATATCGAGGTTATGGGCGAGGGCGCCACCAAGGGAACGGCCCTCACGTGGCTATGCGAGCACCTGGGCGAGCCCCTTACCGACGCCTGGGCGTTCGGCGACAACATCAACGACACCCCCATGCTGCGGGCAGCAGGCCACGGCATGGCCATGATCAACGCCGAGCCCGAGGACCGCGACGCCGCCGACGCCATCACCGAATACGATAACGACCACGACGGCGTCGCCCGCACCATCATGACCGCCCTCGCCTAGTCATCGGCTAGTCATTGGGGACGTTCTTAAACGACTAGTCACTGGGGACGTTCTTGAATGACTAGTCGTTGGGGACACTCTTCGCGAAAAGCTGCAAGGACTGTCCCCCACTGCCGGCAGAACGGGAACGTCCCCATCTGTCGGATTAAGCGAGGCCCTCTAGCACACGGCGGAGCTCCTGCTGGACGGCGTGGTCGCGGTTACGACCCACCACGCGATCGGCAACGGCCTTAAGCGCGGGGCGCGCGTTTTCCATCGCACAGCCCGTGCTGACAAAGCGAATGATCTCGTAGTCGTTCATCGAGTCGCCAAACGCCATGACCTCGTCGCGCCCAATGCCATAATGCTCCGCGAGCTGTGCGATGCCCGAGGCCTTCGACACGCCGGGCTGCATGGCATCGATCCACGCGTTACCCGAAGGCGCAAAGGTAAAGAGCTGACCGAGTTCTCGCTGTAGCACGTACGCACTGTCCATAACGGCACCGTCGTCGCAAAAGATACTCGCTTTGATGATATTTACGCTGGGATCGGGCAGCTCCCAAATGCGCTCGGCATTGGGAAGGTCCTTATCGACCTCACGCACGAACTTGCACTCGTCATCGAGCAGGAAGGACTTGGTTCGGTCAAAAAGCGCAAGATGCAGATTGGGAAACGTCGCGACAGCCTGGGCGAGCCTTCGAATCGCCAGGTGTGAATACACCTCACGGTCTACCATTTTGCCGTCGGCGAAGACCTGGGCGCCGTTGGCGGCGACAAAGTCCATCTTGTCGCGAACGGGCGCAAAGAACTCGCACAGGCGATCGTAGCGACGACCTGACGATGCGGCGAAATGCACGCCATGCTCGTGTAGCGCCAGAATCAGTTCGTAGGTCTCGGGAGGCACCTGGCCGTTTTCGTCAAGCAACGTGCCGTCCATATCGGATGCAATCAGTTTAAACATAGAAAAGCTCCCTTCGGGCTTGATGGAATCGGACGTATATCCGATTCCAACGTACCCAAAGGGAGCTCAGATAAGACTCCGCGGGCGCAAACGTTACAAGGACCTAGCAAATAGCTCACACATGCCAGAGGCCTCATGGTCGCGGCGTCAGGCGACACGTCAAAGAGTGTCCCCGACGACTAATCGTTGAAGAACATCCCCGATAACTAGTCGGCGTAGGTGAAGGTCGTGACGTCGAACATGCCCTCGGGGCGAATGCGGAGCGTCGGGATGACCGGTAGGGGCAGGAAGATGATGCCCATGATGGGGTCGAGCGGCGGCTCAATACCCATGGCGCGTGCCTTAACCATAAAGTCGTCGTGCTGCGCGGCAACGTCCTCGGCCGTGCCTTCGCTCATCAGGCCACCGAGCGCCAGCGGAATGCGCGCCACGACCTCGCCGTTGCGCACCAGCACGTGACCGCCCTGGCCCACGGCCTCGACAGCAGCCATCATATCGGCGGCGTTGTCGCCCACCACGCACACGTTGTGCGAGTCGTGTCCGATCGTCGAGGCGATGGCACCACCCGTGATGGTAAAGCCGCGCACCCAGCCGCGACCGATATGCTTGCCGACAAGACCCAGGCCAGCGGGACCGTCGCCATCGGCGCCCTCGGCCTGCAGCGACACGCCGCGGCCATGGCGCTCGATCAGCATAATGCGGCGCAGGCCCTCGGCGCTCTCGGGGCGAGCCATGCCCGTGATGGCCTTACCCGGCACCACGTCGATCACGGCCTCGCCCGGCTTAAAGGCATAGTCGAACACGTCGAGCGAAAGCTTCGGCAGCTTAACGGAGGCGCGCAGCTCATCGGCAAGGGCCGCAACCTCGGCCATCTCGGGTGCGATCTCGCCCACAAAGGTGCCGTCCTGCGCCACCAGAGCACCGGCGGCATAAACACGATGCGGAGCCTTAGCAAACGTCAGGTCATCGAGCAACAGCAGGTCGGCACGCTTGCCCGGGGCGATGGCGCCACGCAGCTCATGCGGGTCGCGGCAACCGTGGTCCAGGCCAAACGCCTCGGCCGTGGAAAGGGACGCCATAGAGATGGCAACCACGGGGTCAATGCCGGCCTCGATAGCCACGCGGCAGGCGTTGTCGATCATGCCGGTCGAAAGTGCATCGGAGGGAGCGCGGTCATCGGTCGCGAAGCAGCAGCGGCGGGCACGGGCGGGGTTTTCCAGCAGCATCGAAGACAGATTGGCCAGGTCATGGCTGCACGTGCCTTCGCGCAGCATCACATACATGCCGCGAGATAGCTTGTCGAGCGCCTCCTCGGGAATCGTCGACTCGTGGTCGGCGATAATGCCCGCTGCGGCATAGGCGTTGAGGTCCTTGCCGGCAACAAGTGGCGCATGGCCGTCGACTTGCTTGGACGGCGTCTGGTTGGCGGCGTCGATGCGAGCACAGGTCTCGGGGTCGGCCATAAAGACACCCGGCAGGTTCATCATCTCACCGAGGCCAAAGACATCGCCCGGATGCTCGGCAAAAAACGCCTGCATGTCAGCGGCGGTAATCACAGCGCCGGCCTGCTCATCGGACAGTGCGGGCACGCACGAGGGCATCATGTACTTGATGGAAATGGGCGCGCGACGGCCGTCCTCGATCATAAAGCGCAGGCCGTCGAGCCCCGCCACGTTGGCAATCTCGTGGCTGTCGGCAATGGCAGTGGTGGTGCCGCGCGTCGCCGCCATGCGCGCATACTCGGCGGGACGGATGTTCGAGGACTCGATATGCAGATGTCCGTCGATAAAGCCGGGAGCGATATAGCGACCCTGGCAGTCGATGACCTCGGTCGCCTCGTAGGTGCCGGCGGCATCGTCGCGACCGTCGTAGAGCACGCCGACGATCACACCGTCCTTGACGGCAACGCGACCGGGCGCCACGCGCTGGCCATATACGTCGACAATCTGCGCATTGGCAAACAGCGTGTCGACGGGCACGCGACCCTCGGCTGCATCGATCACGGACCTCATGACCTCAACGGACATACATACTCCTTTAACTGTAGAAATAACTGCGGAGCGGACGAGCCTTCACCGCAGCAAGCCAACAGCCATTGTATGCCCAAACGATGGGTCAGCAATACGCCTCCCCGCTTAACGGCACACGCCGCTTGGCGCAATGGGGCAGGTTGCTTTGGGTAGTCGTTGGGGACGTTCTTAAACGACTAGTCATTCAAGAA
>JAXKGF010000037.1:0-9334 GCA_036550515.1 Collinsella sp.
CCCATCGAAACACATCTCCACCGTTCCTTCAACTGGGAAAACGGCGCCCCCGGGGCCCGGATGGGGCCTCGGGGGCGTTCGGCTAGCTGCGGGAACGGCCTGTCCGCCTAATGTGTTCGGCTGAGATCGGAAATCAACCATCTAGCTGGATGCAGAAAATGCCGGATTCCGGCTCTACAAGATTTAGCTTTCAATATTATGCAGATGCGAATTATTCAACTTTGCATAATTTTTGGGTGCGGCTTGCACTCCAGGACATGTATATCGACTGAGGTAGCGTGACCGCCCCGCTCGCTAGCCGCGCGCCGTGGTACGATTTTTAAGTTTGAAAGTCCCGCCGTGCTCCGGCTGCCCTTGCAGCTCGGCGTGCGGCCGCACGTAAAGGAGCCATCATGGCCGGTATGAACATGCAGCAGATGATGAAGCAGGCTCGCAAGATGCAGGAGCAGCTTGCCGCCGCGCAGGAGAACCTCAAGTCCCAGACCGTCGACGCCTCTGCCGGCGGCGGCATGGTCAAGGTGACCGTTAACGGCGAGATGGAGCTCGTCAACCTCACCATCGATCCCGATGCCCTCGATTCCGAGGACGTCGATATGCTGCAGGATATGATCATGGCTGCCGTTAACGAGGCCGTCCGCGGCGTCAACGAGCTCGCCAACAAGCAGATGGGCGCCATCACCGGCGGCCTCAACATCCCGGGCATGCCGTTCTAAGACACGCATATATATGAGTGCAAATCACAGTCTGCAAAAACTGCTCGATGAGCTGGGCCGTCTGCCGGGCATTGGTCCCAAGTCGGCCCAGCGCATCGCCTATTACCTGTTGGAGGCCGACGCCGAGGAGGCGCGCCGCCTGGCCGAGGCCATCCTGGAGGTCAAGCAGGAGGTCCACTTTTGCAGCCGCTGCTTTAACTACGCCACGGCCGACGAGTGCTCCATCTGCCAGGACCCGATGCGCGATACCACTCGCATTTGCGTGGTGGGCGAGCCGCGCGATGTCCAGGCGATTGAGCGCACGGGCAGCTACCACGGCCTCTACCACGTATTGGGCGGCGTGATCAGTCCCATGGACAAGATTGGCCCCGAGCAGCTGCACATTCGAGAGCTGCTGGCACGCTTGGGCCACGAGGACATCCACGAGGTCATCATCGCCACCAACCCCAATATTGAGGGCGAGACCACGGCGAGCTATCTGGCCCGTACCATCAAGCCGTTGGGCGTCGAGGTGTCGCGTCTGGCAAGCGGCCTTCCCGTGGGCGGCGACTTGGAGTATGCCGACGAGCTTACGCTTGGCCGCGCTATCGAGGCCCGCCGCGCGATTTAGGTGGCGAGCCTGCTCCTGCCGTATGTTTTCCTCGCGACGCACGGGGTAGTCATAATTTCCCCGTGCGACTGTGAGTTTGTTGTGCAACAAAGATGCTTCGTATCCGCTTATCGCATGGATGCTTCCGCTCGCATCCTTAATTTGTCCATTCGTTGCGCAACCTTTTTGGTTCGCTGATACACTCAAATATGGATTCGAATGAATGCGCCGCTCCCGAGCGGCGTGTTTTTGTTGGAGGAGAACGCATGCGGCCCGGTGACACTCAGACAAAGCGCGGCGCCGCGGTGCGCATACGACGCCGACTGGGCTTGGCGCCGCGGGCGTACGCACTGCTATCGTGCTCGCTGGTGCTGGTCATAGCTGGCGTTTCTGCCTATGGCATGACCGTGCCGTCCATGATGCAGGCGCATACCGCACGCGAACCGCGCGTGGGGCATGAGGTCAAAAGCGATCTGGGCACCACGACTGGATATGCTTGGGCAAGTGTGGTCGGGCATATTGTGTTTGGCACCGACGATGCGGACGGCGCCGAGGCCCCGGACAACGAAGTCATGCTTGCCAATGGCAAAACCATCGTGCTCACCAACACCAAGATCATCGATCGGTTGTCCAACAATAGCGTGGCGGCAACGGTGAATAAGGTCGAGCAGCAGAAGGAGCAGGACGCCCAGCAGTTCGGAAAGCCCGGTAGCTCGGATACTTCTGGCTCTGGCTCGGATTCATCGAGTTCGGGCGGTGGCTCTGGGTCGGGTTCCTCTACCGGAGGGCCTGGAAACGGCGGCTCGACGGGCGGCAACACTGACAACGATGCAAACTCCGGCGGCCTTTCCGCTGCCGAGGAAGAGAGCATTCACAGTTGGCTTGTGACCAAGTACAACATGCTCGACGGCTATGTTTCTCGTGCCAATGACGTAGTCTCGACCTATAACTCTACGGGAGATCCCAGGCCGTGCGACAGCCTGGTCGGGGAGATGTTTGTCATTCGAGCCGAGTTCGGTCGTCAGACATTCTCGCCCCGGTCAAAGTGGTATCAGCGGTATGCCAATCTGTGGGGCTGTTACACCAACCTATGTCAATGGGTCGGCCATTACGGCGATGATGACGTCGCGCTCGGTAACTTCAACAATAACGTGGCGGCGCTTGCCCTATGATGACCGATCTTGCATCTACCACACCACAATCGCTCGGTCGCGATCCCATGGTCGGCCTGCGCCTGGCGCGTGTCGACGGGTTTGAGCCGGCCATTGCGCTCGGTCAGGACGAACTGCCTACCTATCTGCGTCGTTTTACGATGCTGTTTGCCGACGATGCCACCATGCGCCGTGGCGGTATCGGCCGCGTGACGCGTGCCGTCAACGCCCAAGGCGAGGCTGTGGCGCTCAAGCAGCTCATCTTGCCGGCGCGCGATGAGTTCGACGACGATGCCGCTCACGAGGCGCTGGTCGCCAAGTTCAAGGCGGCGTTTCGCGAGGAATACGAATGTCATCGTGCCCTTTCGGGCCTTAAGGGCTTTCCCCGCCTCTATGGCTGGGGCGAGGTCGACGGTGTGCCTGCAATTGTCATGGAATGGGTCGAGGGCGAGACGCTTGCCCGCTTGCGTTCGCGACTTGCCGTGGACGATGCCGGACGCCTGTCGCCGCTTGTGGCGGCGCGTCTGGGTCGCGACCTGTTCGATCTGCTCTGCCGTATGAGTCTGGTGGGCGAGGGCTTTGTCCATCGCGATATCTCGCCCGCTAATATTATGGTGCGTACGGCGCGTCTACCGCTTGACCGGCAGCTTGCCGAGGGCACCTTTGACCTGTGCCTGATCGACTTTGGCTCGTCGCTGGCGCTTGAGCCTGCGTCGGCCGTGGCCGGTACCGGCGGCAAGGCGTCGTTTACGGAGCGTTATGCGACGCTGCGTCGCGCGACGGTGGCCTACGCTCCGCCCGAGATGCTCACCGACGATATTCCCGACCTGCGCGCTTTGCGTA
This sequence comes from Collinsella sp., assembly GCA_036550515.1. Classification (GTDB taxonomy): domain Bacteria; phylum Actinomycetota; class Coriobacteriia; order Coriobacteriales; family Coriobacteriaceae; genus Collinsella. The sequence continues at coordinate 3,297 of JAXKGF010000037.1, forward strand.
TGTCGCCGGCGATTGACGTCTATGCCGCGGCAAGCACGGTTTACGAGCTCATTGCCGGCGTCGCGCCATACGAAGCCGCGCCGAGCACTTCGGGCACCTCGGGTTCGCGCAAAAAGACGCGTGACATCGCCAGCCCCTACCGTCTCAAGATGGACACGCGGCCCGACTATCCCATTGGTGCCCATGCGCCCGGTTGCGATTTGACTCAGCTGCTTCGTCGTGAGCCCGATGTGGCGCTCGTCGCGGCCGAGCAGGCCCAGCAGCTGGGGCTTGAGCCGGATTCCGAGGAGCTACGCGATGCGCTGGCGTTTGTCGATGCCCAGCTGTTCGACGTGGTGACGGCCTGTCTGTCCAGCCATCAAAAAGATCGTCCCGAGCCGGCGGCGGTCGAGGCGGCGCTCTCGGCGTTTTGTGACCACTATGCGCAAAATGTCGGTCGTTCGCTCCGCGGCGAGCCGCTCACGCCGTGCCCCATGGATGCGTCCGGCCGCGCGGTTCGTCGCGCGCTGATGGTCGGCGCGACGGTCGCCTGTGGCGTGGTTTGGGCTGTGGTCGTGGTTTCGGCCGCGCTGCTGGCGTCGGGCGCCCGCGTGACGGCGACTTTGGGATCGCTCGTGTGGTCTGGGTCGCTACCGGGTATTATTGCCGCACTGGCGTTGGCGCTGCCCGGCATAGCCGGCGTTGCCGCGGGGGCACTTGCGCGTGATCGGCGCTCGGGGTTCCTGCAGGGTGTGCTTGCGCTTTCTGCCTGCGAGGTTCCGGTGCTGGTTGTGGCTGCATGTAGCGTTTTTCCCAACGCGCCGTGATGGGCGGCCTTGTTGCCGCTCTGGTTGCAACCTATACGCTTACGTGGTTTTTGCTTGCGATGGGCTTTGCCTTTGAACTTCCCGTTTCGGCACCGCGACGCACAAAAGCCCAGATGGCGACTCCGCTTGCCGGTGGAGCCGCAGCTGCCCGTACTTTTGGCGGACCTGTCGAAGTATCGTCCGATTCTATTTCTACGACCAAGGAGGCCTAGGTCATGGCATCTCAAGTTGAGCTCACCCCATGCGGGGCCATGTTTGACATCTTTAAGCGCGCGGCGCATCTGAGCCATATCGAGCTGTGCGGCTTGGTGCTTTCGTCCCGTCCGCTCGCCGACGGCCGCAGCCCGCAGAGCCGAGCCGCCGATCGCTCTTGGGTTTCCCGCTTTATCGTTCGCGCGCCGGTCGGCACGCTTCAGCAGCGCTACTTTGCCGAATACGGTACCTCGGCTGCGCGTATTATGTCGCAACTGGCCCTGCGCCAGCGCAATCCCATGGACTCCACGGCTGTGATCAATATGGTGTGCGGTCCTGCAGGTGAACCGATGGTACGCGCGCTCGAAGAGTGCCACCAGGACACGAATCTCTATCGCAACGCGCTCGATCGCCTGTCCCAGGCGGCGGAACTCATGCCCGCCGAGCGCGCCGAGGCCGTGCTGGTGCTGTTTGTCGCCGTCGGTTGTTCGGCGGATGTGCGGTCCTCGGTGAACTATGCCATCGACTACGCGCACGCGACCTGTGGCGGAGGCACCTCCACGCCGCGTTCGCTTGGCATGTCGATGACCGCGGGCGAACGCGAACCCGCCCCGGCGCACCCCTTGGGCTTGCTGCGCGTACAAAACAGTTTTGTCGTGAGCGCCCCGCGCTGGATTCAGCCGAGTGAGCAGGGTGTTGAGATTGGCGCGCTGGCTACTGGTGAGGGCGATATTACCGACGTCGGCGACGATGTCTCGGCCCGCCATGCCCATATCTGGTGCGATGCTCAAAATATCTGGCACGTCGAGGACTTGTCGTCCACCAACGGAACCGTGGTGGTAAACGGGGCCACGCGCGTCTGCATTCAGGTCGAGCCCGGCCGTTCCGCCCAACTCAATCCCGGCGACGAGCTCAAGCTCGACGAATCCACTACCTATGCCATCCTCTTCGGTGCCCTCTAGCCGGCAGTTAGGGACGTTCCTTTTCTGCCGGCACTTGGGGACACTCCTCGGCGCGCCAGAGCCGGTCGCCTGGGGATGGAGAGGCCATTTTGGCCCTTGGCAGTCACCCAAGGTAAACCTTTACCGCCCGCCTATATTTGTCGAAATTACACTTAACGGCGGGGTACAATAAACCCGCATGCGGATTTCCGTTGCGGGCGCTTCCCATCGCCGGGGCGTGCCCGGGAGCATCCGGCATGCGGCCTTTGCGGCGCTCGGTCATGTGCAAGACGGGCGGTCGGGTCTGTGGGGCGCATCAGCTGGCCCTCGCCTCGGCATGTCTTCTCTCCACGCCATGTACCTGCTGCTGAGCCTGCCTGCCAGATGATTGGAAGCAACAGCGTAAATCCCATCACGCCAACATCCCGGCGATCGCCGGGGCCTGTATACCTATATGAGAGGAGAGGGGTATATGGCGCGTAAGTTTAAGTCTATGGACGGCAACGAGGCGGCCGCATATGTTTCGTATGCGTACACCGAGGTAGCGGGAATCTATCCCATTACGCCGTCCAGCCCGATGGCCGACCATGTCGACCAGTGGGCGGCCCAGGGTCGCAAGAACATCTTCGGCACCCCGGTCAAGGTCGTCGAGATGGAGTCCGAGGCAGGTGCAGCCGGTACCGTTCACGGTTCGCTGGGTGCCGGTGCTCTGACCACCACCTACACGGCTTCTCAGGGTCTGCTCCTGATGATTCCGAACATGTACAAGATCGCGGGCGAGCAGCTCCCGGGCGTCTTCCACGTCTCCGCGCGTTGCGTCGCTTCCCACGCCCTGAACATTTTTGGCGATCACTCCGACGTCATGGCTTGTCGTCAGACCGGCTTCGCCATGCTCGCCGAGGGCAACGTCCAGGAGGTCATGGACCTCTCGCCGGTGGCTCACCTTGCCGCCATCGAGGGCAAGACCCCGTTCCTTAACTTCTTCGACGGCTTCCGCACCAGCCACGAGATCCAGAAGGTCGCCATGTGGGACTACAAGGATCTGGCCGAGATGTGCGACATGGACGCCGTCCAGGCTTTCCGCGACCACGCGCTCAACCCTGAGCACCCGCACACCCGCGGCAGCCACGAGAACGGCGATATCTTCTTCCAGAACCGTGAGGCCTGCAACAAGGTCTACGACGAGCTTCCCGCCGTCGTCGAGGGCTACATGAAGAGGATCAACGAGAAGCTCGGCACCGATTACGGCCTGTTCAACTACTACGGCGCTCCCGATGCCGACCGCGTCGTCGTGTGCATGGGCTCCTTCTGCGACGTGCTCGAGGAAGTCATCGACTACCTCAACGCTCACGGCGAGAAGGTCGGCCTGGTCAAGGTTCGTCTGTTCCGTCCGTTCTCCATCAAGCACTTCGTCGACGTTCTCCCCGAGACCGTCCAGAAGATCGCCGTCATGGACCGTACCAAGGAGCCGGGTTCCATCGGCGAGCCGCTCTACCAGGACGTCGTCTCCGCTCTCTACGAGGCCGGCAAGACGGGCATCAAGGTTGTCGGCGGCCGTTATGGCCTGGGCAGCAAAGACACGCCTCCCGCGTCCGCGTTCGCTGTCTTCGAGGAGCTCAAGAAGGACGAGCCCAAGCGCGAGTTCACCATCGGCATTGTCGATGACGTGACCAACCTGAGCCTGCCCGAGGCCGAGGATGCGCCCAACACCGCAGCCCCCGGCACCATCGAGTGCAAGTTCTGGGGTCTGGGTGGCGACGGTACCGTCGGCGCCAACAAGAACTCGATCAAGATCATCGGCGACCACACCGACAAGTACGTTCAGGCCTACTTCCAGTACGACTCCAAGAAGACTGGCGGCGTCACCGTCTCGCACCTGCGCTTTGGTGATTCCCCGATCCGCTCGCCGTACTACGTGACCAAGGCCGACTTTGTCGCCTGCCATAACCCCAGCTACATCGTTAAGGGCTTCAAGATGGTCCGCGACGTCAAGCCGGGCGGCACCTTCCTGGTCAACTGCCAGTGGAGCGACGAGGAGTTCGCCGAGCACATGCCCGCCGTGGCCAAGCGCTACATCGCGAACAACAACGTCAACGTCTACCTGATCGACGCTATCGACCTGGCTGCCAAGGTCGGCATGGGCAAGCGCACCAACACGGTGCTCCAGTCCGCCTTCTTCGCGCTGGCCAAGGTCCTGCCCGCCGAGGACGCCCTGCAGTACATGAAGGACGCGGCTACCAAGTCCTACATGAAGAAGGGCCAGGCCATCGTCGACGCCAACCACAAGGCCATCGATGCTGGCGCTACCGCCTTCCGTAAGTTCGAGGTTCCGGCCGACTGGGCTACCGCCGAGGATGCCGCTCCCGTCGAGCTCTCCGAGGAGACCAAGTCCGCTATCGCCCAGCAGGTCAAGAACCTGCTCGAGCCCATCGATCGCATGGACGGCGACAGCCTGCCTGTTTCCGCCTTCGTCGATTGCGCTGACGGCCAGTTTGAGCTGGGCGCCTCCGCATACGAGAAGCGCGGCGTCGCCGTGGTCGTTCCCCACTGGGACGAGACCAAGTGCATCCAGTGCAACCAGTGCGCCTATGTGTGCCCGCATGCCACCATCCGTCCGTTCGCGATGACCGAGGACGAGGCTGCTGCCGCGCCCGAGGCTACCCGCACGCTCGACGCCATGGGCCCCAAGGCCAAGGGCATGAAGTTCACCATGGCTGTGTCCCCGCTCGACTGCATGGGTTGCACCAACTGCGTCAAGGTCTGCCCCAAGGGCGCCCTCGAGATGGTTCCCACCGAGCAGGAGATGGACCAGCAGCCCGTTTGGGACTACATGGTCGAGAACGTCTCCGAGAAGAAGGAGCTCATCGCGGCCAACGTCAAGGGCAGCCAGTTTAAGCAGCCCTACCTGGAGTTCTCGGGCTCCTGCGCCGGCTGTGCCGAGACCGCCTATGCACGTCTGGTGACCCAGGTCGCCGGCGACCGCATGTTCATTTCCAACGCCACCGGCTGCTCCTCCATTTGGGGCAACCCCGCTGCCACCGCTCCTTACTGCAAGGACAAGGACGGTCACGGTCCGGCGTGGAACAACTCCCTGTTCGAGGACAATGCCGAGCACGGTCTGGGCATGGCCGTCGGTTACGAGGCCGTCCAGAAGAAGCTGATCGCCGCTACCCAGGACATCATCGCTGCCGATGGTCCGTCCGATGAGCTCAAGGCCGCCGGCCAGGCTTGGATCGACTCCGTCAACGACGCCGAGGCCTCCAAGACCGCTGCTGCTGCCTACGTTGCCGAGCTCGAGAAGTGCGGCTGCGACGCTTCCAAGGCGATCCTCGCCGACAAGGCTTACCTCACCAAGAAGTCCTTCTGGATCTTCGGCGGCGACGGCTGGGCCTACGACATCGGCTTCGGTGGCCTGGACCACGTCCTGGCTTCCGGCCACAACGTCAACGTCTTCGTCTTCGACACCGAGGTCTACTCCAACACCGGCGGTCAGGCCTCCAAGGCCTCGAACCTGGGCCAGGTCGCTCAGTTCGCCGCTGCCGGTAAGGTGACCAAGAAGAAGTCCCTGGCCGAGATCGCTATGAGCTATGGCTACGTCTACGTGGCGCAGGTCGCCATGGGCGCCAACCCGGCTCAGACCCTCAAGGCCATCCATGAGGCCGAGGCCTACGACGGCCCGTCCCTCATCATCGGCTACAGCCCCTGCGAGATGCACTCCATCAAGAAGGGCGGCATGCAGAACTGCCAGGCCGAGATGAAGAAGGCTGTCGAGTGCGGTTACTGGAACCTCTTCCGCTTCAACCCCGAGGCTGCTGCCGGTAAGAAGTTCTCGCTCGATTCCAAGGAGCCCGCGGGCGGCTATCAGGAGTTCCTGATGAACGAGGCCCGTTACGCTTCGCTGACGCGTTCCTTCCCCGAGCGCGCCGAGGAGCTCTTCAAGGAGAACGAGCAGGCCGCTATGGACCGCTACGCTCACCTGCTGAAGCTCAAGACGGTGTACAACGAGGCCTAGGTCTCCCACCGCAGGATCTGAGGGCTGACCTTCGCGGACGCCCTCGGACATGAAAGAACCCCCGCTGCGCACTACGTGCGGCGGGGG
>JAXKGF010000038.1:0-12918 GCA_036550515.1 Collinsella sp.
CGCCGGACCGGCCGCCGACTACGTGACCACCGACGTCAATGACGACGGCATCTGGAACGCCTTTGCTCGTCTGGGGCTTATCGAGGATTAATCGACAATATGAGCGCCACTGGGGAAAAGGTTTTGGGAAGGGCTTGAAAGGGCTCGCGATTCGAGTCCCCACCTTAGTATTTGAACCATTTGGCACTATAATCACCATAAGCATGCGCATAACGTTGCGCTTAATCAAGAGGAGAAAACGTATGGGTCTGTTTGACATGTTTAAGAAGAAGGCTGAGCCCGCGGCCGCCGCTGCTCCTGCCTCCATCTCTGCTTCTGCCGGCGCCGACGTGCTGTGCTCGCCCGTCAAGGGCAAGGTCATCAAGATGGCCGACGTGCCCGATCCCGTCTTTGGCGGCGAGGTCCTGGGCAAGGGCTGCGCCGTGTGGCCCGAGGACGATCTGGTCTACGCTCCCTGCGACGGCAAGGTGACCGTCACCATGGGTCACGCCGTGGGCCTGCAGTCCGATAGCGGCATCGAGGTTCTGGTGCATGTTGGCGTCGATACCGTCAACATGAACGGCGACGGCTTCGAGGGCTTCGTCAAGGCTGACGACGTCGTGAAGGCCGGCCAGCCCATCCTCAAGATCGACCGCACCAAGATCGCTGCTGCCGGTTACAAGGACTGCGTCGTCGTGGCTGTGTCCAACACCGCTGAGTTCGCCGACGTCGAGCTTACCGTCGAGGCCGAGTCTGCCGTCGCTGCTGGTGACGCCATCGTTAAGGTCGTCCGCAAGTAGACTGCGACATCCAAAGGATGTGCAAGGGTGGTCGGGTTATCCGGCCACCTTTTTTATTACAATGCGGCGGAACGTTTTATTGCGCGTTGGGCGGACCGGTAAACCGTTCGGACGATAAATCGAGCCGACTGCGCCTTTGCTTTGCCGGGGGTGTTCGTTATCGGCTAGTATGGCCTTATTGTTACGACGTGCACCGCGTCAGGAAGCGCGGTGCCGCTTGTTGGGAGGAATGTCATGAAGAAGAAGCTGCTGCTTGCGCCCCTGATGGCTGTTCTGGTCGCGTGCGTGGTTGTGCTTTCCGGCTGCGGAGGTCCTTCGGTTGAGGAGCTTATCACCGAGGATCTTACGACGCAGTTTGACGAGGTCAAGAACGGTGGCGACGACTTCCTCGCCGGCCTGGAAGAGGCCTCGGGCGACGAGTTCGAGCAGCTGGGCATCGATCCCAAGGAGTACGCTAAGAGCTATCTCGAGGGCTTTGACTACAAGATCGGCGACGTGACGGTCGACGAGGACAAGGGTACCGCAACTGCCGAGGTCACCATTACCTGCAAGTCCATGAACCAGATCGTTGAGGATTTTGCCACCCAGTATCAGGAGAAGGTCGCCGCGCTCGATTCGATGCCTTCCGATGACGAGCTGTACAAGATGGCCGGTCAGGTTATGGTCGATGTGACCAAGGCTGCTAAGACCAAGGACACCAAGGTCACCTTCAAGTACTCCTGCAATGACGACGGCGAGTGGTCTGCTGACGATTCCGCAACCAACGAGATGATGAATGCCATGATGAGCTAGGGGAGTTACGCGGTTCTACGAACCGCGTAACCAGTTGACGCTGCAAACGCCCCTAAGCGGCAATCTGACGTTCAATTTCAAGGGCGCGACCAGAAGGTCAGCGCCCTTTCATTTCACGTCACCTTGCTCGCTTAGGGGCGTTTTCGCTGTCCGTCCTCTACCTGTGCCGTTGCCATCGCTGGAGTTAGTCATTGGGGACGTTCTTAAATGACTAGTCAAAAGGGACACTCTTGCGGCACTTGGGGACGTTCCTTTTCTGCCGGCAGTTGGGGACACTCCTTGCACCAGCGTTGCATCGAATGCTCGGGAAAATGCGAGCCGGTATTTGGGCGAATAATGGGTCGCGGTTTCCGGATGGGGTGGGTTGCGGAAAGCGCGACCCGGAATATTGCTCTGAAACGGGATGCGGTTTCCCCGATGGGGCTCAAGCGGAAAGCGCATCCCATTCCGGAGCTCCAAAACGGGATGCGCTTTCCGTGCGGAAGAATTGTCGCAGCTACGTTAAGCGGCGGCTCCGCTACTCGCCCAGCACCAGCGCCGCGAGCTCTGCCTGGGTGTCCACCACGTAGTCGGCGCCGGCGGCCTCCAGCTCTGCGCGGCCGCGGAAGCCCCAGCTGACGCCCGCGCTCTTAAGGCCGGCGTTGTGGCCGGTCAGGATATCGACATTGGAATCGCCCACATAGAGCGTGGTTGCCGGATCGGCGCCCAGCTCCTCCATCACATGCAGCGTGACGGGTGCTTCGGGCTTGGGCGGAAACGCATCGACACGGCCCTGCACCAGCGCAAAGCGCTCAGAGCCAAAGTATTTCTCGATAAGCGGGGCTGCCGAAATATGATCCTTGTTGGTGAGCACGGCAAGCTGAACGCCCGCTGCGCGCAGACGGTCGAGCATCTCAATCGTGCCGGCGTAGGGTGAGGTGTGGTCCTCCTTGTGCTCGCCGTAATAAGCTCTAAACTCAGCAAGCGTCTGCTCAAACATGCGGCCGTCGCCCGCGTACTCGGCGGGCATAAAGCGCTCGACCAGCTTGAGCATGCCGTTTCCCACCTTGTAGCGGTACTCGTCCACGGCAAACGTGGGCCAGCCGTGCATCTCGCAGGTGTGGTTGCCGGCGGCCGCCAGGTCCTCGATCGTGTTGAGGATGGTGCCGTCCAGGTCAAAGATCACATGGGAAAAAGCTGCTGCCATGAAAGCTCCCGTCATTGGGTTTCAAAACGCACCTCATAATACTGGGCTTCCGCGTTGGGCGCGCTTGGAATCTGAACATCTCCAGGGATATCAAGCCACATCGCGCCGACCGCGCGATTCCGCCCTAGCAAATTCTCGGCAGCTGCTCTCCCACGAGCATGTCGAGGATGCGGGTCGATCCCCAGCCGGTGCGTACGCGCACGGCGGGTCGAGCGCCCTCGGCAAGCGGCAGCACGCGACCGATGATGGCGGCATTCTCGCCGTAGCGCGCGGCGCGCATAGCCGCCAGCGCGGCATCGGCCTGCTCGGCCGGCACCACGGCGACCATCTTGCCTTCGTTTGCTACCTGCAGAACGTCGTAGCCGAGCATCTCACATGCCGCCTGCACGTCGGGGCGCACGGGCACGGCATCCTCGTCGATCTCCATGGCAACGCCGCTGGCCTGGGCAAACTCGTTGAGCGTGGATGCCAGGCCACCGCGCGTGGGGTCGCGGAAGCAGCGGGTGTCGGGGGCGGCGGCGAGCACGTCGGCAATCAGATGATTGAGCGGCGCAGCGTCGCTTTCAATGTTGCTCGAAAACGCCAAGCCCTCGCGCTGGCTCATGATGGCGATGCCGTGGTCGCCCAGCGTACCCGAGACCAAGATGACATCGCTGGGCTGGCAGTTTGCACCGCTGAGCGCCACGCCCGCGGGCACCTCGCCCACGCCGGCGGTATTGATGTAGACGCCGTCGGCACCGCCGCGCTCGACCACCTTGGTGTCGCCGGTGATAATCTTCACACCTGCCTCATGTGCCGTTTCGGCCATGGTCTGTACAATCTGGCGCAGCTTGTCCATGGGATAGCCCTCTTCGAGGATAAAGCCGCACGATAGGTAGCGCACGTTGGCGCCCGAGGTCGCGACGTCGTTGACGGTTCCGCATACGGCGAGGCGGCCGATATTGCCGCCGGGGAAGAACTGCGGCGTCACCACAAAGCTGTCGGTTGACATGGCGATTCGCCCGCTTGCGGGCAGCGCGGCGACACCGGCATCGTTGCCCGCAAGCAGCTCGGGCGACCCAAAGGCATCCAGAAAGACCTCATCGATAATGCGCTTCATCATCTGGCCGCCGGAGCCGTGGCCCAGCAGGACAGTGCTATCGGTGGCAGTACGGGACATATCGAAAACTCCAATCGTGGGTGGAATCGGCAATAGCCGAGTGTGGCAGAATCGATGTTAAGTAAAAGTCAGCGAGCGCCATTCAGACGAAGTGAGTTGCCTTGAAAGAGGAGGCTGCTGGGCTTTTGCCCGCAGCCGACGATTGAAAGGCAAATCGCTCGCCTGAATGGTGCGCAGCGTCGGCCGGTCCGCCGTTCATTAGAACGGCGGAATCTAATAGTCGCGGTAACGGTAGTACGCCGCGCAGCTGCCTTCAGAGCTCACCATGCAGGGGCCGACGGGGTGTTCGGGCGTACATGCGTGGCCGAACAACGGGCAGTCGCTCGGCGTGATGGCACCGCGCAGCACGTCGCCGCAGCGGCACCCGCGTGGCTCGACCGTCGGTTCAATGGGCACGTCAAAGCGGGCGTCGGCATCAAAGCGCGCGAATTCGGGTCGGATGGAAAGACCCGAGTTGGCAATCGGTCCCAGCCCGCGCCACGTGGTGTCGCACGGCTCAAATACCTGCTCGACCAGCTGGCGAGCTACGGGATTGCCGCCAGCGTTGACGCCACGGCGGTAGGCGTTGCCAATCGCGGGCTTGTCCTCGACAACCATCTGGACCAGCATGCAGATGCCCTGCAGGATATCGACCGGCTCAAATCCCGTGACCACGCCCGGGGTATTGAACTCGTCGACCAAAAAGCTAAAGGGTGCCAGGCCTGTGATGGTAGCGACGTGACCAGGCAGGATAAAGCCGTCGATGGTCGTCTCGGGGTCGTTGGAGATCGCACGCAGAGCCGGCGGCGTGGTCTTGTGAGCACAGTAGACCGAGAAGTTCTGGAGCCCGCGCGCGTCGGCCTCCAGGATAGCGGCGGCAATGGTGGGCGTTGTGGTCTCAAAGCCGACGCCCATAAAGATGACCGGGCGTTCGGGATTTTGCTCGGCAATGTCGAGTGCGTCGAGCGGAGAGTAGACGATGCGGATGTCGCGCCCCGCCGCCTTTTGCGCGGCAAGCGAGGTGGACGATCCGGGCACGCGCATCATGTCGCCAAAGGTGGTGATGATGGCGCCGTCCATGTTGGAAAGCGCGATTGCATGATCGATGTCGCGGTTGGCGGTGACGCAAACGGGGCACCCCGGGCCGCTTAGCAGTTTGAGTCCCGTCGGCATAATGGAGCGAAAGCCATAGCGGCCAATGCTCACGGTGTGCGTACCGCAGACTTCCATAAGGTTGATGCTGCGGTTGCCGACAAGCTCATGAATACGATCGATGAGCTCGCGAGCCAGCTTGGGGTCGCGAAATGCCGAAAAGTCGATACCGGAGCGAACCGGCTGCGCCGCCGCCACTAGTATGCCTCGGCCGGGTTGGTGGCGAGCTGGTCCTCTTCGGCCAGCTCGGTCATGGTGTTGACGAGCTCGAGTGTCTCTTGGGCTTCCTGCTCGTCGACAATCTGAATGCCAAAGCCGGCGTGCACGAGAATATAGTCGCCGACCTGCGCCGTCGGCACGAGGCGCAGCGAAACGGGGCGCTCGATGCCCATCATGTCGACGGTCGCCTTAAGGTCGTCGTCGCGTTTGACCACTTTACCGGGAACGGCAAGGCACATAATGTTTCCCTTTTATACGTTTTGCGCTGGATAGGCGCCTAATTACCCATCAGTTGATGGTAGCGCTCGCGGGAGTCACGAGCAAACGCGTTACACCTGTGAGACGGCGGCGCGCAGGCTGGCAAAACAGCCTACCCGTGTCGTCTGCGCGAGGCAAGCGCGAGCGATGGCGGCCTGACCGTAGGCGATACAGCCGTCGTTGACGGGCACGGCGTGGGGGACCAAGACGGTAAGACCGGCGTCTTTGAGCTCGTGGGTAAGGAGCTGGAGCAGAAGTCGGTTCATGAACACACCGCCCGAGAGCGCGACGGTATCGAGGCCTTCGCGCGCACAGATTTCGCGTGCGATGTGGGTCGTAGCGTGCGTAATGGCGATGTGAAATCCGAGGGCGAGCCTGTCGGCCGGCGCGCCTGCCTCGATTCCATCCAGAAGAGCTTCGATGAGCGGTTGGGGGTCCAAGATGGGGGAGTTGTCGGCAGGCATGAATACGCCTGTGTGATTGCCGTCGAGACGAACGGGCTTACCGCCGAGCGCGCGCCAGGCGGCGGCTTCGAGTTCGATGGCGGGTTCGCCTTCGTAGGTTGCCTGCCCGCAAATGCCCAAAACTGCAGCGGCGGCGTCAAAGAGACGCCCCATACTGCTCGTGCGTGGGCTGTTGATGTTCCGCTCGATCATCGTAGTCGTGATGCTGCGCGTCTGCTCGTCGAGGGTGCCCAATAGTCCCGCGGCACCTGGGTGCTCGAGCAGGCCGAGCTCGCTCAGCAGGGCAAAGGCATTGCGCCGGGCATCGCGCACGGATGCGGCACCGCCTGGCAGCGCCCAGGTGCGCAGGTGAGCGGCGCGTTCAAAATCGGCAAGGCCGGCGACAAGGAACTCGCCGCCCCAAATGGTTCCGTCGGTGCCCGCCCCCGTACCATCGAAGGCAATGCCGAGCACGCGCGCGTCGGTTGTGAGCTGGCCCGCGGCGATAGCCTCAGCCATTACGCTCGCGATGTGCGCATGATGATGCTGGATTTCGATAAGCGGCAGATTGCATTTTCGCGCCTGCTCGCGCGCCCACTGACTCGATAGGTAGCTGGGGTGCAGGTCGCAGGCCAGCGCGGCGGGCGTCAAGTCAAAGAGAGCTTCCAAGCGCGTGCGCGCGGCGTTCCAGGCATCGAAGGTCTCGCCGTTTTCGACATCGCCAATATGCTGTGACACAAAACAGGTTGCCTCACCGTTCGTCCCTTCACGCGTGAGCGCGATCGTTGCCTTTTGCTGTGGGCCGCAGGCGAGCACGCACGGCGCGACGGCGTCGAGCGTCGGCAACGTCAGCGGCTGCGGCGCATATCCGCGAGCGCGGCGCACGGGCATAACGACTCCACCGACCACGCGTACCACGGAGTCGTCGTAGCGTGAGAGAATCGCACGGTCGTTGCCGAGCAGGGCGTCGGCAATGCCGGCGGCAACGAGGTGTTCCCAAGCAAGGCCGTCATCAGTTTCGATAGGTTCCTCGCTCAGGTTTCCGCTGGTCATGACGAGTGCGTGCAAACCGCGGACTTCTGCCGCGGCAAGCAGCAGATGCTGAAGCGGCGTATAGGGGAGCATGACGCCGAGCTCGGGTAGATCGTGCGCGACGGATGGCGCGAGTGTAAGGGCGTCGGGGGAATCTCCCTCGCCAACAGCACACCGGCGCAACAGCACGATGGGGCGGATGCTGCCGGCCAGCACTCCGCGCTCGGCATCATCGACGTGGCACAGGCGTTCAGTATCGGCAAGGCTGCGCACCATAACGGCAAGCGGTTTGTTGCTGCGGCGCTTGCGACGGCGCAGCTCGACCACCGCCTGCTCATTGGCGGCGTTGCAGGCCAGATGGAATCCGCCCAGGCCCTTGATGGCGACAATACCGCCGCTGGCCAGCAGCTCGACACAGCGGTCAATAATGGCATCGCTGGTTTCGCGCGTGCTGCCGACGGCTGGAGTCGCCCCCGAGCCCCCGAGCTCCATGTCGCCCGCCGCCTCGCGCCAGGTAATATGTGGCCCGCAGTCAAAGCAGGCATCGGGCTGCGCATGAAAGCGCCGGTCAAGCGGGTCGCCATACTCTGCGGCGCACTCGGGGCACATGGGAAAGCAATCCATCGACGTGGCCGCTCGGTCATAAGGCAGCGACCGAATGATGGTAAAGCGCGGCCCGCAGTTGGTGCAGTTGATAAAGGGGTAGTGATAGCGTCGGTCGGCGGGGTCGAACAGTTCGCGCAGGCAGTCGTCACAGGTGGCGATATCGGGGGAGATGAGCGTCGTGTGCACGGTCTGATCCTGCGACGCTACGATACGAAAGGCCTGCTCATCGTCGGCATCCCAAGTGTCGGGCTTCAGGTCTGCAACAGCGACATGCTCAACGCGGGCCGCGGCAGGCGCGTGCTTCGACAGCGCGGCGACAAAGCCGTCGAGTGCCTCGACCGAAGCATGCGCCTCGATGTGCACGCCATCGCCCGCGTTGAGCACCCAGCCGCAAATGCCATGCGCCATAGCCTCGCGATACACAAATGGCCGCATGCCAACGCCCTGCACAATGCCCGTCACGTGAATATGCACATGCCGCATGCGACCCTCCTTCATTAAAACCTGTCCCTTTATGGCAGGTGCGCTGCGGGAAATCCCGTTACAGCCCCAGGCTTTGCTTGGTGGCGGCGCAGGTGAGCTCGCCGTGCTTAACGCCGCGCAGCCCCAGCAACCGGTCCGCCAGCTCGTAGACGCGTTTGCCGCGACCCTTGAGCGCAAGAATCTCCAGGCAGTTGTGGTGGTCCAGATGCACGTGCATGGTCGAGACAATCTCGTCGGTGTAGTCGTGCTGCACCTCGTCCAGACGGCGCGTCAGATCGCCGGTATGGTGGTCATAGATCATGGTGAGCGAACCGATGACCTGCTCGTCGGGCGTGCGCATCTGCTCCTTGGCGATCGAGGCGCGAATCAGATCGCGTACGGCCTCGGAACGGTTGGCCACGTCACCGCGGCGCGCGATCTGCTCGTCAAAGCGGCGCAGCAGGTCGTCGGGCGCGGTGACCGAAAAGCGGACCAGCTCGGAGCTGGAGCCGCTGCAACGGCAGCTCGCATCGTCGTCCGCACCGTAAGCGTGCGCGTGCGCGTGCTCGTGCTCGGCCACGTTACACCAGTTTCACAGAGCCGACGGAGTTATGATCTGCCTCGATGGCCTCCTCGTAGCCCTCGAGCGCATCGTGCGCCTCGTGCAGCGCAGACATGGCGGCCTCGAGCTTGGCGCCAATGCGCTCCATGTCAAAGTTCTCGGTCGCATGCAGCAGCTGATGGCTCCACTCGTGAGCGAGCTCAATGGTGTCGTCGACCTGCTTGACGCTCATGGCAAGCTGGCTCATGTTCATTCCGACGTCATGCATGGGAATCTCCTTTTGTGCGGGGCGATATGGTGGTTCAGATTCTACTACGCCCGCCTTGGGCGCCGCCGCATAAGAAAACGGGTGCGAGTCCGTCTGACTCGCACCCGTTCACTGGGGGCTGTTTGTGTCTACCATACTATCCGTGGTCGCATGCCTTGCGTTTGGCACTCCGGCGAGCGGTGCAAAACCGCTCATGGACGGCAGACAAGTAACAAGCGTATTACAGATGCTTCTCCAGCAGTGCCTGAAGTCTTGCCTTGGGTAAGGCGCCGACCGAGCGGTCGATCTCCTCGCCGTTCTTAAAGACGATCAGCGTGGGGATGCTCATGACGCCAAACTTCATGGCCAGGTCCTGGTTGTCGTCGACGTTGCACTTGGCCACGGCCAGCTTGCCGGCCAGTTCGTCGGCAACCTCGTCTACGATGGGCGAGAGCGAGCGGCAGGGGCCGCACCACGGGGCCCAAAAATCAACCAGTACGGGCAGGCTATCGTTGACGACAGCGTCGAAGTTCTCGGGGGTAATCTGCTTAATGTCAGCCATGGTGACCTCCATAATGCGACGCGGCTCGGCCGCGTAAAACTCAGTACGACCGTGCTTATACCCAGCGGCTCGCAAAGCAACCACTCGCGGGCGGCTCTTTTATATAATGGTGGGCACGCAAACGATTGGAGAGCGCATGCCCACGTCACAAAGCCAGAAAAAAGAAGCCATCGCTCAGGCGACCGAGCAGGAGCTCGCGTCGCTTGCAGATCGCGGTGTGCGTATCGCGGGCAATGCGTGCTCGCCGATTGTGCTGGTCAAAGGCGATTTGGATGAAGCCGAGTGCTCGGGCGGCGAGCTGGCTGCCGGCGCGGATGGCGCCGCGTTGCGCAAGGCGCTCGGCGCCATCGGATATGCCCCCGAGGATTTTTGCGTGCTGGCAAGCGTCGCCGGCGCGGGCGACGGAGCGGTCGCGGCGGGCGAGGCCCTGACGTGCGACCTGTTCCGCGAGGCGCTGGAGACCTTGGACCCCGAGGCGGTGCTGCTGCTGGACAACAGTGCGGCCGATGTCATGCGCGAGACCTATGCCGATATGCTTGTGGCAATTGATGACTTTGACACCGCCATGCTCAAGCCCGGCCTAGTCGCCCATGTGCAGGGGCGCCGCGTGCTGGCGCTCGACGGTTTTGAGGCGGCGCTCACCGACAAGGCCGCCAAGCAGCGCATGTGGGCCTACATTAAGCAGCTGACCCCGGCGGCCGCACCGCTGTAGCGAGGCTGGCGGCAGCCCCTACATCACGGCGCGCAGCTCAAACCGGTCGCCGTTAATGCGGAACTGGCAGTTGCCGTTCATACGCTCGACGGCAAGCTTAATGCTCTTGGTGCCAAAGCCGTGCCCAGTGTGCTGAGCCACGGGCATGCCGTCGACCATGTGCGGCGCACGGCCAAACGTGTTGGAAACCAGCAATAGAAGCTGACCGTCTTCGTAGCGAAGGTCCAGGTCGACAAACCGCTTGCCTTCGGGGGCGGCGTTCGCTGCGGCGATGGCATTGTCCAGGGCGTTCGATACCACACTGAACAGATCGACATCGCTCACGTGGACGGTTTCGGGCACGGCGGCGCGCAGGTCGGCGGTGATGCCGTGCGCGTTGATGTCTGCGGAAAGCGACGAGAGCGCAATGTTGACCGTTTCGTTGGCGCAGTAGCGGCGCACGGCGGTGCGGTCGTTGGCCTCGCAGAGCGCGTCGATGCGCTCGAGCGCCTCATCGGTGTGACCCTCTTCGATCAGGGTCGCTAGACCGCGCAGGTAGTGGCGCATGTCGTGACGGAGAACCGAGAGCTCGCGTCCGGACTGGCGCCAGGCTTCGAGCTCTTTGATGGCCGCGCTGTCGCGGGTCGCGAGCATCCAGCGCTCGCGCTCGGCGATTTCCTTTGCCTCGTATTCGCGAAGGTAGACGGCAAGAAACATAAGGTAGAAGGCGCAGAGGGCGAACGCCAAAAACTCAACGGTTACCACCGAGCCCGAGTGGAAGAGCGTGGTATAGACGTTGGTGGCGTAGTCGAAGATGTAGTAGACGAGCGGCAGGATGAGCAGAATCTCCAGCTCGGTGGGGCTTTTGATTGCCAGGCGGGGGCCAATCTCGCTTGCCCAATGCAACAAGATGGCAAAGACGCCGAGCGTGGTGATGATGCGTGCCACGTAGTACGCGACTTGTGAATCGGTGGCGGCGAATGCGGCGATGCCCATCCAGTTGCTAAACTGGCAGCTCAGGTAGGCACTGGTAACGCCCAGGATGGCGAGCAGCGGACTCAGGCGATAGCGTACGCACAAGTAGACGACAAGCGGCAGATGCACGACGAGTGGATAGGCCTGTCGGGCAAGCAGCTCACCACCGACGAGGTTGGCAATCGCAAAAGCGGTGCCGGTTACGGCGCCGACCCCCACCAGCTCGAGCGAATGGCGGCGGTTGATCTCGACACCGCACAGCGCCGCCGAGGCAAAGACGCCAAAGAGCAACGTCGTCGCATGGTGGATTGCCCAAAGTACCAGTTCTGCCGAGGAAAGCATCAGCGTCTCCCGCCCTCGAACCGTACCGCAAAGTAGGCTCTTGGAATCCCTGCTTGCAGCTGCGCGCGAGCGGTATGCACGCGCCCGAGCGCATGACGATTTCCGTGCGGTTAAAGTGGTCGATATTGCGCAGATTGACCTGGTAGCTGCGGTGGCACTTAAAGAAGGTCGCGTTTTGGGCCAGTCGGTCCTCGATGCTGCGGAACGGCTCGAGCGCCTCGATATCGCGGCCATCGCGCAGGTGGAAGACCACGTGCTTGTTGCGGGCCTCGGCATATTCGATATCGGATAGGCGCAGGGCATGGTAGCCAAAGGACGTCTTGATGACGAGTTCGTCGGTCGCTGCCGGACGCAGGCTCGACAGCTCGTCGAGCAGTTGCGCCACGCGCTCGTAGGTCACGGGTTTGAGCAGGTAGTCGAAGGCGCGGACCTCGTAGGACTCAAGCGCGAACTCGGGCGATGAGGTCAGAAACACCAAGTGCACGGCGGTATCGGATTGGCGCAGCTCGCGGGCGGTGTCCATGCCGTTGACGAGCGGCATGATCATGTCGAGCATGATAATGTCGGCGCGCGATGCGGCATGGCGTGCCAGCAGGTCCTCGCCGCGCGTAACGAGTGCAACATCGACCGCCGTACCCGTCTCGGCCGACCAGCGGTTGATCATGCGGTGCAGGTTATCTAGAAAGGCGACGTCGTCGTCGCAGGCGATGATTTTGAGCATATTGGCCCCCCTTAGTACCTCGATTTTGCCACATCGTGCACGCGCCACCCGCGGGGGTGCGTTCCATTTGCGCCCCACGGTACGCAACTCGCGCCGAGCGGCAGGGTGTCAAAACATGCGGTTGCACAATACCAGGTGGATATATATGTCAATTTGAGCTGGCGGCTGGCGAAGAACCATGCCGGCCGCGCCAAGCGATATCGGACATCGCGAAAGCATAGGGGCAAGGGGAGCTGAACGATGAAGGAGAAGAAGATGGGGATGCGCGCTGCGTTGATGCGTCTGCTGGGTATCGCAACCGTGGCATGCGCGCTCGTGGCGACGCCGGCCGTGGCAAACGCCGAGACGCAGGTTATGCCCGACGGGGTGAGGGCGGAGGTGCTGTCGCTTAAGCAGGCCAACAACGAACCCGTCCAAATCACCGAGCCGGGCAGTTACGTACTTAAGACGGCTGAGGGTGAGGTCACGCCATCTTCGGGTTACACCATCGACGCGCCGGATGCGTCTCGGATTAATCCTGTGAGGATCTACATCGATGGTACGGTCTACGTGAACGATAAGACTAACTGGCGGGTTGAGCAAACTCGATGGCTGTTCAACATCAAACAGGGTAGCAATATCGAGTTCATCGGTGTCAACAATCCGTGCGTCAGGGTAGCGCGCAGAGATGTGGTGTAAGAGGCGGGGCATGCCCCGCCTCTTCTCTTTCTTGAAAGGGAGGGGACACCGCCTAGAATTCGTCGTTGGAGTA
>JAXKGF010000039.1:0-9667 GCA_036550515.1 Collinsella sp.
CTGACACGCTATCTTATCTCCTTGATTAGATTTACCCGGCCCACGAGGGGCCGGGATTTTTGATCAATAGATCAGGAAAGCCGGGCGGACGCCGAGGGAGTTCGAGGCGTCCCAGGCGTCGGCCGAACCGACGGAGAGGACAAGGCAGAAATGCGTCGCCGACCGGACGTCTCTCAGCCACCAGCTCTCTCTGTTCGTGATCAGATCCGGGCGTGCCTGGAACAGAGCCAGCTGGCTCTTGTCTGCCCCGACGTCGTAGCCGTTCTGCGCTCCGCCGCCCCATGCGTAGGAGCCGTAGACCATGTGCTCGTTCATCAGGTCGATCTGGCTGTCGTACCATGCCCAGCCGGAGCTGGCGCCATTGCTGACAGCGTTGGCCAGGAGGATCCTGTGAGTCAGGATGTGGTCTGCGCCGAAGTCAGCCTTGACAGTGGCCAGAGCGTTGGCCAGGCCGGAGGTCTTCATCTTGCTGCCGTAGTAGGAGCCGGTCGTGACGTTAGTGTCATTCATCACGCCGTTATAGAAGGACTTGTCGGGGATGACCAGCATATGGTGGGTGGTCAGTTCGGTGTCGCCGCAGTGCAGACGGTAGTCAGCATGGGCGGCCCAGTATTTGCGGCCGTTGATGGTCCAGTAGCCGCCAGTGCGGACCTTCTCAAACTTGCCGGTACGGATGTCGGCGGACTGCTCAGCGGTGAAGCTGGTGCCGAGGTCGTGCTCATAGATGAAGGAGTTGGCCCTGGATGCCCCAGTCTGGCCGAGCATTGTGGTCAGCTCCTTCAGGGCTTTGATGTCTTGGGCGTTGGTGCCTACCAGGCCGAAGACTTCGTTGATGGCGGCGATCAGGCTGGTCTTGTCCTCAGTCTCCAGCGTGTCCAGGTCTCCATTGATGAAGGCCTTGATGGCGCTGATAGGGATCCTCTTGACGCCTGTGCCGTCTGCGAGTCGTACCAGGAGAACGTCCTCCCCGCTGGCTACGGCAGCCAGCGCGTCGTACTCTGTGAAGCGTTTGCCGTTTGTTACGTCAATCTGCATAATGTTCCTCCTTATGCGGTTTTATATTTCCAGTCGCCGATGATCGCGTTGCCATCGTCGTCCAGGATCGGGTTGCCGTCATCGTCAACGACGTGAGTGAACAGATCGTTGTGGATGATCATGTATTCCAGAGCGGTCAGGCGCTCGTCCAGATCGCTCGTCTTGTTGATGAGCCTGCCGGCGACGTCCTCGTCCAGAAGGCCCTGCACGGTGGCAAACCACTCGTTGAAAGCGTTCTGGCTGGTGCGCTGGAACTCTTTCATGGCCTCCGTGACGGCGGTCAGATCTGTGTTGCCCTTGGTCTCCAGCGCCTCGATGTATCCGTCGATGGCAGCCGTGAAGCCGTCATAGGCTGCCTTGGCCATCTGCTCGAACTGGGAGTAGCTGGCGTTGGACTTGGCCACAAACTCAGCATAGAAGGCATTGAACTGGTCATAGAAGGCCTCGGTGTCGATGCTGTCGATGAACTGGGTGATGTAGCCGCAGACTGCACTGTTGGGGCGGGTGTCGCTGATGGAGCTCTGAGTGATGACGGTCTGGTTGGCGCTGACCGTTACGTTTGCCAGGCCCAGCTCGTAGTAGTCGCCGCTGACGGGCTGGATGAGCTCTGGAGCCTGGGGCGTTGCCGCTGCCGTGCCAGTCTTCACGATGATCTCGCAGAGGCGCTCCAGATAGTTGCAGCGCAGCACGACACGGTCGATGCGGCTGTAGCTCGTTGGAGCTGCGGCCAGCTGGAAAGTGGCAGGGGCAGGATCATAGGCGAAGGCGCCGTTGATCAGGCCGAAGCCAGGGCGGACCGTGACGCTCAGGCCAGTGTCGCCTGCCAGCACTTTGAAGCAGTCGGCAGGCTTGGCCAGAACGCCATTGGTCAGCAGTTTGGAAAAGAGCAGGCGGAACAGTTCCGACGTCTCTGCTCTGTCAAAAATAGGCATACCCTCGGAGTCCACGCCGGTGATCTCCGAGTCAAAATAGCCGTATCTCAGGGCCATGTTAAAATACCTCCCTTTGGATGATTTTCGTGATGCTGGTCATCTGGTCATTGCCGAAGACGACGGAGAGGGTCTGCTTGCTGCCCTCGTAGACCTCCTGGATCTCGGTGATTCGCTTGGTGGTCTCGATGCCGACGTCTGCGTAGCGGTAGGTGCAGAGGTCGCCCAGGTCGAAGTCCACGCCGTAGGTCAGGTTGGCGTTGGGATCCACGTCGCCGTTGACGGTCTCGATCTTCTGGTACTCGGCCAGCTTCTCCAGACCGCGCTGACGAAGCAGCGCCTTGTACTGGTCGGCCGTGTACGTGTGCTCGTCGCCGGCGTCGTCCTGGTAGGTGCTCTGGAGATCCCGGGCGTCCACGTAGAGCTCCCGGCGCTCCTCGTCCGCACTGCTGCGGAGATCCACCTCCACGATGACACGGGCGGAGCCTTCTCCCTCGCCGGCGACGTAGGCGAAGTTCTTATACTCGGACTCATCCCGGTCGTAGACGGCGTTCTTGACGTTGTAGAAGCTGTCCGAGAAGATGGCCCAGCTGTTCTCAGTCTGGTCGTCCGTTCTGTCCTTGCCTTTCCACACCTCGAAGATGAGGTCGTTGTTCAGGTAGTCGTAGCGCAGCCGGTGGCTGAGCTCCTGGGTCTTCTCGATTTCATAGAGCTTGTCGCCCAGGTTGTCGCCGGTAGCCGTAACCGTGACACTCGCGCCGATGCCCTTCGGCTCGCCCAGTTTGACCTGGGAGATCTTCCGGCCGGCATCGGTCGGGTTGATCACGTAGCGGTCCACCATCTTCCGGCCGATGACCTCCGGCGTGCCGGTGAGGCTGATCTGCGTGTTGAGCACGCGGCCGTTCAGGAGTTCCTCAGAGAAGTAGCCCTTGCAGTAGGCTGTCCGGGTGCCTTTGGCGTCTCTCGCGAAGTTGACCTCGCGGATCACGCCCAGTTCGTCCCGGTCGTTCCGGTAGAGGTAGCGGCCGGTGTTCATCAGCGTGAAAAACTCGGCGGGAGTGTGCAGATCGAACAGGCCGGAGGCGTAGTACCGCCGGTCCCAGATGAGCGTATTGAACACGCTGACGACGCCCAGCGTGTCGAAGTTCTGGTCGAGGATGATCAAATTCATGCGCTACACCCCCAGATACTTCGGAGTGTAGAACAGATTGACGTCCAGGTTGGTGTAGTTCCCATCCGCGTCGTACTCCAGATAGTTGTCGCCCACTTCCAGCTTGAAGGGCTCACTCCGGCGGTCGATGCGCTGGTAGTAGTTGACGCCGTTCAGAGTGATGACCTGGTGCCGGTCGTTGGTGTCGATGAGAAGCACGTCGCCGGTCTGCATCGTGACACTCACGCGCATGAACTGGCCCGTGCCGGTGTTCGTGATCTTAGGGTTGACCACGGTGCCCCTGGTCGCGATGAACTGGATCTGGACACCGGTCGGGACGTCTCCGTCGTTGCTCAGCACGACCTCCTTCTTCAGCGTTCTGTAGCCGGCAGTGTTGCCACCCAGGAGAAGGCCACGGGCTTCCGGCTTGTAGTCCAGCTTGCCCGTCTCCATCCTCTTGCGGAGGGAGATCCAGGGGAAAGAGAACAGCGGCGTGATGTTCGCCATGTTCTTGCCGAAGTTGTCCACATTGAGCATATACGGGTCCGGACAGATCAGATCCACCAGGATCTTCAGCTTGCTGTCCATGTTCTTCGATGCTGCGAAGGTCCAGCCCTCCAGCTCGTACTCGATGTTGCGGCTGACGCCCATGTTGGTGATGAGCGCCTTGCCGGTGTACTTCGGGTTGAAAAACTTGATTACTTTGGCCCGGTTTTCCGGGTTGTTCTTGCTGCTTCTGAAGCTGGCCTCGATGTGGATCGGCCTTGGTTTGATCTTCTTGCCATCGACAGACGCCCCGTCCACCAGGGCGTTGTCTGATGTGCTGATCTCCACCTCAGAGGCCTCCAGGCCGGACACGGCAGTGATGTCAATGTCCTGGCCCGGTCCCATTTTGAGGGTCTTGCCGTTGCAGGTCAGCTCGATGGTTAATGCGTTTACTGTCATTTCACACCTCCGACCATGTTCCGCAGAGCCTCGCGCTGCTTCTTGGCCACCTCGGAAGGAGTAGCCACAGGCACGTTGTAGGTGTTGCTCTGCTCCATGCGATTATCATTGTAGACGGTAGTGCCGGCGCCCGCCATTCTCAGCCCCGCAGCGTGCGAAGCTCCGACGGTTAGCTGCCCGGCGCTTGCCGACATCTCGGCCCGCATGGCACTGACGAGCTCGCCGGCCTTGGCCCTCATGTCCTTCAGCGTTGCAGGCATGGACTTGTCCAGGCCCTCGCCCACGCCGGGCATGATCCAGCGGCCGACCTCGTCCGCGAACTCTTTGGACGGGGAGTTGATGCCGAGGGCGTCTTTCGCGGCGTCCAGCAGACTGTTGGCCAGGTTGCTGACCTTGTTCGTCAGCCAGTTCCAGCCAGAGCTGATGCCGTTCCAGATGCCGCTGACGATGTTGCTGCCGATCTCCGCCATCTTGCTCGGCAGGCTGCTGAGCCCGTTGACGATGGAGTTGAACAGCTGGGTCGCCGCTGCGGCGCCCTTCTGGGCCAGCTGTGTGCCCCAGGTGACGACCTTCTGGGCCGCCTGGCTCAGATAGTCCCAGACCTTGCCCGGGAGCTGCTGGAGCGTGCTGGAGACCTTGCTGAGCATATTGCTCGCTGCGGTCGAAGCGTTGGAGACCATCTGCTGGCCCCAGGCCACCACTTTATTGACGGTGTTGACCAGGTGCGTCCAGATCTTTCCGGGTAGCTCCTGGATGATGCTGTTGACCTGGCTGAGCATATTGCTCGCTGCGGTCGAAGCGTTGGAGACCATCTGCTGGCCCCAGGCGATGACCCTGTTCACCGCATTGACCAGGTGCGTCCAGATCTTGCCTGGGAGTTCCTGGATGATGCTGTTGACCTGGCTGAGCATATTGCTCATGGCCGTGGAGGCATTGCTGAGCATCTGCTGGCCCCACTCGACGAGGTCCGTCACGATCTCGGCGAAGACTTCACCGATCAGACCGGGAAGCTCGGCCAGCACGTCGATGATGGCCGCGACGATGTCCGGCACGGCCTTCGCCAGCTCGACCACGATGACTGGGATGGCTTCGATCAGGGCCCCCAGGAGCTTGACGCCAGCCTTCGCGATCTGGGGTGCTGCGGCGATCAGAGCCGTCACGGTGGCCTTGATGATCTGAGGCAGGGCGTCCACCAGCGCGTCGATGATGACAGGCAGGGCGTCCACCAGTGCCATCAGGAGCTCGATGCCGGCGTCAATGATTTGCGGGATGGCCGAGATCAGGAACTCCACGATGGAGCTGATGACCTCCGGCAGTGCTTCGATCAGTACAGGAAGCGCCGCAAGGATGCCCTGAGCCAGACCGAGGATCAGCTCCAGCGCGCAGTCGAGGATTGCGGGCAGTTGGTCCAGGAGTGAGGTCACAACGTAGCTGATCAGCTCGATCAGCGCAGGCAGAAGCGACGGCAGCATGGAGCTGATGCCATTCACGATGCCGGTGAAAATTGTGACAAGAGTGTCCAGGAGAGAGCCCAGTCCGTCGCCTTCGATGAAGCCCGTGATCATCTGGACGACCTTGTCAGCTGTTCCGGCGAAGTCGAAGTCCAGGACCGCGTCCTGGAGCTGCTTCAGGACGCTCTGGCCTGCTGAGAGCACGGCCGGAACGATGGCAGCCACCAGACCCGGGATCTGTGCAATAATAGCGCCGCCGAGCGCTGGAAGCGTCTCAGCGAAGCGCGGAATGATCTCGGCGAGGTTCTTGACGATATTGTCCGCTGCCGTGGCGAAGGCGTCCGCCAGCTGGTCCGCATCGCCGGATCCGTTCATGAAGTTGTCCCAGGCAGCCTTGGCCGAAGCCATGGAGCCCTCCAGCGTACTCGCGGCCTCTTTGGCCGTGGTGCCGGTGATCCCCATTTCCTCCTGGACCGCGTGGATCGCCTGGTAGACGTCGTTCAGGTTGTTAATGTCATACTTGACGCCGGTCAGCTTTTCAGCATCAGCCAGGAGGCGCTCCATCTCGGTCTTGGTGCCGCCGTAGCCGAGCTTCAGGTTGTCCAGCATCGTGTAATTTTGTTTCGCGAAGCCCTGGTAGGCGTTCTGGATCATGTCCATGGACGTCCCCATCTTGTTCGCGTTGTCGGCCATGTCGATGATGGCCATGTCGGCCACTTTGGCCGCTTCCTCGGTATTTCCGCCGAGGGACTGGAGCAGGGACGCCGAGAAGCTCGTGACCGTGCTCATGTAGTCATTGGCAGACATGCCCGCCGTCTGGTAGGCCCGATCTGCCGACGCGATGACCGCGTCGGCTGCATCGCCGAAGAGCGTCTCCACGCCTCCGACGTTCTGCTCCAGTTGCCCCACACTGTCGAGAGCTGACTTGCCGAGATTGGCCAGAGCATCAACTGCTCTGGTCATCATCTGGCCGGTGAATACGCCCAGCGCCTGCTGAGCGACGCTCGCGACTTTGCTCATGCCGGACTGTAGGCCGCCAGTGTCCAGGCTTGTATCAAATTTCAGAGTCCCGTCTGATGCCATGACCTTCTCCTCCTGTCAAAAGGACGGCAGGGTTGCCGCCGTTCATGAGTAGAGAGTTCAGGTCACTTTCAAGCTGCTGCCGGTCAGCCGACTGAGGGAGCGCATAGACGCGCTTCAGGTGCTCATAATGCTGCCGTTGCTCCTTGGACGCCTTGGCCGGGATCTTCATCGTGCGGTAGCCGATGATTTTGACCAGCTGAGTCTCTTCAGGGAGCGATCGAAAAAGCGCTCGAAACTGCCACCAGTGGAGGGGATGCCGCGCCAGATCCAGGCCGTAGGCCTGCATAAACGCGGAGTAAATATAGTCGGCGTCGTACTCGTAGGAAAAAGGCGGATCCTTGTCGCTGCTGTCCGTGGCGTCTTCTTCCGTCGTCTCAGCGGGATCCGTGCCGCAGCGATAAAACCAGATCATTTTGCTGATCGCCTCGTCGAGCACGTCGCCATCGAAGACGACGCCCGGGAAGTAGAGATCCAGCGCGGTCCTGAGTTTCTCCAGGTCATCGAGCTGGCCGTCTTGCAGGACTTCCTCGAACAGGATCCCCGTGCGGAAGTCCGTGGTGATCGGGACCAGCTGGCCCGCGATCTCGACCTCCTCAGGCAGGCCGTCGATCAGAAGGTTCAGTGTCTTTTACCCTTACCGTGACCGTGCTGCTGGGAGACGAACTGCGCGGTCTGCATCTGCCGGGTGGCAGCCTGCTGGCGCTGGGTGTAGCGGTTGGTGAAGTCGTTGAGCGTCTTCCGCTCACTGGCAGCCCACTCGCTGACCTTCTCGATGGCCTTCAGGTGCTCCATGACGTTCATCTTGCCGTGGAAGAGCCTGTCGGCCGTCCCGGCGCCGAAAATCTCGTCAAAGCACACATTGACCACCTCACACTGGGCGCGGTAGTTGGCCGCAGCGGTCGGGAAGTTCTCGCGCTTTTTGGCCTGAGCCGTGTCGCGCATTTTGATCATGGACTGCTCGAACTTCTCCATGAAGTCCGCGTCCATCAGATCGCCTTCGAGTTTCACGTCGTTAATAATCAATTCCATTATTCTGTTGTCCTCCTCTGGTCGGTGCCATAAAAAGAGCACCAGCAGGCTGCACCGTTGCGCCTGCTGGTGCCTGGTCGCTCACTGCCCTCGCTGGGCCAGTAGTACGGAGCCAGTGTTTACTTGTTTACGCGACGGGGGTGTCGTACTTACCGGCGAAAGTGCCCGCCGTGAACTTCTTGCTCACGGTGTCAAACTTGCCCTGGATAGGATCGCCGACCGCGTGAAGCGTGCCGGAGACGCTGATCTTCTCGCCGCCTGCTCCGGAGTTGTCGCTGACCTCATTGGCCACAGTGAACAGGCGGGCGGTGAACTCGGCAGCGGCCTCAGTAGCTTCGCCGATGGGGTTGAACAGTTCGACGCGGACGTACTTCAGCTGGGCGTCAGTGCCGGTCGCATGGTCGCGGCCCATCTTCCAGAGCTTATAGATCGCCTTCTGGGAAGGGATCAGACGGGACTCATAGGAGAACTCCGTCTCGTAGCCGGTGATGTCGGTGGACGCGGTACTCTCGTTGATGTAGGTTTCGCTGTCGGTCTGTGCGTTGGGGCTCTCGTCCAGAGTGGTAAAGCCGGTGCCCATGAGCTCGTAGGTGCCGTCGATCTCGGCATAGTCCGCGATGGCATTGCGGAGCAGGGCAGCACGGCTCTCGTCAAAGAGCTGAAGGTTGATCTTTTTCATGTGCTTATGCCTCCTTGTGATAGATGAGTTCTAACTGGATCTGGTAGCGTGCATTCCTCATGGACTCGTCGAACATATAGCCAGACGAGAGCACGCTGAGCTGTTCCGGGTGCATACCTTCCGGCAGCTCCGGAAAATTGCCTGCAGCTTCCTGAGCTTCGACCCAGTTGGCGAAGTCCTCGTAGAAGGTGCTGTTGGCGATGTTCTGGAGCCGGTCCATGTTGTAATACTCCCGGCTGCCGAAGTTGAACTGGTAGCGCCGGTCAGAGCTGCCGTCGATGTATGTCTCGATGATCGGGTTGAAGATCCCCGTCTCGATGGTGTACTCCTGCGGCTCGTCTCCCAGGGCGTCCACGCGGAACACTCCGGCATTGAGGAGAGGGCAGTCCTTGAAGAAGTCAGCGACGCCCTCGATGATTGACTTGACCATGTCGGACCTCCTTTACTTGTTGACCAGCTTCAGGATCTGCGTCCTGTGTGCGGTTTTCATTCGCTCAAACCACATACCGCCACGCCTGGAGTCGTAGCTGCGGGTCGGGCTGGTGTTGTAATACTGCCGGCGGGCGTATGGTGCGATGTACTGCACCTCGCCGGAGCCGATGACGGTGCCCAGCGTGCCGGATCGCTCCAGGGCGCCAGTGCGTTTGGGAACCATCGGAGCGCAGAGCCTGAGCACTTCACTGTCGATGATCTCCTGCTTCTTGCTGAGCATTTCGTTCATTCTCGGGGCGCAGCCGGCGTTCCAGATCAGCTCGGCCTTGCCGTTCTTTCCCCGGATGATGGCGCCCCTGGGGTTAGTGATGGGTTTAAACGCCATTATTCGCCTCCGATCCGCCAGTGCTTCACGGCGGCCGAGCCTCTGATGGTGTTGTCCGCGTACTCCTTGACGTAGATCAGATGGCCGAGCGCCTCCATCTGCTTCTGATCGACCGGAGCCGTCAGCTCGGTCGCCATAGGCAGCACATAGTCGCCGGTCTGGAGCGTCCACGCCTTGGCAGCTGCATCCTCGTCCAGCTGGCGGAACTTATCCGCCGGGACATAGCTCCGGCCGTCCTGGATCTTCGCTCCCAGCGGAATCCTCAACTTGTAGGCGAGGCTCTGGGAGTGAGCTCCGTCCGTAGAGTGGCCGGAGCTCTTGTTCTCCAGGAAGGACGCGCTGCGGATGCAGGTCGGGAAGTAGACCTCGCGCCGATCAGCGCCCAGGCGTTTATTATTTCAACTCACAGCCTCACGAAGAGGCTGACCGATGGCAACGCGATCATCGGCGACTGGAAATATATTTCAACTCACAGCCTCACGAAGAGGCTGACTTACATTCTAAGTAAACTCTAAGCTTACTTTTTCATTTCAACTCACAGCCTCACGA
>JAXKGF010000040.1:0-43604 GCA_036550515.1 Collinsella sp.
AAGAGGCGGGGCATGCCCCGCCTCTTACACCACATCTCTGCGCGCTACCGGCGCGAGGCGCGGAAACGATGCCCGGAGCGGCTTGGAATTCATCCGTAGAGGTCTTCATTGGCTGCGCCAGGAGTATCCCTAGGTGCCGGTGCAAAAGGAGTGTCCCTAACTGCCGCAGGGGGCGTCGGCCGTGGCCGACGCCCCCTGCGGATGTAAGCAGATTTGGCTGTGCGTTACTTGTCGGTGTCCAGCTTGTGTGGCTTGTAGGCGAGGGCACTGACGAGCGCATCGGCGGCGGACTTGACGGCTGCCGGCTGCGGATCGTTGACGTGGTCCTCGGGGTGCACGGGCAGGTCCTTCTTGACCGCATCGTGGATGAGATTGAGGTACTCGGCCACGCCGGTGGCCGACAGGTGCGTGCCGTCGCCGTCAAACAGGTCGTTGCGGTTGGCGCTGTACCCGTACCAGTCGATAACGCGTACATTCTTGTAGCGCGTTGCGGCGTTGGCGATGGCCTGGTTCGTGGACCCGACCCACGGCTGCGGGCTACGCGTGTTTACAAACACGACAATACGCTGCTCGCCGGCGTCGGCCATGATTGCGTCGACCTGGGCGTCCGTTACCAAACCGTTGGTGCCCAGGGCAAAGACCACGATCTTGCCGGCAAGGTTCTGCTGGATATAGCCCTCAAATGTCGCGCGGCCCGCATCAAACTGGCGGCCCTTTTCGGCATCGATATGGCTGTGCGGGAACACGCCGTCAAAGGAATCAACGGCGCGCAGCGACACGGAGTCACCGATCATCAACAGGTCGTAGGAGCCATCGGGGAAGCCGTCGTTGTCCCTGTCGGTGTCGTCGGCCGCCTGCTGGTCGGTGGGCGCGGTGTTTTTGGCTTCCTTGTTCAGAACTTCGGCGCCCTCGCCGCTCAGCGCAGACGTCTCGGGCACAAAGATCAGGCCGCCCAGCGCAACGACTAACACGACGGCGCAGGCTGCGCAGACAGGGACGTGCGCGCGCACCCAGTTGGCGGGCGTGGTGGTGCCATCGCGGAATTCGGCGACGGTGCGGCCGAAGGCGCCCTTCCTAAACGGCGTTTCGATAAAGCGATAGGAGCACTCGGCTACGGCGACCACCAGCAGCACCTGCAAAATGTACTGCCACCAGGGCGTATCGTTGATGTTGGCGACCGGGTTCATGAGCAGCAGCAGCGGATAGTGCCACAGGTAGATGCTGTACGAGCGCTTGCCAACCCACACGAGCGGCTCGGCGGACAGCGCGCGGGCAACCATTCCCTGGGGCTGCACACAGGCCGCGATGACCATGAGCGTGAGGATGGAGCATAACAGCGTGCCGCCGCGATACTGGAACGCGGTGTAGCCGTTGGTGAGCGCGACCATGGCGGCAAGGCCAACCAGGCCCACGACGCCCAACACATCGATGGATGCGGGCGAGGACCAAAAGCGCACGAGGGCGCTCGGCTGTGCCGGGGCAGTCTCGGCTGATTCGTCGGCCTTCTCGCCAGGTTTGCCCACGGCGTTCTTGCCGTGCTTGGCGGCGCCAGCCAGGCGATTGAGCCCCAAACGATGAGCGAGACGCACCGGCGCTAGGTCGCGATCGGGGATAAAGGCCATCCAGGCACCCAGTAGCAGCGAGAACACGCGGGTGTCGGTGCCGTAGTACACGCGGCTGGGGTCGGCGGCAGGGTTGTAAAGCACCATCATGGCGAGGGCAGATACCGCGGCAAGGCCCAGAACCACGCGGCGCGTGTTGGGCTTGCTCACATGCATGGATACCATGGCAAACAGCAGTGGCGGCCAAATCAGGTAGAACTGTTCCTCGATGGCTAGCGACCAGAAGTGCGTGAGCGGTGAGGGGTCGCCCAGAGCATTGAAGTACGAGACGTTTTGGGCAATCTGCCACCAGTTGTTGAAGAACAGCAGCGACGGCAGGATGTCGGGGCGCATCTTGGTGAGCATCACGTGGTTAAAGATGGTGCACAGCGCGCAGGTCACGAACACTACCGTTACCACGGCGGGGACCAGGCGACGGATGCGGCGAATCCAGAAGCTCTTAAGGTCGATGCGACCGGTCTTAGCGACTTCGTTGAGCAGCAAGCGCGTGATCAGATAGCCCGAAAGCACAAAGAAGATCGTGACGCCGAGCAGGCCGCCCTGAGCCCACGTGAGGTTGAGGTGATAGAGCACCACCGCGACGACGGCGAGCGTACGCAGACCGTCGAGCGCGGGAATGTAGCGGGACTTGGGGCGAGCGGTCGCCCGTTCTTTTGCAGCGCTGTTGGTGTGGGTGCCCTTATTGGCGGGCGCGCGATGGGAGCCTGCGGCGTGGCGCGACTCGCCGGTGCGACGGTCGGCGCGCGGGCGTTCGTGCGGCGCCTGGTTATCGGGCGCGCGGCGCGGGCCGCGCGGGCTCGATTGTGGGAATTGTTCCATAAAACATCATCCAATGACGAGAATAATCAGCACATATTCATTGTAGCTGCCTGCTCCTGTGAATGCTTGCTGCTGGCGCAACCTCAAGGGCGCGTTCACATCAAAGTGAACTAAAGTTATAGAGGTGCGAAGGCGCGCAATCGACGGTCGACGGTGGGTGCAAGGCCCGCAGACGAGGAGGTTTCCATGGCAGACAACGGCATTGTTGCGGTGTTCGGCAGCATGAACATGGACCTTTCGGTGGCGTGCGAGCGCATGCCGCGCGCGGGCGAGACCGTCGGCGGCAGCGGTTTTATCACCAACGCCGGTGGTAAGGGTGCCAACCAGGTCGTGGCAGCTGCGCGCATGGGCGCGCGCACGTGCATGATTGGCGCGGTCGGGTGCGATGCGTTTGGCGATGCGCTCGTGGCGGGGCTTCAGGATGCCGGCGTGGGCGTTGAGTTTGTGGCGCGTCGCGATGACGTGGAGACCGGTACCGCGACTATCATTCGCTGCGAGAGCGACAACCGCATCGTGCTGTCGCCGGGCGCCAACCACGCGCTTGCGGGCGAGGATGTGGCCTGCGCCCTGCGTTGTCTGGTGGCCGATGAGCTCGACGGCGACGCCAGCGATATTGCCCCGGCTGCCGGAAGCGTCTTTATCGCCCAGGGCGAATGTGACCTTGCAGCGACGGCCGAGGCACTTGTTTGCGCTCACGAGCTGGGATTCTATACGGTCTTTAATCCAGCGCCTGCCTGCGAGTTGCCTGCGGAGGCCTGGCCTGCGGTCGACCTGGTTTGTCCCAACGAGACCGAATGCCAGGTGCTGACGGGCATCTTGCCCGCGGATGATGCGAGCTGCGTCGCGGCGCTCAATGCCCTGCTCGCCAAGGGTGCCGGAGCTGCGGTCATCACGCTGGGCGGCGCCGGGTCGGTTACGCTCGGCGATGGCGGTGAGCTGCTGCGCATGCCGGCACTTTCGAGCACGGTAGTCGATACCACGGCCGCCGGCGATACGTTTATCGGCGCGTTGGCGGCGGCTCGTCTAGAGGGCTTGCCGCTCTTTGAGTGCATGGCCGCGGGTGCTCGCGCCTCGGCAGTGACGGTGTCGCGTCTGGGCGCTCAGCAGTCGATTCCCACGCGTGCCGAAGTTGAGCGCGTGTTTGATTTAGACGATTTAGTACAAGACGGAGAAGCGGAGTAGAACAATGGCAACCAAGAAGCTGATCCTTGATCTGGATATGGGTGTGGACGATGCGATGGCGCTTGCCTATGCCATCGCGAGCCCCGAGGTGGAGCTGGTGGGCATCACCACGTGCTTTGGCAACGTGCGCGTCGAGCAATCGGCGCACAACTGCCTGGCGGTGCTCGATCTGCTGGGTCGCCCCGAGGTTCCGGTGTACCTAGGCGCCGATCGTCCCATTAAGGCGACTGAGCCCTATACACCGCCGGCGTCCACCACGCTCATCCACGGCAAGAACGGTATTGGCGGGGCGAGCGTGCCCGCGTCGCCGTACGAGCCGGTGGGGGCGACGTCGGCCGACGGTAACGCGGCGGTCGATTATCTGATCGATGCCGCGCGCACCTATGGCCCCGATCTGGTCTACGTAGCGACCGGCCCGCTCTCCAACCTGGCACTTGCCTTGGAGCGCGATGCGGCGGCGATGATGTCTATCGGTCGCGTGGTCGTGATGGGCGGCGCCCTGACCGTGCCCGGAAACGTGAGCGCGGGCGCCGAGGCCAACATAGCAAGCGATCCTGAGGCGGCCGATGCCGTGCTGCGTTCGGGCCGCAAGCTCACTATGGTGGGCCTGGATGTGACGCATCGCGTGGTGCTCACGCGCCGCGACATTGCCGGCTGGACGGGCTCGGGCACCATGGCGGGCTGTGCGTTTGCGAGCATGGTCGAGCACTACATTGGTTCGTACGAGATGAACGCACCCTACCTGGGTGGCTGTGCACTGCACGATCCGCTAGCCGTTGCCGTGGCGATCGACCCCACGCTCGTGGGCGCGCTCGGCTGCAATCTGCGTGTTGATCTGCTGGGCGAGTATCGCGGCCGCACCATCTGCGATGAGCGCCGTGTGACCGACCCCGACAAGGGCGCACTCGTGGCGCTGACCGTGGATGCCCCGCGCTTCCTGTCCGAGTTCAAGGCGCGTATGGCCCGCGTCCTGGGCTAATAGATTTCCACGCCCCGCCCCATGCAGTCAATTTGGGACGGGGCTTTTTAGCTACCGAGTAAATGCGCCCGTTGGGGGAATAGTCGTGCCACTTCGCTTGACAACAGGCTAAACTAGCTAATAAACATTTACTACTCTGTTTAGATTGAATTTGCGGTCGTTTAGTTGTCGAGTCACGGGGCGGTCAGGCCACGATGCTCGACCGTGACCGTTGCTAGGGGGAACAATGGCCAAAGCAAGTGTTCGCGAGATCAGCCGCATCACCGGTTTTTCGCCTGCGACCGTGTCCAACGCGCTCAACCGCAAGCGCAGCGTGAGCGAGGAGACCGCCAAGGTCATCCTGGAGTGCGCACAGTCGCTCGGCTACCAGCAGTCGACGCAGCTCGAGAGCATCCAGTTTGTGCTTGCGCGCAAGACGGGCGCCATCTTGGACGAGAGCACCTTCCATCCCGCGGTCATCGAGGGCGTGGAGCGCCAGGCGCGCCGTCACGGCATGAGCACGAGCTTTGTCTCGCTCGACTTTAGCGACCTGGACGCCGTGCGCCCGCAGGTCGAGGGCCTGATTGCCGATCCGTCCGCCGCTATCGTGCTGATGGGTACCGAGCTGGGTGAGGAAGATTACGCCTTGTTTGCCAACGCTGCCGCCCACCTGATCGTGCTCGATGGCTGGAGCAATCGTCAGTACTTTGATGCTGTAGTTATTGCCAACACCGATTCGGTGCTGCGTTCCGTGGATTACCTCATCGAGAAGGGCCACAAGCAAATCGGCTATCTGGCGGGCGACCTTCGTATCCGAAACTTTAAGGACCGCGAGCGCGGCTATCGCCAAGCGCTTGAGGATGCAGGCCTCGAGGCCAATCCGGCTTGGCGCGTCACGCTGGGCACCACGCTCGAGGGTGCCTATCGCGACATGGGCGCGTGGCTCGACAGCGTCTCACGCGACGACCTGCCGACGGCTTTCTTTGCCGAGAACGACGTGCTCGCCGTAGGCGCCATGCGCGCGCTCAACGAGCACGGTATTCGCGTGCCCGAGGATGTTTCGATCATCGGCTTTGACGACCTGTCTTTGGGCGCCTTCTCCAACCCGCCGCTCACCACGGTGCACGTTCCCAAGCATGAGGTGGGCGAGATCGCGGTGCGCCGTCTGGTGGGCAACATCCGCAATCCCAAGAGCTATACCTGCAAAACGGCCGTGTCGACCTATTTTGTCGAGCGCCAGAGCGTGCGTGAAATCTAGGCGGAACGGCGCCAGGCCTCAGAGCGGAAAAGTCCGCCAAAGGCAACCATACATAACGCTACCAAGAGGGGGTCCTTCGGGGCCCTCTTTTTGTTGCCCTTGTATGTTCAGATTGTTTACATACCGTTTAGGCTGATTTCTCTACCGTCTACGGGTATTTCGCGCTAAACTTCTAAACATAAGAGTAAAACATTTAGTAAACAGAATAAAACGAAACACGCATCTGTTTACTGAACATGTGATTAGGGGAGGACGTACATGGACAAGATCAAGCTCGGCTTTGTGCCCACGCGCCGCAGTATCTTTAGCGCGCCGGACGCAATCAAGTATCGCGGCCTGACGGCTGATCGCCTGCGTGAGATCGGTGTCGACATCGTGGATATCGATGACATCAATGAAGAGGGCCTGCTGTTCGACGACAGCCATATCGAGCCTATCGTCAAGAAGTTCCGCGCCGAGGGCGTCGACGGCATCATGCTGTGCCATGCCAACTTTGGCACCGAGTACGTTTGCGCTCGCCTTGCCCGCGAGCTCGGCCTGCCCGTGCTACTGTGGGGCCCGCGCGACGAGCGCCCCGAGCCCGACGGCACCCGTCTGCGCGATAGCCAGTGCGGCCTGTTCGCCACCGGCAAGGTCCTGCGCCGCTTCCAAGTGCCCTTTACCTACATGACCAACTGCCGTCTGACCGACCCCGAGTTCGAGCGCGGCGTCTGGGACTTCCTGGCCGTGTGCAACGTGGTCAAGACCTTCAAGCGCACCCGCATCCTGCAGATGGCCACCCGCCCGTTCGATTTCTGGTCGACCATGTGCAACGAGGGCGAGTTGCTCGAGAAGTTCAACATCCAGCTTTCGCCCATTCCCATGACTGAGCTTGTCCAGGCCGTGCGCGACGCCCAGACCGACGAGCAGGCCATGGCCGTCATGCTTGCCCACATCAACGACAGCTTTGAGATCTGCATCCCCGAGGACAAGGTTCCCGCGGTCGCCGGTCTTGCCATCGCCATGAAGCGCCTGGTCGAGAAGTACGGCTGCAACGCCGGTGCCATTCAGTGCTGGAACGCTCTGCAGGACGAGCTGGGCATTATGCCCTGCGCCGCCAACGCCATCCTCAACGAGATGGGCATCCCTATCGTATGCGAGACCGATATCCACGGCGCCATCACCGCGCTGATGGTCGAGGCCGCCGACCTGGGCCGTCACCGCGGCATGTTCGCCGACTGGACCGTGCGCCATCCCGATAACGAGAACGGCGAGCTGCTGCAGCACTGCGGCCCCTGGCCCTGCAGCTGCGCGGCCGTCAAGCCCAAGCTCACCTATCCGCTGGCATTCGATCACCCCGGTGCGCTGACGGCCGAGGCCAAGCACGGTGACCTCACCCTTGCCCGCTTTGACGGCGACAATGGCGAGTACTCGCTGCTGCTGGGCAACGCCCGCGGCATCGACGGCCCGGCCGGCATGGGCACCTACCTGTGGGTCGAGGTCGAGAACCTCAAGCGCCTCGAGGCCAAGATCGTCGAGGGCCCCTACATCCACCACTGCGTCGCCATTCACGCCAACGTGGTGCCGGTGCTCTACGAGGCGTGCAAGTACATCGGCATCCAGCCCGACCTGTACGACCCTATTGAGCAGGACGTTAAAGCTTACTTGCGCGGTGAGTAGGGTCGTGCCTACTTTGTAGCAACGAGCCGGCGCGCTACCACAGCACCCAACCTTGCGGTTCAAGCCGTCGCTTGCGTACCAAAGTACGCGGCGCACCTCTTTCGCCGCAATCTTGGGCACTGTGGAAACGCGGTGGCTTTGACTTTGGAATTTCCTGAAAGGAGTTTTTCGTGGCAACTATCGAAGAGCTTGAGTCCCTGCGTTGGGACCTTCGCCGCGATTGCGTCGATATCATCATGGCTGGCGCCGGCGGCCACATCGGCGGCGACATGTCGGTCATCGACGCCCTCATGACCCTCTACGCCAACCACCTCAACATTTCGCCCGAGACCGTCGACGATCCCAACCGCGACCGCTTCGTGCTCTCCAAGGGCCACGCCATGGAAGCCTACTACGCGGTGCTCTGCCACGAGGGCTATCTGGACCTCGACGACGTTAAGGCCCGCTTCTCCAAGTTCGGCAGCCCCTACATCGGCCACCCCAACAACAAACTCAAGGGCATCGAGATGAACTCGGGCTCGCTGGGTCACGGCCTGCCCGTGGCCGTGGGCATGGCGCTCGCCGGCAAGATGGACGGTCGCGACTACCGCGTCTACACCATCATGGGCGATGGCGAGCTTGCCGAGGGCTCGGTCTGGGAGGGCGCCATGAGCGGTGGCAACTACCAGCTCGATAACCTGTGCGCGCTCGTGGACCGCAACCGCCTGCAGATCAGCGGCAGCACCGAGGACGTTATGAAGCAGGACAGCCAAGAGGAGCGCTGGGCTGCCTTTGGGTGGAACGTGCTGTCCATTCCGGGCAACGACGTCCAGGCTATTGACGCTGCGCTGACGCTTGCTGCCGAGACCAAGGGTAAGCCCACGGTCATCATCCTCAACACGGTGAAGGGCTACGGCTCGTCCGTCATGGAGGACAAGGCCAGCTGGCATCACCACCTGCCCAACGATGAGGAATATGCCCAGATCATCGCCGATTTCGCTGCCCATAAGGAGGCCATCAATGGCTAACAAGATCGCCAATCGCAAGGTTATCTGCGACACGCTGCTCGAGGCCGCGAAGACCGATAAAGACATCGTCGTCTTGTGCTCCGACTCCCGTGGCTCCGCGTCGCTCACGCCGTTCTTTGATCAGTATCCCCAGCAGTCCGTTGAGGTCGGCATCGCCGAGCAGGACCTGGTGAGCATCGCCGCCGGTATGGCTTCGTGCGGCAAGAAGGCCTGGGCCGCCTCGCCGGCATCCTTTGTGACCACGCGCTCGTATGAGCAGTGCAAGGTCGACGTCTCGTACTCCAACACCAACGTTAAACTCATCGGCATCTCGGGCGGCGTGTCCTACGGCGCCCTGGGTATGAGCCACCACTCCGCGCAGGATATCGCCGCCATGAGCGCGATTCCCAACATGCGCGTGTATCTGCCGAGCGACCGCTTCCAGACCGCCGAGCTCGTGCGCGCCCTGGTAGCCGATAACAAGCCGGCCTATATCCGCGTGGGGCGCAATCCGGTCGAGGACGTGTACACCGAGGACGAGTGCCCGTTCCAGATGGATCGCGCCACCTGGGTGCGCCGCGGCACCGATGTGACGCTCGTCGCCACCGGCGAGATGGTCCGCCATGCCGTGGATGCCGCCGACCTGCTGGCCGAGCAGGGCATCTCGGCAACGGTGCTCGACATGTACTGCGTCAAGCCGCTCGACACCGAGGCCGTGATTGAGGCAGCCGGCGCCACGCGCGCCGTCGTGACCGTCGAGGAGCACAGCCCCTTCGGAGGCCTGGGCTCTATGGTCGCGCAGGTGGTGGGCGAGCATTGCCCGCGTCCGGTCAAGTGCCTCTCCCTGCCCGACGCGCCGGTCATCACCGGTACGAGCCCCGAGGTCTTTGCGCACTACGGCCTGACGGGTGCCGGAATCGCGCAGACGGTCGCCGACTTCCTGCCCACAGAGTAACTGGAATGTGACAAAGGGGCCGTCCCTTTGTCACATTCGTTTTGAAAGGGGTGGCCATGGGCCGCTACATCATCGGAATCGATCAATCCACGCAGGGCACCAAGGCGCTGCTGGTGGACGAGGGCGGCCATCTGATTCATCGTGCCGATCGCTCGCATCGCCAGATTGTCAACGAGGCCGGCTGGGTGAGCCATGATCCGGCCGAGATTGCCGCCAATGTGCTGGCCGTGGCGCGTGCCGTGGTGGAGGAGACTGGGGTCGACCCGGCCGACGTCGCCGGCATCGGCATCTCCAACCAGCGCGAGACCACCGTTGCCTGGAACCGCACGACGGGCGATCCGCTGTGCGACGCCGTGGTGTGGCAGTGCGCCCGCGCCCGCGAGCTGTGCGACGAGCTGGCCGCACGCGAGGGTGTGGCCGACCTGGTGCGCGACACGACGGGTCTGGTACTCTCGCCCTACTATCCGGCGGGCAAGATGGCCTGGATTCTCGCGAACGTTCCCGCGGCTGCCGAGGCCGAGGCGGCGGGTGAGCTGTGTCTGGGCACCATCGATGCCTGGGTGGTCTGGACGCTCACGGGCGGCGCGGAGTTCCGCTGCGACTGGTCTAACGCCGGCCGCACGCAGCTCTTTGACCTGCGCCGTGGCTGCTGGAGCGAGCCGGTGTGCGAGGCCTTTGGCGTCGACGTGGCCTGCCTGCCGCAGGTGACCGATTCCGATGGCCTGTTCGGCACGACGGACCTGGGCGGCTTTTTGCCGGCACCCGTGCCCATTCACGGCGTGCTCGGCGACAGCCATGCGGCCTTGTTCGCGCAGGGTTGCCACAGCCGCGGTATGGCCAAGGCGACCTATGGCACCGGCAGCTCGGTCATGATGAACGTCGGCGACGAGTTCGTTGCCAGCTCGCACGGGCTTTCGAGCTCGCTCGCATGGCGTATGGACGGCGTGACCGAGTATGTACTCGAGGGCAACGTGAGCTACGCCGGCGCCGTTAAGACGTGGCTGCGCGATGATCTGGAGCTCATCAATAACCCCGAGGAAGTTACCGACCTGTGCTACGCCGCCAATCCGGCGAGCCGTGTCTACTTTGTACCGGCGTTTACCGGTTTGGGCGCGCCGCACTGGGCGAGTGACGCCGAGGGCTGCGTCTTTGGCATGACGCGCACCACGGGTCGCGCGGAGTTCGTGAAGGCCGCCGACGAGTCGATTGCCTATCAGATCTTTGACGTGATCGATGCGATGGTCGAGGACTCGGGCGCGGCATTGGCCGAGCTTCGTGTTGACGGCGGTCCCACGCGCGACGCGTACCTGATGCAGTTTGAGAGCGACTTGGTTGGTTCGCCCATTCGCATCGCGAGCAACGACGAGATGAGCGGTCTGGGTGCGGCCTGGGCCTGCGGCATTGCGCTGGGCATGTACACGCGCGATGTCGTCGACGTCTACGGTGCCCGCGGCATCGTGGAGCCTGTCATGACCGCCGACGAACGCACCAAAAAGATCGCCGGCTGGCGCCACGCTGTCAAATCAACAATTGCATACACTGCCTAGCATGATTTTTCCGGGACGGGGATTAAAAACTCATTGGTCCTCGTCCCAGGTAGCTTATTTGGGACGGGGCTTTTTTGACTGGTATGATTGGTGCGACCATTCGAACCAGCTAAAAGAGCCCCGTCCCAAATTGACTACCGAGAGGATCTGCTATGGAGCGCATCGCGAGTTTTTCCGTTGACCATCTGCTGCTTGAGCCCGGCGTGTATGTGAGCCGCATTGACCGCGATTCGGCGACCGGTGCCGCCGTCACCACCTTTGATCTGCGCCTGACCACGCCCAACAAGGAGCCGGTCATGAACACGGCCGAGTGCCACACCATCGAGCACCTGGGCGCGACGTTCCTCCGCAATCATGCCGAGTGGTCGAGCCGCATTGTCTACTTTGGCCCCATGGGCTGCCGCACGGGCTTTTACCTCGTCGTTTTTGGTGAGCTGACGAGCGAGGAGATTCTGCCGCTCGTGCGCGAGCTGTTCGAGTTTGTCGCCGACTTTGAGGGTGATGTCCCCGGAGCCGCTCCCGAGGAGTGCGGTAACTACCTGGACCAGAACCTCCCCATGGCAAACTGGCTCGCGCGCCGCTATCTCGACCGCGACCTGGCCGATATCGACGAGAAGCACCTGCACTATCAGCAGGCGTAAGGCTGCTGGCAGGAATAGCGTTTGCGCCAGAAGCGCTCCCGCTCTTTGTGGGGCGCTTTTTCATGCTGGGCGCTCAAAACGGAACGAGATAGTTCTAGAATGTTCATACTGTCACATAAACGAACAGGAGCGAGCATGCATATCTACTCTGTATCAGATCCCGAGTTCAAATCTTATGGCCGCGTGTGGAACGACGTTCCGTCCAACCTGACCGCTCCGCTCGTCGGGGCGCTTTCCGCTACGCCCATCCCCGAGGGCAGCAAGTACGTAGCAAGCGCGCCGGAGCTCGAGGGCGTCAAGGATGCCGATAAGCTGGGCTTTCTCATGTTTGGCGGTCGTCCCTTCCAGCTCGGCTGGTGCAACGGCCACAACACGCAGCTCAACTGCTTGGAGTATCATCGCGCCAGCGAATTCAACCTGGGCGCCCGCGACTTTATCCTGCTCGTGGCGCATCGCTGGGAGATCGAGGACGGCAAGCTCGACACTGCGTGCGTCAAGGCGTTCCGCGTGCCGGCGGGTACGGTCGTCGAGGTCTTCAACACCACGCTCCACTACACGCCCTGCATGGTCGACGAAGGCGGCTTCCAGGTGATGGTAGCGCTTCCCGCCGGCACCAACGGGCCGCGTCCCGAGACCGCGGCCGACATGCCTGCGGCCGGCGACAGCTACTGCTACTGGAAGGCTGACAAGTGGGTCCTCTGCCACGCCGACAGCCCCAAGGCTGCCGAGGGCGGCTACGTAGGCCTCATTGGCAAAAACCTCGACATCACCGTGGACTAGAATCTTCTGTCTCGATCTGTAACATCTAGCGTGCCAAATCGTCTCTACCTGTTACAGATTTAGACAAACTGTAGGGGACAGACCGAACAATCTCAATCTGTAACACCAAGCCCGGTTTTGGCGGCCTACCTGTTACAGATCGAGACAAACCGCCCCCAACCACCACAAAGGTGCCTGTCCCCATTGCGGTGGTTGTCTAGAGCTGGCTGCGCAGGTGGTCAGCCATATATGGTACGGCGAAGCGCACGTAACCGCGGCGGGCCTGTTCGATCACGCCGGCGTCGATAAGGCGCCGGCGATACTTTTGTGCGTAGTCGGGTGTGACCGACATGCGCTTCGCAACATCAGAAATGCGCGACACGGTGTCTTCGTCATCCGCCATTGCGGCAAGAAACGCAATGTCTTGGTCCGAGAGCGCGGCGAGCGTCGTCTCGCACACATCGTTTTCGAAATCGACCTTTGACGCCCCAATGGCTCCGTCGACTAGCTCTTGTGTTGCGCGTTCTCCTGCCTGGCAACGATTGGCGATGTTGTAGCCGATGAGCTGCAGCATGTAGGGCGAGCCCTGGGTTGCGCGAGCGGCATCCAGCCGAAGATCGCTTGGGATATCAAGGCCGAGCTCTTCGAAGGCCCGCTGGTAATAGGCATCGACATCTCCGACTGAAAGCGGTTCGAGCGTGACTTTGCGCGCGCGGTTGAGAAACGTCAGCACACGGTCGTTGAGTGTTGCCGAGACCGCTCCCGGAAGGCCCGCCATAACGAGCGCGACGTTGAGTCCCTCGCCGACGAGCTCTTGATAAGCGGTGACGAGTTGTCTGATCTCGGGCGAATTGGCCTGGAGCTCATCGATGAGGATGAGGATGCCATGTCCTTGCTCGGTTAGTTTGCGCGCTAGTTGCGTGAGCTTGAACTGGAAGCTCTTGGTTTCCTGTACGTCGCGCGTGAACTCGAGGCCGGCTGAGAAACCGAAGACGCTCAGGCTACCGCCCGTGAGTTTAGGATGATGACGTTTGTTGGCATAGGGCTCGCCCGCCTCTTGGATTTTTTCAACAATGCGCTCGAGCATGTCCTCGGAGGCAACGGTGGGTGTGGCGACGACGAAGCCAAGCTTGCGAGCGCGATCGGCGAGCTCCCACAGGAGAACCGTTTTGCCGCTTCCTCGCTGGCCGAGCATGAGCATGGCGCGGTCTCGATTGCCCGGCTCCTGCTCAAGGCCGGAGATGAATGTCGAAATCACGCTCCCGCGCCCCACCAGATAGGACGGGCGATTTCCAAATGAGGGGGAGAAGATGGTTTCAGTCATGAGTCTCCTTTCCTTTTTTTCCTATTTTTTCCTTTTTTTCCTATTCAGTCAAATATCCCGCCGGCGAGGGCGGCTACGTAGGCCTCATCGGTAAAAACCTCGACATCGCCGTGGACTAGAATCTTCCGTCTCGATCTGTAACATCTAGCGGGCTAAATCGTCTCTACCTGTTACAGATCGAGACAAACCGCCCCCAACCACCACAAAGGTGCCTGTCCCCTTTGTGGTGGTTTGGACAGGCGGGTATCAAAAAGTGTCAGACGGGGGCGGCTGCCGAGCGCCCGCGTGCGAAAAGAAGTGTCGACCTGCGCCGTTGCCGTTGGGTGGCACCCCGTTTGCGGGGATACTGAAACCACGACAAGCAGCGTATGAAAGGATCGATGCATGGCTTTCCGTAATGACTTCCTGTGGGGCGGCGCGACGGCTGCTAACCAGTGCGAGGGCGCCTACAACGTGGACGGTCGCGGCCTGGCCAACGTGGACGTGGCTCCGCACGGCCCCGAGCGCTATGCGGTGGTCTCCGGCCAGCGCAAGATGCTCGACTTCGAGGACGGCTATTACTATCCCGCGCAGACCGGCATCGATTTCTACCACCACTACAAGGAGGACATCGCCCTCTTTGCCGAGATGGGCTTTAAGACCTTCCGCATGAGCCTGGCGTGGAGCCGCATCTTCCCCAACGGTGACGAGACCGAGCCCAACGAGGCTGGCCTGGCCTTCTACGAGGACGTATTCCGTGAGTGCCAGGCACACGGCATCGAGCCGCTCGTGACCATCACGCATTTTGACTGCCCGATTCACCTCATCAAGGAGTATGGCGGCTGGCGCAACCGCAAGCTCGTCGACTTCTACAAGAACCTCGCGACCACGATCTTCACCCGCTA
Source organism: Collinsella sp. (assembly GCA_036550515.1). Lineage (GTDB taxonomy): Bacteria > Actinomycetota > Coriobacteriia > Coriobacteriales > Coriobacteriaceae > Collinsella. The sequence goes on from JAXKGF010000040.1 coordinate 14,595, forward strand.
CAAGGGCCTGGTGAAGTACTGGCTCACCTTCAACGAGATCAATATGATTCTGCACCTGCCGTTTATGGGTGCCGGTCTGGTCTTTGAGGAGGGCGAGAACAAGGAGGCCGTCGAGTACCTGGCCGCCCACAACGAGCTCGTCGCCAGCGCTTGGGCAACCAAGATCGCCCACGAGATCGACCCCGAGATCAAAATCGGCTGCATGCTCGCCGCAGGTAGCTACTACCCCTACAGCTGCCGTCCGGGCGACGTGCGCCAGGCGCAGCTCGACAACCAGGACAACTACTTCTTTGTCGACGTCCAGAGCCGCGGCTACTATCCGGCCTATGCCGTCAAGAAGCTCGAGCGCCTGGGCATCGATGTGGGCATGACCGACGAGGACCGCGAGATCCTGGCCGCCAACACCGTCGACTTCATTAGCTTTAGCTATTACAGCACCCGTTGCTCCGCCGGTGCCGATAACCCCGATGTCGAGCGCACCCAGGGCAATGCCTTCGCCGGCGCCAAGAACCCCTACCTGCAGGAGAGCCAGTGGGGCTGGGCCATCGATCCGCTGGGCTTCCGTATTACGCTCAACGACCTGTACGACCGTTATCAGAAGCCGCTGTTTGTGGTCGAGAACGGTCTGGGCGCCAAGGATGTTGTCGAGGAGGATGGTTCCATCAACGACGACTACCGTATCGACTATCTGCGCCAGCACATTGCCGCGATGCGCGATGCGGTGACCGAGGACGGCGTTGACCTGTTGGGCTACACCACCTGGGGCCCGATCGACCTGGTCTCGGCCGGCACGGGCGAGATGTCCAAGCGCTACGGCTTTATCTATGTGGATCGCGACGACGCCGGCAACGGCACCCTCAAGCGCTCCAAAAAGAAGAGCTTCGACTGGTACAAGAAAGTTATTGCTTCTAATGGTGAGGACCTTTCCTAAGGGCACTGAGGCGCTCAACCTTGGGGCTCCAACCCTCCTCGCGTACCTAAGTACGCTTCGTCGGGCTTGTCGCTCCCAATCTTGAGCACCTCAGGCCCTTAGGGGGCGGGCCTGACCGCTGTGAATTTCGCGTGCTCATCCCCATAGCCTCCTAACCAAGGCGCCCGGTGAGCAACTTGATGCTCGCCGGGCGCCTTGCCGTCTGCGGATTTTGGGACATGCGGCCCGCTTTTTCGACCCATCTGTCGGTACACTAAAGGCACTATGGGTACCCGCGAGCGACATATCGGCCACGCGGCCGCCCGGACCGCGCCGGTTGCGGATCCCAGGGGCGGCAGGTTGTTCGCCATGCCGCGATTCCTAGTTGGTATAACGCACCGTGCATATCGCCATCGCGTCTTTGCTATCGCCGGTGTCACCACCGCGCTGTTCCTTATACTTTTGGCAGTCTTGCCGGCGTTGTTCGCCTCCGATTCCAAGCTTTCCAATGCCGTGCCCGCCTATAACGGGGTGTCCGAAGAGGTCGTGGATGCGCTCGTCCATTCGAGCTCTCTCCCGTTGCTTGTCGCCGCAATTGTATTTTCGATTTGGGGCGTATCGGTCTATCTGCGCTGTTTGGACTATGTGTTGCGCCGCCGTCTTGTTGCCATCGCCACCATCTGCGCCCTGTGGATGATCGAAGTCATTCTCAAGTACAAGTCGTTCACGCCGTTCTATGCCACCGTGCTGTGGTACCTGTACTACGTGCCCATGACGCTCATTCCACTGCTCTACCAGTTGTGTGGTCTGCGCCTCGCGGGCCTGGAGCAACGCCGCTTGGGTCGCCGCTACTGCGCTGCACTGTGGATTGTGGCCATCCTGCTTATCGGATTTGTGCTCACCAACGATTTTCACCAGCAGGTCTTCCGCTTTGACCGTACAAGCGACACCTGGAGCAACGATTACACGTACGGCTGGGGTTATTTCGCCGTCCTCGTGTGGACGGCCTTTGACTTCGTGGCCTTTTTTATCCTGATTGGTCGGTCCTCGTCCTTTCGCATCCAGCGTTTCTCGGGCACGGCGGCGCTCGTACTGCTGGGTGGCGCATTCTTTGCCATCTCATATGCGTTGCGCGTGCCCTGGGCATGGAGGCTCAACTTTTCGCTCGTCTATTGCGTCCTGTGCGTGGTGGCGATGGAAATCTGTCTCGATTGCGGTGTCATTCCGTCGTATCACGACATCGCCGGCATCTTCGACACCTTGCCGCTTGACCTCAAAGTTCTAACGCGCGACCTGCAAGAGGTCTATGCCACGCCGGTGTCAAAGCCAATGCCGGTAGGCGTGCGCGAGGAGTTGCGGACCCAGGAGCACGGCCGCGCCCATGCCTTTGCCGTGGCGTCCGATCCCGATGTAATGTATCGCGCCTTTCCGCTGCTGGGTGGATCGGTGCTGCTTGCCCAAGACGTGTCGGAGCTCAACGAGCTTAACCGTGAGCTGGCGCATCGTCGCATGGAGCTGCAGCGTCAAAACGAGCTGCTCGCCGCCGACTACGACCTTAAGACGCATTTGGCAGATCAAGAAGCCGAGACCTTGCTGGTCCAAGACGTGGACCAAGCGCTTGCCCGCGCGCTCGAAGGGATGTACGACCTGCTGAGCTCGCTGCCGCCGTTGACCGACGAAGCGTCTTCGCACGAGCGTTACCGCATGCTGCAGCGCGCCAAGATGCTCGTCGCCTATTGCAAGCGCAAGGGGTCGCTCACGTTGGCACAGCACGGGGAGAGCGGTTTTGATCGCGGCCGCATTCAGCTCATTGCCAACGAGCTCGCAAGCGACCTGCGCACCATCGATATCGATTGCGCCTCGATTATCGCCATACGGCGCCCGTTGCACGCCAGTACGGTAAGCGCCCTGTACGACTGCGTGTACGACTTTGCGTTTTTTGCCTACACCACCGACCATCCGGCGCTTATGTATCACTTGGGCGACCATGACCGATGCAGTGTCGAGCTGCGTGCCACGCTTTTTTCCAACGATGATGAAGATCTTTCGCAGACGCCCGCCGCGCAAGAACTCGAAAGCGCTCTGCAAGGGCGCAACGTGGCATACCGCTTTGAGGGCGAGCCCGGCCAGCTGCGCATGATCGTCTTGATGCCGAGGGCGGGTGAGTGACGATGCAGATTTCGCTCATCCTTCCCCAAATTGTTGCGCTCGATGTTGTCTTTGCCCTGGCTGCGTGTCTGCAGACGATCCACGTCCCGCTCATCGCATCGCGCCGCTCGTCCTATAACCGTAAGGTGATTTGCGCCTACGAGGCGAGCCTTGTGCTTCACCTGATGATTTCGGCGCTCATCTTATTCGCGTCGTCTGGCTCGTATCTGGTGGCGCCGCTTGACGTTTGCGCCAGGGCAATGGGCGGAGCGTTGTGGCTCAATGCCGCGATCTTTGCCTGTGGCGTGGTGCTTATGGTGCACTATCGTCGCCCCGTCATGCTGGTCGAGCTGCTGCTTGTTGTCGCCGTTACACCGCCGGTGGTTTTTGCCATGGGCTCGGCGTGGACCGTTGTCCTTATCGCAGAGGGAGCGTTCTTCCTGTTCCGTTCCATCGCGGCGCTCTTGATGGACGTCCGTAACCGCCAGGAGGATATCACCGCATTCTCGACGATTGAAACCATCAACGTGATTCCCGTGGGCATCCTGTATCTAGACCCGAGGGGCCGTCCGCTGCTCATGAACCGCTGCATGCGCAAAAACCTGGTGGAACTTCATATGCCAACCGATCTGCGCGACATGAGCAGCACATGGAACGACCTGCGCAAACTTAGCATGCAAATGCCCGAAAGCAGCAGGAACCGTGTGCGGATTAATCTGGACCGCTTTGGTGAGGCGCGTGCGGTGGTCGAGGTCTCTCCCGCCGAGATTCGCCTATTTGTGTGCGATCGTGTTATGGTTTCGGGCCGTTCGTTCGAGCGCATTATCGGTCTTGATGTGACAGAGTACGCGCATGCTCATGACCGCTTGGCGCAAGCCAACCACCTGCTTGAGCTTGCGGGTCAAGAGCTCCAGGCCCAGATCGAAGAAGTTAAAAAGGTCGCCGACAATGCTGCCTACCTACGTATGCGCGCCCGCGTTCACGATGTGATCGGGCAGCGCCTGTCCATTCTTCATCGTTATTTGGAGGAGGGGCGTCTGGACGATGAGTCGCTCGAGCAGATTGACCCGTTGCTGCGCTCAATCTCCGACGACTTGCGCAGTGGCGGTGCCAGCGAGCCTGCAGAGCAGCTGGGCGATATCGTCCATGCTTTTGGCCTGGTGAGTGTGCAGATCGATGTTGAGGGCGCGCTGCCCGAGGACGCGCGTGTCGCCGCCGCATTTTTGCAGATTATCCGCGAGGCCTCGACCAATGCCACCAAGCATGCGCAGGCGCATCGGGTCCACGTGCGTCTGTGGCAGGAGGGGACGGATGCTGGCGCCGTCGCGCGCATGACGATTTCTAACGACGGGTCCCCGGCCCCCGTATCGTATCGCGAGGGAACGGGTATCCCAGGTATGAGGCATGTCGCGCAAGATCTGGGTGGCAGCCTAGAGGTCCACGCCGCCCCACCCTTTACGCTTACGGTATCCATTCCGCTTACGCCCAACGCTGCTGTTCGGAGGAGAAGCTCATGATTCGCGTCCTTATAGTCGAAGACCAGGCCATTCTGCGCGAGAGCCTGGCGCGCTCCGTTGGCGATCAGCCCGATATGACCGTTGTTTCCGCCATCGCCGATGCCTCCGAGGCCTTGGGTGTCGCGCTCAAGGAGCGCCCGGACATGATACTGATGGACGTCTGCACCGAGCATGATTCCAACGGCATCGTGGCGGCGGCGCGCATCAAGGAGCAACTGCCCGAGTGCCGCATCATTATCATGACCGGCATGCCCGAGATCACCTTTGTCGATCAGGCCCGCGAGGCGGGCGTCGATAGCTTTGTGTACAAGAACGTCGGTATCGACGAGCTGTTCGCCGTGATGCGCTCAACGCTGGCGGGCTATTGCACGTTTCCCAAGCCGCCCGAGAGCATTTTCTCGGGCACGGCGGCCCTCGACGATGTCGAGCTGTCGATCCTGCGCCTTGCCTGCGAGGGCAAAAGCCGTCGCGAGATCGCGGCCGAGCTGTTTATGAGCGAGGGCACCATCAAGCGTCGCATCTCGGAGATCCTGAGCAAGACCGGCTACGACAACATCATGCGTCTTGCCGTGCACGCGGTAACGGAGGGCAGCATCGTTCCCAATATGGAGCGCTAGCGCTCGTTACGCATCGGCATAAAAACGGCGGGGCCGCAGGATTAACTCCTGCGGCCCCGTCTGGTGTGCGCGGATGTGTCCGCCAATCCGCGGCTGATGTTACATGCCGCTACGCGATGGTTGCGCTGTAGGAGGCGACGTCCTCGTAGGAATCGGTCAGATAGGCGTCGATGCCGATGGTCGTGTTGACCAGGTCGTCAAGGCTGCCAAGCTCGCCGTTCGAGAACGTGAATTCCTCGGTGGCGTTGGTGCCGGGCATCAGGTGAGCCGAGAACCAGGGGTCCTTCATGGTGCCGTTGACATTGGTCTTGCCGGAGGGAGCGTAGAAGGTCAGGTCCTTGTCGCTCTTGTTGGTGATGTTAACGACAAAGCCGATGTCGCCCCAGTCGTCCTTGAACTTCTCGGTGATGGTGATGGTGCACAGGTCGTCATCGGCGACGGTGACGGCGGGGGAGATTTCGACGCTCTGGACATCGTCGTCTTCGACGGCCTCATCGATCTCCTCTTCCTTCTCGGCGTTCTCGCGATCCTTCTTTACCGTACCGGACAGATCCTTGTCGGACTTCGTAAAGATAAGCTTGTCGCCTTCCACCTCGAGGACGAGCTTGTCGTCCTTGAGCTTCAGGTCGTGCGACTCATCTTCGGCGGTAATCGTTACGGTGGTGGCGTCCTTGGCCTCCCATTTCAGGTCGGCGACCTCAAGGAACATGTCGAGGACGCCCGTGCCGTCTTCGTCGAGGATCAGGATACAGTTGAGGCCCCACTCCTTGAGCATATCCATGTACTCATCGGTGAGCTCTTCGCCGTCCAAGGTTCCACCCGAGTACTGCCAGCTGCCGACGAAGTTGGCCTTGGGGTCTTTGCCGCCGCCGCTGCAGCCCGTCAGGGCAAAGGCGAGCGCCAGGACGCATGTCAGGAATGCGAGTACGGACTTTTTGAACGTTGTCTTCATGGTGTCCTCCTTTATCGAACGAAACCCATAGAAGCAAATGCGGGGGTGGCGGACCTCCCCGCCAATTACCAGGTAGAGGGGCTAGGGCCTGGGTGTTCCGCAGTTGCTGCAGAACTTGCCGCCGTTTTCGCTACCGCAGTTGGGGCAGAACCACTTGGTCGGTGCCGGGGCGGGTGCGGGACTGCCACACTCGGGGCAGAACTTGCCGGTGTTGGTGGCACCGCAACTGCAGGTCCACGTGCCGGCCGCGGGGGCAGCGGCAGGAGCCGGTGCGGGGGCGGGTGGCGGGGTCGGCTGTGGGGCGGCCTGCTGCTGTGCCTGGCCGGCGGCGAACAGCTGGCTGGCGTTCATGCCGCCCATGCCGCCCGCCATGCCCATGCCCATGAAGCCTGCCATCGCGCCGTTGGGGTTGGCGGCTGCTGCGCGCATCGCATCGCTCTGGGCGCTGGCGATGTTGGCGGCTGCCATGGTGGGATCGCGCATGACCGCGGCCTTCTGCAGGTCCTTGATCATCTGCTCGTCTTCTTGCGAGGCGGCGATGGAGTTGACGCCAAAGCTCACGATCTCGACGCCGCGCAGGTCGCGCCAGTCGGCCGAGAGGACCTCGTTGAGCGCGCGGGCGAGCTCGGTGGTGTGGCCGGGGATGGCGCTGTAGCGGATGCCCATCTCCGAGATCTTGGCAAAGGCGGGCTGCAGGGCGGTGAGCAGCTCGGACTTAAGCTGGCTGTCGATCTTATCGCGCGTGTAGCTATCGGTCACGTTGCCGCACACGTTGGTGTAGAACAGCAGCGGGTTGGTGATGCGGTACGAATACTCGCCGTTGCAGCGAACGGAGATGTCGACATCCAGGCCAATGTTGTTATCGACCACGCGGAAGGGCACGGGCGAGGCGGTGCCGTACTTGTTGCCGATGATCTCCTTGGTGTTGATAAAGTAGACGCGCTGGTCTTTGCCCGCGTCGCCGCCAAAGGTAAAGCGGCTGCCGATATTGGCGAACGTCTCCTTGATGGAGTCGCCCAGGTTGCCGCTAAAGACGCTCGGCTCGCTGCCGGTGTCAAAGACAAACTCGCCGGGCTCCAGCGCGACCTCGATGATCTTGCCGTTTTGCACCACGAGCATGCCCTGGCCGTCGTTGACGGCGATGACGGAGCCGTTGGAGATGACGTTGTCCTCGCCGCGCGTGTTGGAGCTGCGGCCGCCGGTGCGCTTGCTGCCCTTGCAGGCTAAGACGTCGGCGGGCATCGATTCGCAATAGATAAATTCTTTCCACTGGTCGGCCATGACGCCGCCGGCAGCTCCCAATCCAGCTCTCAAGAGTCCCATGGTGATCTTCCTTTCTCGTCAAAGGCCGGGTGGTATTGGTCAGAATGGCTAATCGTCCTTGTTGTCCTTCATGACAACGGTGGTCTCGGTGTGGCTGAAGGTGTCGTGCTTCTCGGTCAGGTCGAGGTCTCCGCAGTAGTAATCGGCGTGGGTGGCCTCGTTGGCTGTCTTGAGCTGGCCCACCAGCAGCACGTCTGCGATGATTACGATGATCAGCGGCGCGACGATGTTGATGAGGATGCCCTCGATATCAAAGGTGAGGTAATTCGGATCGAAGGCGTTCTCGCCCATAAAGAGAATCTGGGAGAGGACAAACCCGATCACAAAGAACAGCACCGAGGCGATAGCGAGCTTGGGCTTGGAGCAGGGAAGCTCGCCGACCATGCGGCCGGTCTGGCCGTTCATGGCAAACAGATAACTCTTGCCGTTCCACGAGGTGGAAAGCATCCACACGGGAAACAGGGCGTAGTCGCTGTCTTCCCAGGTGTAGTCGAGCTGCTTGCTTTCGACTGTGGCGTCGTCATACTCGTCGACGACGGTCTCGCGCAGGGCCGAGATCGTGCTCTCCTCCATGCGGCGCTCGGCGCGCGCCTTGCAGGTCTCACAATCCTCGTCGTAGCGGTTGGCGATGTAGCCGGGCATATACGCGACTGAGAACGGGCGCAGCGCGTCGTAGTCAAACGGCTCGATGGCGTCCATATGGCCGTCGGGCATCTTGGACGATCCGTCGACCGGCACGCGCTCAAACGAGATATTGCCCTTACGGTAGGCGTCGTAGTGGTCGGTGGTCGTGACGGTGCGATCGGATTCCTCAGTCACGGTCTCGTTGGTCGCATCAAAGCACACTTCGCCGTCAACGCGGGCGCCGTAGAGCCAAAACGGCACGTAGACACCTTGGACCTCGTCGATGTGGTTGCCGGTGACAAAGCTCTTGGGCAGCAAGATCTTGCCCTTGTAGTGTTCCTTGAGTGCGGCCGTGACATCGTCGCGCCCGAGCTTAAACGGAATCACCAGGTCGGGCGAGAAGTCGCCCGAAAGCTGACCGGGCGCTACGGCGGAGTTGCCGCAGTACGGGCAGGTGGTAACGGCGACGGTGCCGTCCGAGACCAACTCGGCGCCGCACGACGAGCAGATGTAGCCGGCGTTTTGAGCCAGCTCCTGCACGGCATCGTCGACAGCAGGCTTGGGGACCGCGGCTGCGGCATCGGCTTTGGCATCGGCCTTGTCCTGGCGCTCGCGATAGAGGGCCTCGACTTCTTCGACTTCAAAACGCGAATCGCAGTAGTCGCAGACGAGCTTTTGCTCGGCACTGGCAAAGTGAAGGGGGCCGCCACATGCGGGGCACTGATAGTTGACACTCTCGAAGGCCATGATCGGTCCTTTCCGTGCCGGAGACTATGCGCCGATGGCGCCGCCGCAGTATTCGCAGCGCCCGCTGGCATCGGGAATGGTGGTTGCACCGCAGAAGGGACAGGTGACCGCGGTCTTGGGGACCTTGGCGGCCACGACGCTGTCGCGCGTTTCCTGGCGCAGTTGCACCAGGGCGTCGCGGACCTCGGTTGCCTGGCGCTTGGCCTCGCGGTATTCGATGGAACCGCGCTGGTCGATGGTGGAGTCGTTCACGCGCAGGTTGATCTCGGTAAAGTACGGCGTGTTGACGTGGATGGTCAGATTGAAGTCGTAATCCAGGTCGTAGCGCGGTGGGTTGTAGCTCTCGCGCTCGCCGTCCTTGGTCTCGCGATAGATTTCGGTGCGATGCTCGTCGATATCCATATCGCAGCCGAGTACCTGTGAGAACTCGATGATGTCGGGATTGGCGTCGCGCCAGCGGCTCTGCGAAGTGATGATTAGCAGGCCCGCGTCCTCATCGAGCATGATGTTGGTGCGCCCGGCAGAGAGCGTGCGCGTGGGGTTGAACGAGGCCAGGCGCTCGGCGTTGGCCTCGCGGTAGGCGAGTTGCTCGCGGATATCGTCCGCGGTGCTGGAGCGATAGCCGTGGAAGTAGGGGGAGAGCTTGCCGGCGCACTCTTTGCACAGGTAGCCTTCGTTGATCTTGGTCTTTCCCAAAAGTCCCAGCTCGGTACCGCAAATCGCGCACTCTTTCTTCTCGAACATCTTGTCAAAGAAGCCCATGGTTGCCTCCCATCAACAGGTAGCGTGTGTCACTTTTGATGATGGGGGAGTGCGCGATCTTTCACGATACCCAGATGGCTCAACGAGTCTCCACAACTGGGACACATGGCCCATTTTTGACTAGTCGCTGGGGACGTTCTTAAACGGCTAGTCACTGGGGCCACTCTTCCGCCACTCATTGGGGACGCACTTAAATGAGTGGCAGTTGGGGACACTCCTTGCCGAACGTGGGCACCGCATGTTATTGGATGTTTGATCAACGCTTTCTTAAAAATGTTCAATAGAGGTAAATTCTGATTGAGATTATGCTGGAATATATCAAATTACAATTTGAATTTTGCAGTTATCCCAGTTAAAATGGGCAAAAGGAGGCAAGCATGCTCAAGCGTAAAATTATCGAGAAAATTGAAAACTGGAAACAGACTAAAACCGGGCAGGGACTGCTTATTACCGGTGCTCGACAGGTTGGCAAAACAAGCGCTGTCGAGCAGTTTGCCCGTGACAACTACAGAAGCTTCCTGAAAATTGACTTCGTGGAGAGACCTGACGCGGTCGAGCTCATAGGGGAGGCAAAGAGCCTCGATGACCTCATTGTGAGAATCACCGCACTGTCTTCATCGCCTATTGCTTCGGATGCGAAGACGCTTCTGTTTTTTGATGAGGTGCAGCGTTGCGGAGACGCCATCACCTGGATGCGTTACCTTGCACAAGACAATCGCTTCGATGTTATCTACTCCGGTTCCATGCTCGGGGTCGAGGCGTATCATTATCGGTCGTTGCCAGTGGGTACTATCGATATCCTTGAGATGTTTCCCATGGATTTCGAAGAATTCTCCTGGGCCCTGGGAGTCGATAAATCATTGTGGGATATCGTTCGAGCCTGTTACCGCAAACGGGAACAGGTGCCCCCATTTATTCACAAACGGCTGGTCGAGACGTATTACCGGTATGTTCTTGTGGGCGGCATGCCTGAGGCTGTTCAGCTGTTCGTCTCGACTCATGATACGCAGGCGATGCGCGCTCGCCAGCAGGGCATCCTCGAGGCATATCGTGCGGATATCGTACGGTACGCCGAAACCCCTGCGCATGCTCAGCGGATCAGGACGATCTACGATGCCATGCCCGCGCAGCTTAATAAAGAGAACAAGCGCTTTCTCGTTACCGGGATAGACAAGCGGAAGCGTTTTTTGGATCTGCAACCCGATTTTGACTGGCTTGTTAATGCGGGCGTTGCGATTCCGGTTAAGAGGGCGAGCGAGCCGATGTTTCCCTTGGGTCTTTCGCGGGAAGACAGCTTTTTCAAGTTTTATCTGAGCGATGTTGGTCTACTGTTTTCTACTTTTTCTCCCGCCGATGTTGAGGCCATTGTTGCGCAGCGGGATTCGGTCAACTTCGGGCAGGCTTTTGAGAATGCAGTAGCCCAGGAGCTGCGCGCATGCGGCTATTCTTCGTTGTTCTACTTTAACGCGGCGAAGGTTGGAGAAGTCGATTTTTTAATCGAGGATAAGCGGAGTCCCATCGTGTTGCCTGTCGAGGTCAAATCGGGTAGATACAGCACGAAGCACGCTGCCCTTGACCGCCTGATGAGCGTTGAAAACTATGGATTGACTCAGGCGGTCGTGCTTCACCGGGATAACGTGGTGGATGAAAAGACGATATTGTATCTGCCCTTATATATGGCGGCCCTGTTAAAAGAAATGCCACAGATGAAGGGTTGAGAGTTTAAGACACGCGATGCGGCTGTGGAAAATTCGGCATTGTGAGATGGAATACTGACCTCGCGAGAATCCATTCTCCTCCAAGGGTAGGCTTGCTAAGACAGCCAAGGCCACCGCAAAACCGCCAGGTACTTTTGCGGTGGCCTTTCTGGTTGGCGCCGCTTGCCGGCCACCGCAAATGTGCTTGGTGCGATCGTGGTGGTTACGCCACGGTCACGGCAACCTGGGCGTAGCGGCTGCAGGGGCGCTCGGCGCGTGTCTGCACGGTAAGGGTGAGCACAAAGCGGTCGCCGGGCTGCGCGTCGGCGGGCACGATAAAAGCGGTGCTCACCGTGCATTCTTGCCATAGCGAAAGATCCTGCGTGCCTGCATAGCTCGACGGGTCCTCGGCGACATCCCAATGTGCATCAAAGCCTCTGCCGTCGGGGTCGACGATGGCCGCTGCAAGGACGACACGCTCACCGGCTGCGGCGCTGCGGTCGGCCGTGACCTCGGCAACATGTGCCGGATGCGAACACGCTGCCGGATCATGGGCGCACCATTGCGCGCGGGCGGCAAAGTCTTCCTGATAGGCGCGCAGGTAGGGATTGGGGTTGCCGTCTATGGGTGTGCCGATGGCGGCAAAACCGGCGGGTGCGTCCGAGTCGGGGTGACCGTCGAGGAACATGCGGCCGAGCAGCGTGTCGAAGCTGCGGTCATCGATACCGCGCAGGCCAAACGGCAGTAGTGGAATGTAGGTCATGCTGTCGCCTTCGGCCATAAAGTCGCCGCGCTCAAACTGCATCGCGGGCATGCCTTCTAGACCCCAATCCAGACGGGCATGCTTGCCAAACTGAAAGCGCTCGGGCTCGTTTTCGTAGACCTTGCCATCGCCATAGAGCATATAGCGCGCCATGAGGGAGCCGTTGCCCTGCGTGAGATTCTGCTCGGGCCAAGGAGCCTGAAACAGCGGCAGCGAATCGGGCTGCGCCATCTTGGCGTCGACATAGCCGCCATACATATAGGGCACACGCCAAAAGACGAGCTCGGGAAAGAGCTCGCGTCCATGGTCGAGCCATGAGTTGTCCTGCCCTATGCCATCGGCAACGCCCATCACGCGCACCTTCCGATAGACCCGCTGCTGCACGGCGGGCCATTCGGGCGTGGCGCGATAACGCTCGGCAATGCTCATGAGGGCGCGAACAATGGTGTTCATGCCACCCCAGCTGAGCAGCCATAATGTACGCGGATCATCATCCAAAATCGCCTGCGCAATTACGCGAGACCCCTCAGTTTCCTCAGTCACATCACCCTCAAAGGCAACATTTCCCACAAAGGTGCGCTCGATCATCTGGGCAGGCGTGGGATACGGCGGCTCACCGGCAGCGTCCGCATTCGCCTGCAGCTGCGGCCAAGCCTGGACATATTCATTACTCCAGAGACTCTCAATCCAATGCTCGGGAAACGGTCGATACTCACGAAGCTCCCCGGCCAGCGGATCGGGCTCATGAGGCACAACAGCCCACTCGTAAGAGCGACGCCCCTTAGTCCGCCAATGCGAATTCACCTCGCCGAGCGTATGGACGCCATCGCCAAGAAAGTGATACTGCGAAGCCGTATACACCACAGCCTGAACATCAAGCACATTAAGATACAGAGCCAAATGAACGAGTGAGTTCATATCGTCGACTTCCATATCAGTAGTAACAATCACCCGAGTTAACTCTTGGGACATAGGAACAGCTCCAATCAAAATCAATTCAGCCAGTTACGCGCAAGGCAAGACGGGACCCACGCCCCCATCGCCACCGACCCGGCGTGCTGCCGGAAGCGGCCGGCCAGGGTCTCAGCAATGGAAACACAGCGGGCACTGGGGTTTACCTCTGCAAACATTCCGCAGGGGGCATGGTCCGGCGCAGCGCGAAGCGCAAAGCGCCGAACCATGCATGCCCGAGGACGTTTGCAGAGGTAAACCCCAGTGCCCGCGAAGGGACGGATTACCTATCGACCCTGGCCGACCACTCCCAGCAGCCCACCGGCTCGCCGTCGATGAGTACGTTGCCCCCGTCGAAGTCTTGATAACACAGGTCGTTGAATTGGTGGATCCACACGCCGTGGTTGAACGTCTTCTTAGGCGAGCCGTCGGCCTCGCGATGCACACCGGTCAGGTCCTCGACATGGCTAAAGTAGGTGAGGTGCACGTTGGTTCCGGCGTCACGCAGACGCGCCGTGAGCGGCAGCACGGTTTGTTGCGGAGACACGAGCTCGTCACCCTTGGAGTGCGTAAACCACAGTGGCGTCTTGGCGAGCGCGGCTACGTCCTCGTCGGTGGCGTTGTACCAGGGGGCACAGCAGGGAAGGCCGGCGGCGAAGAAATCGGGGTAGTCGGCGCACAGACGCAAGGTCATAAAGCCGCCGTTGGAAAGACCGGCGACCACGATGCGGTCGGTGTCGATGCGGTCGGCGTGCTCGGCGACGAACTCGTCGATGAGCGCCTTGAGCACGGGGGAGTAGATGCTCTGGTTGGAGCGGCCGAGTTGCTCGATGCCGTTGTCCATCCAAAACGTGGGAGACTGCGGCACGAGCACCCAGGCAAAGCCGCCAAAGTAGCGCTGGATCTGACGCTGCGAGAGGGCTGTCACACGGTTGCCGATATAGGCGCGCGTGGCGCCTTCGCCCTGCGTGGAACCCTTGCCTTCGCCGGCGCCGTGCAGGTACACCACGAGCGGGGCCTTTTGGGGCACGACCGTGTCCTCAGGCGCAAAGGGATTGAAGCAGGCCGAGTCCTCTGCCTTAAAGCTGGGCTCAAAGAAGCCGTACTCGAGCGCGATGCCATCAATGGCGGTCTTTTGTACGGCATTGCTCCAGCCCTTGAGCGCGGGGCAGATGTCGCCGCGACAGGTATCGAAGACCAGGCCGCAGGTGGGGTCGTCGCCGTCGTTGCCGGGAAGAGCCGCGAGCTGCGTGATGCGCAGCTGGTCATCGAGCATGCGCGAGCCCAGGACGCTGCCTTCGATCTTTTTGGTCAGGCGCTGCTCGGCAACCTCGAGTGCCACGTGGGTGCCCACGGCGAGCTTGCGGCCGTTCTCGTCACACGGATACGCGGCGAGAACGTCGATGTAACCCACGGAGGGCGCGGCATGGTCGGCTCCGTGCTCCTTGCGCATCAGGACCTCGCCCGTGCGCTCGTGACGCTCTACATATATATGGAAAGTGTTCGCATCGATATCGTTGGCGCGCACGGTGCAGGGCAGGTCGAGAACGACCTTGCTGATCCAGGGGCCAAAGTCGCCCAAGGTGGTGACGGTTGCGTAGGTACACGATTTGAGTTCCATGAGCTGCCTCCTTTGTGCCGCAAATACTAAACAATCGCGGCAATACAATCTAAACATGTTTAGTGTAAAGCAGAATTAGAGAATAAGCAGATGAACTCGGTAAACGGTCAAATCAAACACTCAATGAACTACTAAACACTCGTTTACTACTATCTAGCAGGGCTTTTGTTGATGAGTCAACAAGGAATTTGGGTGACAGATTATATAAAATCCCACGTAGACGGCCATTTATAAATAAACAGCACTATATGTAATGCCTTGGCATTCAATTACGTTCACCCCCGATTTCCTACCGTTCACCGGACTGCAAACGGCAAAACTGCCACAAATTCAACGCTGCGTGTAAACTAAGCGCTGTAAACGTTCAGTAAACAGATTGTTTACGACAGCGTATCCAAGGGTTCGGTAACCGTAAGGGGTTATAGTCACCGGGCCAAAGGCGTGCCTGCGCCCAAGCGATTAGGCACACGATGATATGGGGAGGGGTCCCATGGCAGTAGATAACAAGCAGATTGCCACCGATGTCCTCGAGCTCGTGGGCGGTGCGGAAAATGTCACCGTCGCCACCAACTGCATGACGCGCCTGCGTCTGACGCTCAAGGACAACAACAAGGCCGACGTGGAGAAGATCAAGAAGGTCAAGGGTGTTCTGGGCTGCCAGTTCGCCGGCAGCCAGCTCCAGGTCATCATCGGCCAGAACGTGCCCAAGGTGCTCGCCGAGTTCGTCGCCATGTCCGGCGTCAAGCAGGGTGCCGCGGTCGACGAGAACCTCGACGCTCCCAAGGAGAAGTTCGAGCTCAAGAACCTGCCCAACATCATCCTCGACTATCTGTCGGGCTCCATGACCCAGCTGATTCCGCTGCTCATGGCCAGCGGTCTGTTCCGCACCATCGCTGCGGTTCTTGGTCCCACCATGCTCGGCGTTATCTCCGATACCGATCCGACCTACACGTTCCTCTACACCACCCTGTACGAGGCCACGTTTACCTTTATCCCCATCTACCTGGGCTATGCCGCCGCTAAGAAACTCGGCGCCACCCCGGTGCTCGGCATGCTCCTTGGCGGCGCCCTCATGGCCCCGTCTGTCGTGAGTGTCGCGACTCAGGAGGGTGGCGGAATCATTTCCGTCTACGGCATCCAGATCGCTGCTGCCAACTACCAGCAGTCCGTCCTGCCGATCATCCTTTCGGTGCCGGTCCTCTACTTCATCGAGAAGTTCTTTAAGAAGGTCATGCCCGACGTGCTGTCCACGGTCTTCACGCCGTTCTGCACCATGATTGTCACGATCCCCATCGCCTTCATCGTCCTCGCTCCCATCGGCAACGAGCTCGGCAACGTCATCGCCAATGCCCTCTTTGGTCTTGCCGACCTTGGTGGCATCGGTATCCTGATCGTTATGGCCATCCTCGGCGCCTTCTGGCAGCTCTTCGTGGTCTGCGGCATGCACATGCCCGTCATCCTGCTCGCTCAGGTTCAGATCATCGCCGCCGGCTACGATCCCTTCGTCTTCGTTTCCACCAACTGCGCTATGGCCGCCGTCTGGGGCTGCGCCTTCGGTGCCTTCCTCAAGATGAAGAACCCCGACGAGAAGGGTCTTGCTCTGGGTTACGTCATCTCCGCCATCGCCGGCGGCGTCACCGAGCCCGCGCTCTTCGGTATCCTCATGCGCTTCCGTCGCACCATGCTCGGTATGTTCATCGGCGGTGCCATCGGCGCTGTGTTCTCCGGCCTCATGGGTGTTACCTACTACTTGGCCGGCGGTGCCTCCAACTTCCTGGTCTTCACCAACTACCTGCAGGGTGGCCAGATGAACACCGTCTGGGCTATCGTCGGTATGGCAATCTCCTTTGTCATCGCGGCTGCCGTCGTCTTTGCCACTGGCTTCTCCAAGGAGGAGCTCGCCGAGATGGAGGCCTAAGGCCAAACCATTCGGTCACATACGACCTTACCTACACGACAGGGCCCCGTCAGGCGCAAGCCCAGCGGGGCCTTTCCTGCAAGGTAGACTGATTGGGACGGGAGATGCCCGCCCGCAAGGGCTTGCTAAACGACGGAGGCTTTCGCGCGGGGTTACCGCGAAAGAATCTGCCGGTTTGCAACTCCTTTATCAAACGAAAGGACATGCAGATGAGTTTGGGAAAGCTGACCGTTAACGGTCGTCAGGACGGCTTTTTGTGCGAGGGCAAACCGTTCTTTTGGTTTGCCGATACGTGCTGGAGCGCGTTTACGAGCATTACCGAGGCCGATTGGGACTACTATCTGACCCGTCGCGCCGAGCAGGGCATGAACGTGCTGCAGATCAACACGCTGCCGCAGTGGGATCGCTGCTGCCCCGATCTGGGCATTTGGCCCTATGCCAGCGAGGACGGCGTGCATTTTGATTGGTCCCGTCCCAACCAGGCGTACTGGGACCGCGCTGCTGCCATGTGTCGCGCTGCCGTCGAGCATGGCATTCGTCCGGCGCTCGTACTTATGTGGTGCAACTACGTGCCCGGTACCTGGGGCGCCAAGATTGCCGAGCATTGCGGTGCCGAGGTTATGCCGCGCGAGGAGGTCCGTGCCCACGTTGCCCGCGTCGTCGAGAACCTGGGCGAGTTCGACCCCGCCTACGTGGTGACGGGCGATACCGACTTTACCAGCGACGAGGCGATCGCCTATTACGAGGACGCCCTAGACGAGGTCATCAAACGCGCGCCCGAGGCGTTGCGCACCATGCATATCAACCGCGGCAACCGCACCATTCCGTCACAGTACCTGGAGCGCCTGGACTTTTACATGTTCCAGCCCGGTCACAACTACGAGGGCCAGCCCGAGGCCTGGCGCCTGCCGCAGGACTTTATCGCCAACTATCCCAAAAAGCCGATGGTCAACTCCGAGCCCTGTTACGAGCAGATGGGTGCGTCGCGCAACGTGTACTGGCGCTTCACCGCACAGGACTGCCGCGCGAGTGTGTGGTCGTCGATCCTTGCCGGTGCGAGCGCCGGCGTGACCTATGGCGCGCACGGTGTTTGGAACTGGCAGACCAGCAAGAGTCAGGGCTCGGTGCTGGGCGAGGGCTTCGACATGCCGTTCCGCTGGCAGGAGTGCCTGCAATTTGCGGGCGTTTGGGACTTTGGCGCGATCGAGCACGTGCTTGCCGGTCTGGGTGCTACGGCTGGCGACGACGCACTTGCCGTGGTCCCCGCGCAGGAGCTTCTCGATGATGCACGCGAGGCCATTCGCGTGGCGCGCGTTGGCGATCGTGTCGTCACGTACCTGCCGCGCACCACGGCGCTCAAGTTTAAGCTCGACGGCGCGCGCGGCTGGACGGCGACGGTCCTCGACATGGAGGACAAGCGCATCGCCAAGCTGCCCGTTCGCGACAACGGCGACGGCACCGTGCGCGTGGCTCAGCATCCCTTTGAGCACGACGCGCTGGTGATCCTGTCCCCCGGGCGCTAACGGCTCTACTCCAACATTTACAACCCAGTCCCTTTCATGAGGTTGCGACGGAATGGTTCCTGCATGACGGCTTTAAGCTGCCAAGGGGGCCATTCCGTCGCACTCATTGGGGACGCACTTAAATGAGTGGTCGTGATGTGGGATGGACTGGCACTTGCTACCGACGATCTTGGTGGGGATTTTGCACCCGTATGTTCCGATTCCGCGCTCAACGCTCAACTGTCACATTTCCTCGATCAACAAAAAGACCGGTGCCGCCTCGCGTGTGTCCCTAATCAACTTCTTCTGGTCCTGGACACCAAATGACTAGCTAATCCCCCAATAGGTTGCGGTGGAATAGTCCCTAAATTAAAGTCATGGGGCTTTAAACAGGAACTATTCCACCGCAACTGCTGAGGGGACAGACTGCGGCAGCGGCAGGGGCGTTGGCAGCTGTGGTAGTGGCAACGGCAGCTGGCAGGGTGTTTTCCACCTGCTCGCTACAGTAGCTCGCCGTGGCGTGCAATGTAGCGGCGCTTTGCCAGCTGAGTGAGCGCGATGTAGGCGGTGACGATGCCGATGAGCAGCGCGAAAAAGCCCGCGGGCAGTGTCATGAGGCCGAGCGCATCGGCGATGGGGCTTGCCGGCAGCCAGGTGACGAGCGCCAGACCCAGCACGGTGAGAACGCACAGTGCGGGCGCGGCGTGGTCGCGCGGGCTCGGCAGATGCGGGGAGCGCAGCATGTGGACCACGAGTGTCTGCGACCACATGGACTCGACAAACCAGCCGCTCTGGAAGAGTGCAGCGAAGGTCGCCATACCCGTGACATTGCCCGCGGCGGCAAGCTCGGACCAGCTCGCGCCCACGGCGGCGGGGCACACCACAAAGAAGAGCGCGGCGAAGGTCACGATGTCAAACAGTGAGCTCACGGGGCCCAGCTCGAGCATAAAGCCCTTGATGGACGCGGCGTCCCAGGCGCGCGGACGGGCAGTCCAGGCGTCGTCGACGGTGTCCCACGGCAGCGCGATGCACACGATCTCGTAGACCAGCGACAGCAGCACCAGCTGCAGGGCGCTCATGGGCAAAAACGGCAAGAACAGACTCGCGACGGTCACGGACAGCACGTTGCCAAAGTTGGAGCTCACCGTGGTCTTGAGGTACTTGAGCAGGTTGCCGTAGGTGCGGCGGCCTTCGATGATGCCGCGCTCGAGCACGCCCAGGTCCTTCTGAAGCAAGATGATATCGGCAGATTCCTTGGCAATGTCGACGGCGGAGTCGACCGAGATGCCGCAGTCGCTCGCGCGCATGGCGGCGGCGTCGTTGATGCCGTCGCCCATAAAGCCCACGGTGTGGCCGAGCAGCTCGCGCATGACGCGCACCAGGCGTGCCTTCTGCAGCGGCGAGAGCTTGGCGAACAGATGGGTTTTCTCGGCGCGCTCGGCAAGCTCGGCGTCATCGAGTGCATCGATCTCGGAGCCGAGCAAGACGTTGCTCGCGTCGATGCCGATCTGCTCGCAGACGGTGGCGGCGACGCGATCGTTGTCGCCGGTCAGGACCTTTACCGCCACGCCCTTGGCTTCGAGGGTGGTGACGGCGCCCGCGGCACTTGCTTTAGGTGGATCGAGGAAGGCCAAAAAGCCCATCAGCACCATGTCGCATTCGTCGGCGATGCCAAACTCGCCCACGCAGCGCGGATCGGTCTTCTGTGCCACGGCAATTACGCGTAGGCCCTCGGCGTTAAGCCCGGCGACCTGCTTGCGAATCTGGGCGAGCTTGTCTTCGGCGAGTGGCCGGGCGATACCGTTGACCTCGACAAAGGAGCAGATCTCGAGCATTTCCTCGGCTGCTCCCTTGGTAACCATCTGGGTTTTGCCCTGGGCGTCGGCTACAACTACGCTCAGGCGACGGCGCGAGAAATCGAAGGGCACCTCGTCGACCTTGGTATAGCGGTCGCGCAGGCTCTGGCCCAGCATGGAATCGGGTGCGACGGTCGAGGGCGTCACGTCGGCACGGTCGATTACGGCCAGGTCGATAAGGTTCTTGAGGCCGGTCTGGAAGAAGCTGTTCAAAAACGCATGACGCAGCACGCGTGCGTCCTCGTTGCCGTCGGTGTTGAGGTAGCGCTCGAGCACGATGCGGTCTTCGGTGAGGGTGCCGGTCTTGTCGCAGCACAGGACGTCCATCGCGCCGAGGTTTTGGATTGCCGGCAGCTCCTTGACGATAACCTGGCGGCGGGCGAGGTCCTTGGCGCCCTGCGACAGGCTCGTGGTCACGATGACGGGGAGCATCTGCGGCGTGATGCCCACGGCCACGCTCGTGGCGAACAGCAGCGCGTCGATGACGTTGCCCTTGGTGGCGGCGTTGATGGCAAAGACGGCCGGCGCCATAACGAGCATGAGGCGTACGAGTAGCATGGAGACGCTCGAGACACCGCGGTCAAACGCGCTCTTCTCGCCGCGCCCGTTGAGCATCTTGGCGATGCTGCCCAGGTAGGTGTCCGAGCCGGTGGCAACGACAAGCGCCATGGCGGTGCCGTTTTGCACGGAGGTGCCGGTAAAGACGATGTTCTTGCAGGCGGAGAGCGGCAGCGCGGAGCCGTCGGCACCCTCGACGACGGTGATGGCAGCTGTCTTCTCGACGGCCTCGCTCTCGCCGGTGAGCGCGGACTCGATCACAAACAGATCGCGCGCGGTGATGATGCGGGCATCGGCCGGCACCATATCGCCGGCAGAGAGACGGATCACATCGCCGGGGACGAGCTCGTCGAAGGGGATCTCGACGCGCTCGCCGTCGCGCAGGGCGGTGCAAGTGTTGGAGACCAGGTCCTTGAGGGCCTCTGCCGCATTGCCGCTGCGGGCTTCCTGGATAAACTTCATGCCGCCCGATACCAGCAGCATGATGCCGATGACGATGACCGTGGAGGGGTCGCGCTGCGGCTCGGGCACGGCGAGCACGTCGATGTAGAGCGAGACCAGCGCGAGCGCGGCGAGGATGCCGGCGAAGGGATCGATGAACGCGTCGGCGATGCGGCGGGCGAGCGTCTTGGTCGGTGCCTCGATGGTGTTGGGGCCGGAGGCGTCCAGGCGCTCGGTTGCCTGCTCGGCGGTGAGGCCGTTTGCCGTGGCGTCAAGCAGTACGAGGGCGTCCTCGGCGCTATGGGTGGCGGCGAATATGGTGTTCTTGGACAGGCCGGTGTGAGCGGCAGGGCGCGCCGTGCGGCGGCGCTTGGAGATAGCTTCGAGTACCGTGGCGGTTTTGAGCATCAGCATAGGGTCCTCCTTGTCGAAGGGAGTTAGCGTACGTGTCGTATTGAATTGCAAAAAACCTAGATGTCGCTCACGTCATGCTCGCGAACCACCACAAAGGGGGCAGGCATCTTTGTGGTGGTTTTGACGATCTGTTGTTGGTGGTTATGCGGATGCGGAGTCCTCGCGGCGTGCCGAGGGCGACATGCAGGTTTTTCGACTAGGACTGCCTTCCATGGCACACCTCCTAAAGGCTGAGCGCAGCGCGCTTTGGGTATCTCGTACCCCTTTTTAATCCGCCCGTATTCTTGATGAGGGGGTTTGACATGTCAACCCCATTGTTCGGAAAACCATTCCCTCTGACAAAGCCTTTACAGAATGCCGTGGCCTCAAAGCGCGCCCGCATCGACGCTTCGCCTGCGCTAAACTGGAGAGCACGTACGCGATTACGAGAGGAGCCCGCATGGAGGCTTACAAGCAAGAGTTCATCAAGTTTATGGTCGAGTCCGACGTCCTTAAGTTCGGCAGCTTTACGCTCAAGAGCGGCCGTCAGTCCCCGTTCTTTATGAACGCCGGTGCTTACGTGACGGGCTACCAGCTCAAGAAGCTGGGCGAGTATTACGCCCAGGCTATCCACGATAACTTTGGCGACGACTTTGACGTGCTGTTTGGGCCGGCCTACAAGGGCATTCCCCTGGCCGTCGTGACCGCGATTGCCTACCACGAGCTGTACGGCAAGGAGGTCAAGTACTGCTGCGACCGCAAGGAGGCCAAGGACCACGGTGCCGATAAGGGCAACCTGCTGGGTTATGAGCCCAAGGACGGCGACCGCGTGGTCATGGTCGAGGATGTCACCACCAGCGGCAAGTCCATCGACGAGACCTATCCCAAGGTAAAGGCTGCTGCCGATGTCGAGATCAAGGGCCTCATCGTGTCCCTCAACCGCATGGAGGTCGGCAAGGGCGGCGTGACTACCGCGCAGAAGGAGATCGAGGCCAAGTACGGCTTCCCTGTCGCGAGCATCGTTTCCATGGCCGAGGTCGTCGAGACCCTCTACAACCACGAGATCGACGGCAAGGTCGTCATCGATGACGAGCTCAAGGCCGCCATCGACGCCTACTACGAGCAGTACGGAGCTCAGGAGTAGTTACGGCGTTTTACCAAACGCCGTAACCGACCGACGCTGCGCGCCGCCCAGGGCGACAATTTGTCATTCAAAAGGCGAGGCATGACCAGAAGGCCAATGCCTCGCCTTTTTCATGCCAACTTGTTCGCCCTGGGCGGCGCTCGCTGTCCGTCCTCTACTTGCGGCGTTGTCTTGCTCCGGATGGGTAGTCATTGGGGACGTTCTTAAATGACTAGTCGTGAATGAGCGTGGATAATCTCCCGTTTTTGGCTCGGTGACGGCCTCAAAGTGGGAGATTATCCACGCTCGTTAGATAAGCGTCCGAAAATCCACGCTCGTCGCTACTTGAGCCCGGGCAGGCGGGTGTAGGGGAACGAGCGCTCCAGGAATTCGGAGCAGCGGGCGTAGTCTTTGGCGAAGTAGCTGCTGTAGAGCGAATCGAGCACGTATTGCACGGCGATATGGCTGGCGAACTGCGTGATGCGATGCGTCATGCTCTCGTGGTCACTCACCGTAAGGTAGGCGGCAAAGCCAGGGTGAATGCGCGCGCAATAAGGCGTGCCGATGACGATGACCGGGACATGTCGACTGCTGAGGATCGGCAAGATGTCCTTGAGGTTGGGGGCAAGGCCGCTGTAGGAGATGACGATTGCCGCATGGTCGGGACCCGAGGCGAGTGCCGTTCGCACCTGGGCCTCGACACCGTCGTGGCACGTCGCGCTTTTACCGGCGGAGAGCAGGCGGTCGCGGAACATTCCCGCTGGATAGAGGTTGTGCGAGCCCGTGTAGATGTCGACCTGTCGGGCGTTCGCGATGAGCTTGGCGGCGTGGTCAAGCTGCGTGGGGTCGAGCAGCTCCTGCGTTTCGGCCAGCGTGGTCTGGTAGAGCCCCTCCATGCGCTCCATAACCTGCGCGGGGCTGGACGTAGCATCAAAGGGAAAGTTGATGTCCACGTCGCGCCGGTTGCCCGCCTCGGTTGCCAAGCGAATAAGCTCGACCTTGAGGTCTTTGAATCCCTCGAGGCCGAGCTTTTTGCAAAAACGGTGCACACTCGCGACCGAAACGTTGGTGCGTGCGGCAAATTCCTTAATAGAAAGCCCGCGGATGTCCTCGCCGATGGCAAGGGCTGCAATGCCGAGCTGTTGCTCGGTAGGGGTAAGGCCCTGTGCCTCGGAAATCTTGCGTTTGATATCCATGCGAACTCCCACACTCAACAAACCTGCCAAAAAGGGACAGGTTTATTTTGGCAGGTTTTGCCCGCAAAGGGTAACGGGGCCGAGGATGCCGCTCGGGGCGACGGGTTCGGTGAGGGCGAAGATGTCGGGAATCGCATGATCGAGCGTGTTGATGACGTCGACGGTGAGTTCGTGCGTGCCGGCAGCAAGAGGATTGATGACAAAGCGATAGGGCGGACAGATGCGTGTGCCGAGTGGGTGTCCGTCGAGCGTAAGTGTCGCGACTTCGTAGACATCTCCCAGGTCGATTGTGGCATCGGCAAGGTCGTTCGCCAGCTCAAACGACGCATGATATCGGTAGGTGCCGCAGGTGCCGGTGAACAGATCGGTTGTAAGGTCGCATGGGTGCTCGAGCTCTTGCGCTTCACCAAAGGCGCCATTGCTGCCGGCAGGGGAGAGGGCAACGGTCCATGGGCCTTCGATGCGCAGGTCGAGCGATGCATCAGCGTCGATTGCGCCGTCTCCGGGCGCATCCTCGCTGCCCGCTTCCAAAACAACGAAGCAGCTCTCGAAGGGTGCGAGCTCCAACGCACCGTCAAACGCAACGGGCTCGATACCGTTTAACAGGTCGAGCCGCGTGCCGCAAAGGCGCTCGCCTGTCGCAAGCGCAACCGTGCAGTCGATGCGCTCGCGTGGGTGCTCGTTGACGAGCATAACGTAGGTCTCGCCGGCGCGCTCGTAACGAAGCGCGCGCAACCAGGGCTGGGGCGTGTCGGTGACAACCGTCTGCAGCCCAGCGCTCGCCAACACGCCCGCCATATCGGCAAGCTGAGTCGCTGCAAGTTCACCCAGTTCAACCACGACGTCCGCGTCGTAAAGCGCGCTCGGCACCTCGTCGACGGCAAGGACCATAACTCCCGCATCAATCATGCGCCTTACGGCCTGCGCCGTCTCCGCGCCAATAAACGTAGCACCGGGCATAACAAATGCCTGGTAGCGGCAGTTGTTAACGCAAAGTAATCCGTCGGCAATCGAAACCTCGTAGCGGCTCTTGTCTTCAAAAGCCTCGGCGGGCACAAAATCAAAGTCGATCTGCGCACGCGTGAGCTCGGCAGCCACGCGCTCGATAGGCATGGCGCTGCCGGCCCACTCGGCATCGGCGTGGTACAGGATGGCGACGGGACGCGTGGCACAGCCTCCCGAAAGCAGTGTTGCCGTGCGGTTCATATAGCTCATGAGCTGCCCAAAGTGCGGCCACTGCGGATTGTTGCCGTGCGCGTAAAAGTGCGGCGGGCAGTCCCAATCGGGAAAGGGCGCCATGCTAAACGCGTGCGGCGTAAACCAATTGACGCCGCGGACGAGCATGTGGTCGGCAATCCATTTCATCTCGCGCAAGCCCTCGTGCCAGCCGAAGGCGCCGAAGACCTCGGCCATGCAGCGTCCTTGTTTTTTGGGGTCGAGGCGCGCGGCCGAAGAGCCCAGTTTGGCAAGCGCGTAGGTAAAGAACTCGATGTTCCATGCGCCATGGAAGTAGCTGTAAGGGCCGTGGTCGATGCCAGGGGCGAGCTGGTTGATAACCACATCGATGCCCGCCATGTCCTGACCGGCGACAGCGCGGAAGTAGTGCCCGGCGCCCTGGCCCAGGCGCGTGTGGCAGCTTTTGTCCTCAATCACATGTCCGATGTGCATGACGCCGTGCTTACGGCACCAGTCGCCGATCTGCTCGTCAAAGCAGGTGCGGTAGAGTTGCGTGGCAATGTCCATGTAGGTGTGACGGACTCGAGCGCCATCTGCCTCGCGTGTCCAAAGGCCGTGTAGCTTGGTGAGCCAGTCCTCGCCAAGCGCATTGCGCAGGCGGCTGGCAAGCTCGTCCGACCAAGGTAGTGCCATATCGCCGCGTCCAATAAAGCTGCTGGTAGAAGCGTCGTCGAGAGCCGTGCCCTTCTCGTTCATAAAGCCTGGCTCATCGGTAAAGAACCCCAGGATGGTGCAGCCGAACTCGTCGCCCAGATGCTCAAACGTGGGCTCGTAGACGGCATCGATGAGCGCGCGGCACGAATCGGCGTCGACCATGTTGATGTACTCATCGCGAAAGCCGGTTTTTTGGCTGGTGACGAAGAGCTCGACGGTGGTGATGCCGGCGGGCGCGTCAAAACGCAGGCGGGCGGGGGTGCCGTCGGCCTGCTCAACGGAGAGCTCAAAGTCGAGCGGTGCGCCGGCGGCGTCGAAAGTCGCCGCACCCACAAAGCGCTCCGTGGGATCCATAAGATTGCCGAGCTTGATGACCGTGGACGGCTGGGGACCAACGACCGTAACCGTGCGATGTTTGAGCACGGTCTTCTTAAGCGCGGGGTCAACATCCTCGCCCGCAAGCGCGCCGTTGGCGTAGCCCGTGGGGAAATGGGCGTCGTCGAGCAGCCAGATCTTCAACCCCAAGCGCTTGCACTCGCCAATGATAAAACGCAGGTCAGCCCACCAGCCGTCGCGACAAAACTCGGGATGCGTGCGCGATTCGAGGCAGACCTCGCGGATGTCCGCACCGGCAATCTGCTCCAAGTATTCGGTAATCGTCTCGTGCGCCTCGCCCTTGAGCCACAAGAACGGAAGCACATGGTTGTCGTATGCCGCCATATCCACTCCTCTAAAACCAACCTTTTAAATCGATTGAAGTCAGAGTACGCCGCGCGCGCATTCCTGCTAATATCAAAATCAC
Source organism: Collinsella sp. (assembly GCA_036550515.1). GTDB lineage: Bacteria > Actinomycetota > Coriobacteriia > Coriobacteriales > Coriobacteriaceae > Collinsella. The sequence goes on from JAXKGF010000040.1 coordinate 40,906, forward strand.
GACAGCATATGACTGAATCAACGATAGTGATGCCATGGATCTCGCACGTTTAGACAGCCTTCTGCTCGAGCTGACCGACAGCGAGCGTGCTTACCACGCGGGCGCCCGCTATGACTGGAATGATGCGTTCGGCTCGGGTCATCAGCAGAATATAGGTGAGAAACATATCCATAAAATCGGTGACCCGACGCGAGCCTTGCACCAAGAAGGCATGCCCGAGGGTCTGTCGATTGTACGCAACTCGCGCTTTAACCCCGTGCCGGAGCATGTGCACGATTATGTCGAAATCAGCTATGTCTATCGCGGTCATGCGCCACAGGTCGTCAACGGCGCACAGCTCACGCTTGCCCAAAACGAGGTGCTCTTGCTCGACGCGGCCTGTCCACATGCCGTGGGCGAGCTCGGCGAGCATGACATTATGCTGAGCATCGTTATCTCGCGGCCGATGTTGCACCGCAGCCTAGAGCAGAGCCTGTCGCCGTCAAGCACCGTCTCGCAGTTCCTCATTAATGCCCTCAATGACGAAACCGACCACCGCGGCCATGTGCATTTCCGCACGGGCAACAGCCGCCGCGTGCGCCGATACATGCAGGAGATACTGTGCGAGCTTCTGGAGCCGACGGCGGCGAGTCCCCAGACCGTGTCGAGGCTGTTTGAGTTGCTGCTGGTTGAGCTGATGCAAAGCTATGAGACATCGCTGTTGCAGGCGGACATGCCCACGCTGCCTTCGGCGCAGGTCGCGGCCGCCGTGGGCTACATCGAGCGGCATGCTTGCGATTGCACGCTCAACGACTTAGCCCGCCACCTGCACCTGAGCCCTAACTACGCAAGCGCGCTGCTCAAGCGGCAGACGGGGCGCACGTTTATGCAACTCGTACAGGAGAGCCGCCTGACACGCGCGGCAACACTGCTCGACGCCGGCTCCACTGCGGAGGCCGCGGCGCGCGAGGCCGGCTACGCCAACATGAGCTTCTTCTACAAAAAGTTTGCCGAGCGCTATGGCTGCACGCCGGCCGCCTACCGCCGGCGTTTGCCCAGATAAAACCTCCCAAAATAAACCTGTCCCTTTTTGGTCGGTATCAGGAAGTGTCAGGGTCGGGGCGGAGGCGGTCCGTGGGCGCGAAAAGAAGTGTCGGGTTTGGCGCGCCCGCTTCTGCCCGTCCCGCGCGTGGGCGATACTCGGATTATCGACCCGCGATGCAAAGGAGATGCTCATGGCAAACATCAAGTTCCCCAAGGGTTTCTATTGGGGTGGCGCCACCGCCGCCAACCAGTTTGAGGGCGCTTGGAACGTGGACGGCCGCGGTCCTTCCGTCGACGACCATTTCTTGGGCGGCAGCTACAAGGAGCCGCGTCAGATTACGATCGACATCGACTCCAACCGCTTCTACCCCAATCATGACGGTATCGATTTCTACCATCACTACGAGGAGGACATCGCGCTGTTCGCCGAGATGGGCTTCAATATGTTCCGCATGTCCATCTCCTGGAGCCGTATCTTCCCCAACGGCGACGACGCTGAGCCCAATGAGGCCGGCCTCGCCTTCTACGACCGCGTCTTCGACTGCCTTCGCGCCCACAATATCGAGCCGCTCGTGACCCTCTCGCACTACGAGATGCCCTATCACCTGGTCGAGAAATACAACGGCTGGGCGAGCCGCGAGCTCATCAGCTTCTTTGAGAAGTATTGCCAGACCGTCTTCAACCGCTATCAGGACAAGGTCAAGTTCTGGCTCACCTTCAACGAGATCAACTGCGGTACTCAGGACATGGGCAACCTCTTTGAGACCAGCATGATTCAGGGCTTTGAGGGTCCGGCGTCGGCGGTCCACACCACGCCGCAGGCTCGTATGCAGGCGCTGCATCACCAGTTTGTCGCCAGCGGCCGCGTCGTGCGCTATGCCCACGAGCATTACCCGCAGTTTAAGATGGGCAACATGGACTGCTTCATCCTCTCCTATGCCGCCACGTGCGATCCGGCCGACGTGTTCGCCACGCAGCAGGAGATGAATACCATGAACTGGTATTGCTCCGACGTGCAGGTGCGCGGCAAGTACCCGTTCTATGCCAAGCGCTTCTGGGCCGAGAACGATGTTGAGCTCGTGATGGAGGACGGCGACCTGCAGGATATCGCCGACGGCAAGGTTGATTTCTACACTTTTAGCTACTACATGTCCGGCACTGTGGGCACCCATAAGGATCACGAGATGACCGAGGGCAACATGACCTTCGGCGGCAAGAACCCCTATCTGGAGTCCACCGACTGGGGCTGGCAGATCGATCCGCTGGGTCTGCGCATCGCCCTCAACGAGATTTACGCCCGCTACGAGATTCCGCTGATGGTGGTCGAGAACGGCATGGGTGCCTACGACGAGGTCGAGGAGGACGGCTCCATCCATGATCCGTATCGCATCGCCTACTTGCAGAGCCACATCAAGGCCATGGGCGAGGCCATTGCCGATGGCGTTGACCTGATTGCCTACACCTGGTGGGGTCCCATCGACCTGGTTTCCGCCGGCACTGGCGAGATGCGCAAGCGCTACGGCTTCATCCACGTCGATAAGTACGACGACGGCACCGGTACCTACGAGCGCCGCCGCAAGGACAGCTTCTTCGCATACCAGAAGATCATCAAGTCCAACGGTACCGAGGGCTTGGAGTAATTGAGTTCCGGCGGCCGGTCCGGCGTTCGGCAGAAC
>JAXKGF010000001.1:0-6562 GCA_036550515.1 Collinsella sp.
ACTCCATCGAGCGCACCTGCACGATCAACGCGCAGACCACGTCCTCCGGCGTGGAGATCCCCAACGCCGCAAACCTCAACCTGACTTGCGGCCATGTCGGCGTCAACCCGTCCGGCCAGCTCCAGAATGGCTACAACCAGCCGAAGTACACCGATGACGATTACGGCCAGACCGTCCGTGTCGCCGCCGTATACGGCAACGAGGCCGTCGTGGGCGTCACCGTCCCGACCACCTTCATGCAGGCAGGTGCCGGCTTCTTCAAGGTCAACTGGCAGCTCAACAAGGTCAACGTGACCTTCAGCAAGATTTCCGCCGATGCCAAGGTGACGGACGGCAACAGTGAGTACTCCTATGCGGGCGCCGAGTTCGATATCTACCGCACCCGCGACAACGCGCTGGCCGCCCATATCACCATGAACGGTAACGGCCATGCCAACTACCAGCTCGACCCGAACGAGAACTATTACGCCGTCGAGACCAAGGCCCCGCAGGGTTTCCAGAAGTACGAGGGACGCATCGAGTTCTCGACCGGTAACAGCGCCGGGGAACAGCAGTTCAAAGACGACCCTGGTTACGTAGTCCTCACCGTTAAGAAAAAAGATTCGGCAACAAGTTCTTCTGATGCTCAGACAAGCTTGTCCCTAGCAGGCGCAGAGTATAAATGCACCAGTCTTTCGACTCCTGGTTGGGAAGCGACTTCTACCACCAATGAACAGGGTCGCCTTTCTTTCCGAAAGGTTCCTTTCGGCGAAATTCAAGTTGTGGAAACAAAAGCACCTGCTGGATACAAACTGGATACAACTATCCATACCTATACCGTTCATGCTGGTGAGGTTGTAAATGCCGGAGTATACGAGCTTGAACCGGAGGATGATTTCGCCGAGAACCCGCAGGCGTTCGATGTCGAAATCGCCAAGACCAAGGGCGGCGAGGACGACAGCTGGGAGTCCGACAACGGCCATGGCAAGCCTGCCGTCGGCGTGCAGTTCCAGATCATCTCGAACTCCACCGGCAAGGTCGTCGGCACGCTGACCACCAACGAGAGCGGATTCGCCTCCACCAAGGATGCCGATACCTGTGACGAGACTTCCATCTCCGAGGACAAGACGGATGATGCAACCCGTCCGTGGTTCGGCGAGGGCAAGCGTAATGCCGGCATCGACGGCGCGCTGCCGATCGATCAGAAGGGCTACACAATCCACGAGGTGGATTCCACGGTGCCCGAGGGCTATGACCATGTCGATGACTGGACTATCTCGGCAGATGAAGAGGTTAACCAGAGCACGAAGTACTACTCCGTAATCGACAAGACGTTGACGAGCCGACTCCAAATCGTTAAATGCGACGCGGAGACGGGCAACACGGTTCTGCTCTCCGGCTTCAAGTTCCAGATCCTCGACGCTGACGGCAAGGTCGTATCGTTTGACGACCCGTATGACGTGAACGCCAAGGTCGATACGTTCACCACCGATGCGAACGGTCAAGTTTCCATGCCCGGAAAGCTGAAGTCCGGCAAGTACGCCGTCAAGGAAATCGCCACCCCCGCCCCGTATCTGCTCAACAGCGAGACAGTCGGTTTCGAGGTCTCCAAGGACTATAAGGACGCCTCTCCCATCACCGTCGTAAAGGTCTACGACAGGCAGTCCATGGGGCAGGCGACCATCACCAAGTCCTGCGCCGATGACGGCAAGAATCTTAAAGATACAGAGTACGATGTCGTCGCGCAGGAGGATGTCGTCTCCCCGGATGGCACTGTGCGTGCGTCCAAGGGACAGGTCGTCGACCATGTGACCACCGGTGACGATGGAACCGCCACCACCAAGAAACTCTATCTCGGTTCCGGTTCCGCAACCTATGCCTTCATCGAGACCAAGGCCCCGAAGGGCCATGTACTCGATACGACCCCGGTTGAGTTCACCCTTTCCTATAAGGACGACAAAACCGATCTCGTGACCGCTTCCGTAGAGCAGAAGGACAAGCCTACCAAGGTAAAGGTCAACAAGACCATTCTCGGTACCGATGATGTCCTCGCCGGCGCCAAGTTCGACATTTGGAACATCGATGACCAGGAGACCTTCCAAACCGGAACTTCCGTCGCAATCCGCGCCGATGAGGGCAAAGAGGTCTCCGTCAAGCAGAATGTCTCCTCTTCCACCGTCACGGTCAATTCGAATGATTATTCGATTGTTCTGAAGGACAAGGACGGCAGGGAGATCGAGGTCGGAAGCGACACAACTGTCGAGGCCGGTGACTACACCGTCGTGGCTAAGAAGGGCGACGATGAGGTGAAGCTTTCCGACGCCACGATTTCCTTAGACAAGGGTAAGTCCTATACCGTTGCCATCAAGAACCATATCTTCGGAACTTCCGCAGAGCTCAGCGAGACCGGTGACTCGGTGCCGAGCGTGAAACTGACGTGGGATGCCGCCCGCATGGCATACACAACCGACAAGGCCCTTGCCTCCGGCAAATACGCCGTCTCCGTCGATGGTGTCGCGGTGGGAAAGATTTCCGTCAAGAGCGGCGAGATCGCCTACGCATCCATCTCCAATGACACGGTCAAGTGCGAGCCCGTCCTCCTGAAAGATGGCAAGAAGTTCACCGAGTGCACCACAGATGTAAAGGGTGAGTTCGACGTGAAGCACCTCGTCGCCGGTTCCTACCGCATGGTCGAGACCGAGGCTCCCGCCGGCTACATCGAGAGCCCGAACGTTTTTGCCTTCACAGTCGATTCCGACGGCATGACCGAGGGCGTGACCGAGTACACGATCGATGTCACGGACGACTACACCAAGCTGCATGTCTCCAAGCGCGATATCACGAATGAGGCCGAAATCGAGGGCGCGAAGCTCACGCTCAAGGATTCCGATGGCAAGGTCATCGATTCGTGGACTTCCACCACGGAGGACCATGTGATCAATGCCCTCGCGCCCGGCAAGTACACGCTCACCGAAGAGCGCACGCCGCATACCTATGATGTGGCGGAGTCTATCGATTTCACCGTGGAGAAGACCGGCGAGATCCAGACCGCCGTCATGTACGACAAGCCGATCTCCATCAAGGGCGAGATCGACAAGCGCCAGGAGATCGCAGACCCCACGCATCCGTATACGGAGGCTAACGGTGACGGCGAGAACAACGCCGATACCAGCGCGTCAGATGACGGAAGCTATGATTACACCCTCGATTTCCGCTCCACCTCTAACACCTGGACGGATGAGTTCACCGTCGAGGACGACTTTTACGGAGTCATGACCGGTAAGGCCACCCTCGATTCGATCACGACCCCGCAGGCGTACAAGGACTTCGATGGCAAGATGAACGTCTGGTACAAGACCGATCAGACACCATCCGATTACTCCGACGAATCCGGCGCCAACCAGACCCTTTCCGACGGACACGGCAACCCGTGGCTCACCGACGAGTCCAATTCCGAAACCCTCGGCGAAGACGGCCGCAAGATTGATTACACCGGCTGGAAGCTTTGGAAAGCCGACGTGTCCACCACCGAGGCCGAGGACCTTAAGGTGTCCGACCTCGAGCTTGCCGAGGGCGAGCACGTCACTGCAATCCGTTTCGAGTACGGGCGCGTCGAATCCGGCTTCACCACGCGTGAGGACGATTGGGACCGCGACGGCATCAAGGATTCCCATGATGACGTGAACGACGCGACCGAGACCGCCAAGGGCAACGGTTCGTACTCCGATGGGGTTTCCATCCTCGTCGATCTCGACGGCTCCGGCAAGTTCACGGCATTCGGCAATAACGGTCTCGGCGGTAAGATCAAGCAGAAGGATGGCACCTATACTTGCAAGGATGGGGATACCGTCTACTCCCTCACCCTGAACAAGGACGGCTCTGCCACGGCGAAGATGACCGATAAGGACGGCAAGGAGACCAAGGTCGAGCTCGCCGCCGGTCAATTCAAGATCAGCGAGGGCGTTTCCGGTGACTATGCACCTGCCATCGTCCATATGAAGGTCACCGACGATTACCGCGATGGCGACTCCTTGGAGAATTACGCCAAGGTCGACCTCTACCGCAACGGCGGTGGCGAGGACCAGCTCGAGGACCATGACGATGACAAGGTGAAGCAGACCCCGAAGTCCGATTCCGCCATCATCGGCACCACGCTCACCGGCGAAGACGGCAAGCACACCGTCAAGGTCGGCGAGAAGGTCGAGCTCACCGATACCGTCTCCTACACGAATATCGAGGCAGGTGTCGAGCATACCGTCACCGGTACGCTTATGGATAAGACCACCGGCGCTCCCCTCTCCGATGGGGACGGTAACCCACTCAGCTCGAGCGTCACCTTCACTCCGGAGGAGAAGGACGGCACCGTTGAGGTCAAGTTCACCGTCGATACGACACGTCTGGACGGCCACGATCTCGTGGCATTCGAGACGCTGACCACCAAAGAAACGGAAACCGACAGGGAGACCGGCGAGAAGACAACCGTCGACAAGACCGTTGCCGAGCACAAGGACATCGACGATGCGAACCAGACCGTCACCGTCACCAGCGACAAGTCCTCGATGGCTCAAACCGGCCGCAACATCCTGATCGGCGCCGCAATCGCGGCTGCCGTCGCCGCCGGTGCGGGCGGTACGTATATCTACCGCAAGCGCCATCAAATCGATGACGCCGACGATATGATGGAGTAACCTTTAAGAGGGGCTTCCATCGCCTACTGAAGGGGCTATTCGGGGTAACCCGATGGCCCCTTTTTCACTAAAAAGGAAAGGAACTGAACATGACGAAAAGGAAAAGGATAAGCAAGATCGTTAACGGGATACTGCTCTGCATCTGCATCCTATCCGCGGCCGCAGCCCTCCTGCTGGGAGGAGAGACGGTTAAAGAGGGATGGGAATACGATAACCTCGCCAAGGATGCCGAGACCCAGACCGCAGACGGAATCGACTGGGCTATGCTCCGCAGCCGTAATCAGGATATCGCGGCATGGCTCAGGGTCGAGGGAACAGCTATCGACCTTCCCGTCGTAAACACGCGCAAGGGAGACCCCGCGGACTTCTATCTGAGCCACGATTTCGACCGCAACCCGTCGTTCGCGGGTTGCCTATACCTGGATGCAAGAAGCACAGCAGAAGGTGCGCACGCACTCGTATACGGACACCACATGGGGTTTACCGGTCAGATCTTCTCCCCTATTTTCGCGACCTACAGGCAAGCGGAATTCGACAAGATCGGCGAGATGTATTGGTTCACCCCCGATAAAGGACGGCAGGTTCTCAAACCTGTCATGGCGATGTCTGTCGATAAGAAATACCAGCCAATCCAGACGTTCGATTTCACTTCCGCAGAGGAAGTACGGTCGTGGCTTTCGGATATGAAAAAAGACGCGACCGCCGTCAGCGATGACTGCGACGCCTCGATTGCAAACGCAACCCGCGCAATCACACTCGTCACCTGCTCTTCGATGAATACGGGCGGTCGAGCTAGAACGCTTCTTATTTTTGTTCAGTAAGGGCGTAGTACACTTGTACCATAATACAGATATGGTATAATGATATTATACTTTTAGAAAGGAGCAAAAGAATGATCAAAAAAAACGATCGCCCAAAGTTTGTTGCAGAAGCTATATATACGAACACCTTGGAAGGTAAAAGAGTTTCTGATTTCTTTCTTGAAGAAGCAAGCAGGTATTGCAACGATGAAATCGACCTTGCTGAATTTGATCGCCGCCTTTGCAAGCACTACGGCATTTCACCGTCTCAGCTAGAAAGGTAGCCACCTATGTCCTTTGTCGACCCATATATTGATACTGAAACAGGACTTCTCATCAATTCGATAGGTGCAAAAACTCAATCAGAACTCGATCAAATAGAAGCGGACTTCGTTTCTATTGGGCTTTTGAAGTTATATGACGAAAAATTTAGAGTCAGCTATTCGCTTGAAGACCTGCAATATATCCATGCTTCTTTATTTGGCAAAGTATATCCGTGGGCTGGACAAATCAGAACTGTTGAAATACACAAAGTTGGAGATCCAGACAATTCTAATTTTGCGCCTTCGGCCCTAATCGAACCAGCTTTCTATAATTCGATGCAAGAACTTGGTGAAGACCATAATCTCCAAGGTTTAAATCAATTATCGTTTGCCGATCGTCTTGCATACCATTTTTCAAATGTGAACTATATTCATCCTTTTAGAGAAGGTAACGGGAGGACTCAAAGAGTGTTTTGGTCACTATGCGCAATGGAAGCAGGATATGACTTAGATTGGACTTCTGTTAGCAGTCGAGACATGGACAGTGCGTCTAAAATTGCCAGGCTCAATGACGATTTGACTGCCTTAAAAGCAATTTTCAAGGAAATTGCCATACCGTTTAATAAAAGGGGCTGTGAAATAAGTCCCTAAAAGAAATAGGACCATTCGTTCATGCGAAAGGTCCTATTTCTGTGGTAAAATTAACTTGCGATGAAAACTTTACACAATAATTATTGTAATTCAAAACAAGGATATTTACCACTGTTTCTTTCAGATTGTTTGGATCTGCTGGATCCTGTTTTAACATTTGACAGATTGATGGGAGGAATCG
>JAXKGF010000004.1:0-10384 GCA_036550515.1 Collinsella sp.
AAACGGACTTTCCCGCTCATCCTGCATCCAGTACCAACGGTACAGGTATTTCACCGAACCGGTGCCGCCCTGATCGTAGGGCGTGCACGTCTTTGACGGGTCGATGACAGAGATTGTCTTGCCGGGCTCGACACGCTCGGCATCGAGCGAGATCGTGCCCTTGAAGAACACTTCCTCGATACGCCACTTGTGCGCTTCATTCGACCATTCGGAACCGTTATTACCGTCGGAATGTAGCCGGACAATGGTTCCTTCGGCGGTTTTGCCTTCGACCAAGCCGACGGCAAAACCGGACGCATCGCTGATAATGTTGTACCTGCCGTTCTTGTCGACACTCTTTGTGACCCAGAATCGACCGGCGATGGTATTGTTATCCCCGTAGAGCTGGAGCGTTTGAACGGAAGAAGGAGCAGTGCGGTTTCGGGCGGCTTGCTCTAGATAGCTTCTTCCTCCCGACGCATTGAGCACACGACTGAAACCTTTCACATGGGCCGGGAAGATGGTGAATGTGATACCGCCTCGTTCGTCCATCGCGCCGAGGCCCATGACGAAATTGCGCTGCGTATAATTCGTTCCGCTTCCGTCCGCACCGTAAAGATGAACGAGCGTGCCGGAGGACTGTCTTGCGGCATCGACATCCAGACATTGATATCCGCTTTTGACGGAATCCGGAACGATTGCGACGATCTTGCCGAACAGGGACATGTCCTGGTCGAGCTTAATTTTATCGATTTTTGCGTGGATATCACTGCCCATGAAGCTATCAGGGGAACTTGTAAATCCACTAAGAAAAACTCTGTCAGGTGTGGTCCAGTTATTGACGCCTCCGCACACGACGTTATAAACATAAACTCCAAGGCCGAAATAGGCGTCTTGAAGACCATTGTTCCGCTTATAGAGGTATGTCGGGGAGTCGTATCCAAAATCGGACCAACCAGTAATGCTCCACCAACTTCGTCTTCCGCCACCGAGGTTTTCGTTTGAGAAAGCGAGGTATCTATTATCTTCCCAGTCATTTTTTTGGCAACTGCCGGCGATTCCAAGATTGCTCACCCAAAAATGGAGATAGTTATCTTTATATTTGGAAACCCAGATTCGATGAGCGTTTGCAGTGTTTACATCGCCGCACTTTGCCTGGACGTGAATCTTAAAAATATCATAGAGCTCATCCGTGAAAATCGATTCGACGTATATCCTGAAGGAGAGGCAGAGCCATTGGCTTGCATCCCAACTATATCCGACCTGCCACCACCAGGTTTTAGATGTAACACCGATATAGTTTCCACCATGATGGACAACAGATCCATTTCCTGAACCGAACCAACCTCTTTCGTCCGGAGGATTTCCGCCCGGACAGGTTGCTCCGAACGCTAACTTGGGCATCATGAGCAATGCCAACGCCGCTGCGCCGGCTTCGAGTACACGGCGGCGGGAGACTGCTTTATCATCGCTATCAGCAGAATTATCCTGTGGGATGAGTTCCGCATTGACGTGGGCGATCTCGTTACTTTTTTCCATTGGATCGTTCAACTCCCTATTCGGCATAACCGGTTTCTTCGTAGTTATCTTGAACGCACAATTTTAATGTGTAGAGGACAAGGCAGATGGTATCGCAGAGCTGGATTACAACTGGCTCAGTGCTCATATGAGAAGCCGGCAGTAAAAAATAGATAGTTGCGACGATACCGGCCGCAAGTGCAACCTTATAGTTATTTCTGCAAAACGCAATGGCTGCGAGGGCGAGAATGATTACTGGAATTGCCGGTTGCAGGACAGACCAGACAGAATGCGAAAGTGCAATGTACCTGATAGAAGTTACCAAATTGCCTATAGCGTCCGGCACGGGCGCCACGCTCGCCACGACCGCTGCAAACCCAAAAGCTTCCGCTGAGATAGGGATGTCTTTCACCCCGTTTTTAATCTTATCTAGCATGAAATTCCCTAACCTACTTGAACGTTTATAGTTATCGAAAATTATAGCGCGGCAGACTGTAAAAAGTTACCGGTATGTCCGGGATTATGGGGAAAAAGGAGAGCAGCCGGGGTGCAAATCTGCACCCCGGCTGCTTCATGTCATTAAGCTGATGCTCCCGGTTACATGATTTCCATGAGCATGCTTGCGGTTGGAATGATGAGCGGGGGAAGGATGAGGACGAGCACGGCGATCAGGAAGAAGACCAGCGGGACAGCCATCTTCGTCGAGAGCTTGTTGATCTGCGCGGTCAGCGCATCGTAACGCGCCTTGCGTGCAAGCTTTGCCTGCGATTCGAGGACGCCTGAGATCGAGGTACCCTTTCTGGTCGCCTCGATCAACGCCGCGCAGAAATATCCCATGAGCGGCGAATCGCATCGGCGGCGCATATGGTCCAGGGCATCTACGCGGGACACGCCGAGGTGCGAGATCTCCATATCGGTACGCGCGAACTCGTCTGCCAGCGGACCGAGGGCCTTGTTTTCGGCAAGCTGCCTGAATCCACGCTCCACGAGCACGCCGGCTGAGACGGAGATGGTGAGCAGTTCCAGTGCCGGCGGCAGATAGCGATCGATCTCTTCGCCGCGTTTCTTTCCCGCATGCGACAGCCAGATTCCGCAGACCGCCCATCCGCCGACGGCGCCGATGATTCCGACTAGGAGTGCCATCGCGATTCCATATCCGCCCACGAGGGCGGCACCGGCAAGCATGATGGCGGTGAAGATTGTGATCCCGAGAGAGATGGCACGCCAGGTCGACGGAATGATCTTTAACCCTGCCAGGTCGAGCTTGTCCTGCAGCTCTCGGGATTCCGACAGCTTGAGCGGGATGACCTTTTCGAACGCCTCTCCGGCACGGTCGATTGCCTCGGCGATCTTCATGCGCTGCGTCGGTTTGGCGTGCAGCCCCTTACGGGCGGCGATGGACATCCTGGCACGCGCCAGCGGCTTGCGGAAGGGCTCGCCGGCGAGAACATAAGTCATACCGCCGGCAGCGCAGGCGAACAGGAGCACGAGGAGATATTGGATATTCATTTCGATTGGCTCCTATTCCACGTCGATGTCTGCCATTTTGTAGATGATGACGGAGCCCGTTGCCGCAAATAGCACCACGACGATCAGCACGGGAATGCCGAGCGGGTCCTGCGTATAGAAATCATATGCCTGCGGAATGCCGACCATGATGATTGCGAACAGGATGAGCAGCATCACGATAAGCGCCTTCATGGATGCGATTACAGATGACGTCTCCGACTCGATATGCCGACGGAGCGACAACCGGGCGTCGATGGTGTCTCCGATGCGCTCGAGCGAGTCAGCCAGCGATCCGCCAACCTCCTTGTGCGAAGCCACGGCGGCCTGCAGGAGGACAAGGTCCTTGCTGCCGGTTCGTTTCGCCATGTCATCGAGCGCGACGACGATATCGCCATCGATTTGCATTGCGCCGGCACAGGCCAGGAGCTCGGATTTCAGAGGGTCGTCTGAATTTTCCCCGACAGAGCGCAGGGCTCTTTCAATCGAGGATCCGGCACGCATGTTTTCCGCGACCATGGGAAGCGACCGCGCCAATTGCTCATCGAATCGTGCTTTACGGCTCTTTCCGCGGGAACGCACCCACAGCTCGGCAATCAGGGGTCCGATGAGGGCAAAACCGATTCCGATAAGTCCAAGGGCCATGAATCCGATGAGGGCACCCGCTCCCGCGAGCAAGACGAGGAGGAGAATCCACGTCTTGCCATTGACTTCGATACCGGCTTCCGCAAGACGCGGAAGGGGCGTGGGAACTTTTTTGTCCTTATCGTCCGACTCGCCGGTTCTAAGGGCAGTCGAATTCCTCATGCGGCGTACATCGCCGGCAGCCGACAGCCCGCAGAACAGGGAGTAGAGGCCGACGGTGATGGAAAGCAATAGGAAGAAAACGCTCAGCATCATGATGATGACGGCAGGTTTCATTACCAGACACCGCCTTCGAACCAACGGGGGTCGTACTCCGCGTCCGCGTCGAGGATCTTTTCCTTTAGACGCGCCGGCTGGTATCCAGTGGCGACATGCCTGCCGTTTTCCGGCGAGCCCTCCCAGTGGAACAGTTCGTTGCGGGTCACGTTACCGTCGGAAAAGCCCTCGACGGCCGTGATGGACTCGATACGGCGGTAGCCGCCCCTCCAGCGCTTCACCTGCACGACGACATCGATCGCGGCACCGATCTGGCGGCGGATCGCCTCCATGGTCATGTTGCCCTGGCTCTTCAGGATCATGTTCTCGATACGCGTGAATGCACCGGCGCAGTCGTTCGCATGGATCGTCGTGAGCGATCCGTCGTGACCTGTCTGCATGGCCTGAAGCATCTCGTAAGTCTCATCGTCACGGCACTCGCCGACGACGATACGGTCGGGACGCTCACGGAGTGCGCCGACCAGGAGCTCATGCATCGTAAACTCGCCCTTGCCCTCTGAGTTCGGTGGGCAGGCGACGCGAGGGATCACGATGCGCTGTTTCAGCTGCAGTTCTCGCGTATCCTCGATGGTCACGACGCGCTCGTTATAGCCGATGAAGGCGGAGAGTGCGTTCAGCATCGTGGTCTTACCGGAACCGGTGCCGCCGGAGATGATGAAGTTCGCACGGGCCTTGACGGCCGATTTGAGGAACATGTACATAGGCTCGCTCATGGCACCGCGCTCCAGCAGGTCCTCAGCGGTTAGCTTGTCCTTGCTGAATTTACGGATATTGAGCGACCAGCCGTTGGGGGAGACCTTCGGGTGGGCTGCGTGCACACGGGAGCCGTCGGCAAGGGTGGCGTCCATCTCGGGAAACGAATCGTCGCAGCGGCGGTTCGCCTCCTCGGCGATACGTCCGATAAGCCGACCGACCTCATCATGCGAGACAAGGTCGATACCGGGGCAATCGACGATCTGGCCGTCCACTTCGGCGCGGGCGACCGGCGTGATAAATGTTCCATTCGGCTCGACGCCGACGGGATCGATGAAGATCTCGGCAACCTTGGGATCGTCCTGCAAGGGCTGAAGGGGACCCAGACCGATGAAATCGTCAATGGTGCTTTTGATGATGTAGCCGATCCAGTTTTCGTCGGAGATACCGAAATCGGCGCACACTTCATGGGCGACACCGTCGATCTGGGCCGGAAGCGCCTGACGGTCGATCGAGCCGCCGTCGGCCATGGTCACGCCGAGCAGGTCGCGCATCTCCTGGCGGATGCGCTCCTTGATCCTGAGAACGGTTTCGTCTGCCATGGGCTACTCACCGCTCTCGGTGGTATCGGCAGAAGAGGGCAGGGTAAGGGTAAGGCCACCGGCGGTGCGGATCTTACCTGCCTGCTCGGGCGTGACCTCGAGCGTCACGGTGCTGTATCCGTCAGAGGAGCCGCTACCGGAGCTGAAGTTGCCGTCGAGGGCTGCGATGCGCACGGAGTCGGCGAGGACGGTGAACCCATCGCCGCCGAGGGAGCCGTCGTTGGGCTGGATCACCTTGACCCTGTCGTTCACGCGGAGCATGCCGCCCATGCCAGACTGGGCGTCCACGGAGATGGTCACGGCCTCCATGCCGTCCCCGATTGCGGCGGCAAGGGACTCAGGGTTGTCCTTGCCGGCAGTGGATGCGTTGGTGAGCTGGGAGCCCTTGGCGATGTACTGGGTTGCGACGCGACCGACGGGAGTCTTGGAGGAGTCGTCGATATCCTTCTTGGTGATTGCGCCGTCCGCCACCGTGCTGTTCGGGACGGAGACGAAGGCAAGGTCGCTTGCGGAGATCTCGTCGCCGGCGTGGATGGTCTTCGTGGCTGCGACGACTTCGGTGGTGCCGGAGAACGCTTCTGCGATTCGATTGTTGGCGTCGATCTCCGATACGACGGCGACACCTCCCGCGAGGACGGCGATGACAGCGAGGCCGGCGGTGACCTTCTGCAGGCGGGAGACCTTCACGGCGATCTTCTCCATGCCCGTGAGGCTCGGAGCATTGGGGGACGTGGCGCCGCGGCGGCCGGCTGCCTTCTTTTGGGCTTTCGCTGCCTTGGCTTCTTCTTTGGCCTTCTTCTTCTCGGCCTTGCGTTCGGCACGGGACGGCTTCGATGGCTTTGCAGGCTTCTCGCGCTTCTTTTTCGGCTCCTGTTCCTCAGTAGGTTCAGAATCGGTAAAGAAGCTGGAGGACTCCATCTCGTTGACGGGAATGTACTTGTCGGTCTCCTGTGGGGGATTATACGGAAGGGGCGAGGCCTGATGGTACGCGGTTTCCGGTTCTGGCTGGGATGCGGTGGCATCCTGCGCCGGAAGCGTGGCAGTCGTGTCGGGTGCCGGCTGGCGATACGGATTCACGGCAGGGGAGGGCTGGTCGTAGACCGGATGCGGCTCGGATGCCGATGCAGCCGGGACATATGCAGGCGGATCATAGGGGGCGGGGTGCTGCACTGTAGGTGCCTGAGGGCGCTGCGGAACCGTCTCTTGAGCCTTCTCGGCAACCGTATCGGGCGTCGGTGCGGCATATGCCGGCATAGCCGGAACCTGCGGCTGATAGCAAGGTGCGACAGCCGCGACCGGCGCCTGCTGAGACATGCCCGGCTGGCTGGCGGCTTGAGGTGCGGGAGACTCGGGCTGCGGAGCCTGTGCAGTCTGCGCGTCCTGCATCGCCTTGTAGGATGCGGCGTGGAGATTCGCGATCAGGGCGGCTGCATCGCCTGCCGAAAGCTCGCCTGAACGGACTTTCGCGAGGATCGCATCGGTATCGTTGGTGTCTGGCATGGTGTTCCTTTCTCGCTTTCCTGTGTAGAGATGCCGTCAGACACGCGGCATAGCAAAAGGATATCAGGCATTGGCACATGATGTCGCCTGATATCCTTTCATTTTAGCTCATCGGGAAGGCTATTTATTGTTCGTTGCCTGGTTGACGGCTGTTTTCATCTCGTCGATCACTTCTTGCGGAAGCTCTTTCGTAGACGTGTACTCCTCGTATTCAGGAGTGTCCGAACCGGCTTTGAAGGAATACTTTCCGTTACCCGAATCCGCCGGTCTCCATGCCTTTCCCGCAGTGTAGGGGACGGCATGTGCCGTGACGTGCGATCCGATGGGGATATTGAAATCTCCGAGCGAATAGGTCGCAAAGTATCCTTTCAAGGACGATTTCGTCTGGATGCCCCAGGCCCACGCGCGTTTGCTCTGGGGGACGGCCGAGGAGGGGGCTTCATAGAACCAGACCTCGACTTCGCCGTTGAACCCGTTGGCACGCAGGGACTTGACGGCCGCGGTCGCGATTGCGAGACCGGGGTCATCGGAGTTCTTCGCGACAAGGAGGTTCTGCGACGCCATGGTGGCGTCCCTGGCTGCGGAGCAGTCATTTGTCTGGGCGTTCTGCTGGTCGAGGGCTGCGGAAAGCTCGAATGCGAAGCCGAGTGCAATGAGGAGTACGAGCATGATGATGACGTTCAGGATGTTGATTGCGCCGGATTCGCTGCGGACGCGCGTCATCGCGACACCTCCATTTTCTCGGAAACCGGGACCTCCACTTTGATCGTTTTCGACATCTTGATACCGTCGAAGCTGCCGACCGAAATCAAGGTCGGGATTTTATAGTCGACGGTCGATTCGAGAAGCGCCGTGGTGCTTGATTTCGAGATGGTCGTGATTCCCGTGGAACCGGAATCGGTGACGGTGGCCTCATCGGACCTGTCCGAATAGGAGACCTTGGAGTTCGTCACGGTGATGTTGTTCTTGACGATACCCGGCGTGTTCGATGCGAGTTCGTCCTTTACCGCCTGGTTTACATTTCCGGATGCGATTGCGGCGGAGAAATCGGACTTCATCGCGGCCGACTCGATTGCGGCGCTCATCGCGGTGCCCTCATATGCTATCAGGCAAACTTGGATAAGACAGAATGCGAGGACGATGAGCATGGGGAGGACGATGGCGGCCTCGAGGACTTCCGAGCCTCTTTCAGAATGGGTCCTTACCACGAGGACGCACCTCCTTCCACCGTTGCATCCTTTAACTCCACGGCGTTGGATTCGATCGTCATGCCGCCTCCGAACCCTCCGGCGGCATAGATCGCATCGCCGAGGACGGTCTGTGGCTGGATGGTCACGGATACGGTCGCGGTGCATTTCCGGGTGGAGACATTCGACTCCCTGTCCGTATAGGACGATCCGTTTGAATCGGGAATCCGGTGCGTGTACGCTTCCCTCTCGGCATCCGAGACATCTGTCTCGATCTTCATGTTTTCAGCGAAAAAAGAGGAGGCGGCATTTACGGCCGCCTCCTTAGCTGATGAGGCATCGCCGCTGGGGTTTACGGCGAGCTCTCGGGCGGCTGCATGGGCGGCGTTGTCGACAGCGGTTGTCGCCGCCGAAATCTGGCCGAATTCCATGGCAGCCATGGCAAAAATCAGGAGGAACGGGACACCGAGCGCAAATTCGATGATTGCGGCGCCCGATTCGGACTCCGGTTTCTTGAAGATGCCTTTCACGTCCAGTTCCTCCTTGGTTGCACATTTCTCGATTCTCGAAACAAATACCTTAGTAGTATGGTATTATGCTATCAGAGAGAAAGGAGGTTGACTACTTGCCAACGCCGTTGATCGAGGTATTGGCAGCGTTGCGGGCAGACTCGAACCAGGAGGAGATGGAGTTGCCAGTCTTGGTCATCTGCTGCTGCATCTGGTTGCCGAAGGCGATCAGAGCAGCGCCGATGATGACGGCGACAATGGCAACGATGACGTACTCGACGGTGTCAGCACCGCCGGCGATCTCACCGGCATAAACGCGATTGCGGATGGAATTCATGGGAATTCTCCTTCCTTTGTGTCCATTCGGACGGTTACAGAAACTCTATTCTCAGTTGTTCCTCGCAGATCGGCTACCCCTAACTTCTCTGCGGGGGACAACGGGATAGACTGCTACATGATACACCCAAGGGGCACGCCGGTGCAAAGCCAGACGAGCAGGAAAGGCCCCATGGGTACGCGGCTTTTAAGGGTGATCTCTTTCGCACGGTAGCGGGGGATGTAGTTGGCGAGCATGGCGATGCACATCGCGCCCATGCCGTATACCGTGCCGTGGAACCCGCATGCCGTCGCGATCGCCGGGACGAGCCTGCGATCGCCGGCACCGACTGCATCGGCGCCGCCGGTGATGCGGAAGAGATGGTTGGTGATGGCGAAAATCGCATAGATACCCACACCGCACAGCAGGTTGCCGATCAATCCGCTTACACCGCCGTGCCCGAACGCCGTAAGTACGGCGAGAGGGTATGTGGCGATAGACAGGCCGAAGGGCAGAACGCGTGAGCGCTGGTCGCACATCGCGCCGACTGCCGTGACGAGAATCGAGGTAATCCCGCCGAGAAGAAACAGCAGCGGGGAGTGGAGGTTGCCGGTCATCCCGACATAGCAGGTCGCGGCGGTACCGAGACCGACGGCAAGGGAAAGCATGGCGGAGGTCATCTTGGAGACCGGTGCGACGTAGCGGGCACGGTACTCCTCGACGGTCTCATAATCATCGAGATTCACGCCATCTGGCATGCGGCTACCCGTCTCGATAAGCGCCTCGACTTTCTCACGCATGAGTTCCTTGGTGCGGACGAGCCTCATGGCATCGAGCCACCAAATCGCAAGGTCCCGTTCCTCGCGTTTCTCGGCGCGTTTGCTCGGTTCGCGGTCTGGATTCTCCACCTTGAACTTCTTGTAGACTTCAAGGTTCTCATCCCACCAGGAAAGGATCGCATCGCGCTTGCGGCCCAGGATGCGCCCGCTGATGGCTGGGAGGGCGAGGCTGCACACGCAGCCCGTCAAGCCGCCTGCGACGATTGCCGCGACAGGTGACTTTGTGAGCATGCCGAGTGCGATAGTGAGGGTTTCGCTCGCAGCGAGGACGGCGACAGGCGTCGCGTCATATGCCTCCCCACAAGAGGGCTTCATGGTTTCATTCATAAACACGCACTTTCCTTTTGGTGTTTCTCTTGGGCTATTATACCGACTTCGTCTCATAATTCAATGCGCAGATGTCACGAAATTATTTCTTATCAAAACCGTCGTAAAACCCTGGTTTCAACTACGTGGATATAAGACGGTAGATATTATGCAGCTCAATACTGTATAATATCTATACCATGAAGTACAAGAATAATCGCAACATAGTTTTCTCCTGCAGCTACCACGTGATCTTCTGCCCGAAGTACCGTCGGCCCGTCCTCGTGGACGGAGTTGACGAGCGCTTCAAGGAGATCGCATGGGAAGTCGCCGACGAGCTCGGGTTCGAGATTGCCGAGATGGAGGTCATGCCCGACCACGTCCACCTGCTCCTGTCAATCGATCCCCAGCTGAGCATCCACCGGGCGATCAAGCGCATCAAGGGGAGGTCAAGCCACGACCTGCGCGAGGAGTTCCCGTGGCTCAAGAGCCGCATCCCCACGCTCTG
>JAXKGF010000041.1:0-1558 GCA_036550515.1 Collinsella sp.
AGAGCCCGATCGCCGCCCTCCTGGCCTCGATGTCGTGCTTCACCCTCAAGTCGACTCGCATAAAAAGCCTCCCATTTCTCATGTCCAAGAAATGGGAGGCAGTTCACTTTGTGGTGGTTTTTGCTTTGAGGGGCCGCGCCTGTGCCTTGGTATACCATGGACACCATTTCCGACCACATTCAGCACCGCCGCACAACCCAGAAAGGCCCCCCATGGACACCACCTTCAGCCACATCAAAGCCGTGTTCTGCGATATCGACGGCACGCTGCTCACGAGCCAGCACACGGTGTCCCCGCGCACCGTGGCTGCGATCCACGCCCTGCGCGAGCGCGGCGTGCTCTTTGGCCTGTGCACCGGGCGCGACGCCCAGGCGACCGAGGCCATGTACGAGCTCTGGGGTATCGAAGGCCTGGTGGACGTGCTCGTGGGCTGCGGCGGCGCCGAGGTCATCGACCGTGCACACGGCATCAACGAGCTGAGCTACCCGCTGCCGGGCGAGACCATCGCGCGCATCTGCGAGCACATGGCAGACCTGCCGGCAACGCCCGTTTGCCCTCGGGACGGCGTGCTCTATGTGCCCGAGAGCAATGCATGCGTCGAGCACCTGTCGCGTGTCGACGGCGTGCCCTACAAGGTGGTCGACTTTGCCGAGTTTTTGCGCGAGCCGCAGACCAAGGTGATGTTTACCATGGCGCCCGAGGTGATGCCGCAGGTCATCGAGCGAGCGTCGACGTTCGCCGACGACACCGTTAAGGCGGCTGCTCTGCAAACCACGCAGCGACTCTACGAGTTCATGGATCCGCGCGTGTCCAAGACGCGCGGCCTTGTGCGCATGGCGGAGCTCAACGACATGGAGCTCCAGAACATCTGCGTGTTTGGCGATGCCGATAACGACACCTGCATGGTGGCCGACGCCGGCGTGGGTGTGGCCATGGCGAACGGCAGCGATGCCACCCGCGCCGCCGCCGACTTTGTAACCGCGAGCAACGACGAAGACGGCATCGCAATCTTTATCGAGGAACATCTGCTATAGCGCCGGGGGAGAACCACCGCAAAGGGGACAGGCTCCTTTGCGGTGGCCGCTTGATTGCAATTAAACGCTCAGGCGATTTGGGCGAATTGATACCTAAAATCTGCGTGAAAATGCAAATAACGTTGCCTGAACATCACGCTTCTAACTGCCGATGGGTTAAGATACTCTCACCAGTTTGGTAGGATATTCCTTCCGGTTAATGACCTACTGCTCACGGTCGATTTTCGACCGTGAGCGGGATGTTTGCTCTTGAGCAAAAATTTGTGCAAATAATTCTGATGCCATTAAAAAATGATGTGCAACTAAATTACCAGTAGAAACAAAAAATAGATAGCGAATAAACGAAGGTAAATCTGAGCAAATGTCAAGAGAATTGAGAATCCGGTTGATTTCCGATCTCAGCCGAACACATTAGGCGGACAGGCCGTTCCCGCAGCTAGCCGAACGCCCCCGAGGCCCCATCCGGGCCCCGGGGGCGCCGTTTTCCCAGTTGAAGGAACGGTGGAGATGTGTTTCGATGGGTC
>JAXKGF010000042.1:0-2303 GCA_036550515.1 Collinsella sp.
CCTTCTTCCTCTTTCTGGACATGCCGTCCTCCGATCTTCCGGGGCCGGCCGGTCCGGCCCTCAGGGTATCGGGTTCCCACATTCATCCGTACATGTACGGATGAATGTGGGAGGTGTTCGGATGAAGTCGATAATCAAGGGTTGAGCTTATCGAAATGCTCGAAGTTCCATTTTCGGACTAATCAACAGAAAGCTGTGATAAACTAACTCACGCATTACGTGCCCGAGTGGCGGAATTGGCAGACGCAGTGGACTCAAAATCCACCGTTGGCAACAACGTGCGAGTTCGAGTCTCGCCTCGGGCACCATACATGCAAGTGAGCGTTCAAGGGGGGTAAGGCCCCCTTTTTCGTGACGAACTCGCGTGAGCGCGCGGAGCGTTAAGCAAACAGGCCCGTGGCCTGTTTGTAGCGGAGCGTGGCGAGGGCGCCATGCGCCCGAAGCCCGGGGCTTCGCGAAGCGAAGGCCCTTCGAGTCTCGCCTCGGGCACCATACATGCACCTGCGCTTCACGGGGGTCAAGGCCCCCTTTTTCGTGTACGTAATGTGATAACGCGCGGTACGTGTTATTATTCGCAAGGCGTTGTTCCCGCAATGCCCTAAAGAGGAACCCGAGGGTTCCCACCTTTTGGCGCCAATGAGCAGCTGACTGGTCATACAACTTAGATTCCCTTCCTCATTTCGAGGATGTCTATGTGTACGACCTGGTTGCAAAGAAGCGCCGGGTTATTTTTTTATGAATGGAGGTAGGGAAAATAGCTAAGTCTGATGACACCCGCATCAACGACGAGATCACTGCATCTTCGTGCCGTTTGATTGGCGTCGATGGCTCTCAGCTCGGCCTGTTCGCCATCCGCGATGCCCAGCGCGTCGCTGACGATCAGGGTCTCGACCTGGTCGAGATCGCTCCCAACGCGGAGCCGCCGGTCTGCAAGGTCATGGACTACGGTAAGTTCAAGTACCAGCAGGCCATGAAGGCCAAGGCCGCTCGTAAGAACCAGTCCAAGGTCGAGGTCAAGGAAATGAAGTTCCGACCCAAGATCGACGTTGGCGATTACGAGACCAAGAAGGGCCACGTTCTGCGTTTCCTCAAGAAGGGCGCACGCGTTAAGATTACCATCATGTTCCGCGGCCGTGAGATGGCTCACCCGGAGCAGGGTCTTAACGTTCTCGAGCGTCTCGCCGAGGATCTCAAGCCTTACGCTACGGTCGAGTCCAAGCCTAAGATGGAAGGCCGTAACATGCTTATGCTGCTCGCCCCGATTAAGGGCGCCTTCGATGAGGATAAAGCGGCAAGCGATACCAAGTAACTAGTGTTCTGTAACCGATTAAGGAGTATTTCATGCCTAAGATGAAGTCCCACAGCGGCACCAAGAAGCGTTTCCGCAAGACTGGCACCGGCAAGCTTATGCGCGCCAAGGCTTTCAAGAGCCACATCCTGAGCAAGAAGTCCACCAAGCGTAAGCGTGGCTTCCGTCAGGAGACCGAGATCGCCGCTGCCGACCGCAAGGTCATCAAGTCGCGTCTCGCCTAAGTTCGCGTTCCCGTTTTTCGTTTTACCGTCTAGGAGTTGATAGAACATGGCACGTATTAAGCGCGCTGTTGCCGCCAAGAAGAAGCGCCGTACCGTTATGCACCGTGCGAAGGGTTACTACGGTGCCGCTTCGCGTACTTACAAGCATGCTAAAGAGCAGGTCCAGCACTCCCTGCAGTATCAGTATCGTGATCGCCGCAACAAGAAGCGCGAGATCCGCTCTCTCTGGATCACCCGCATCAACGCTGCCGCTCGCCTGAACGACATCTCTTACTCTCAGTTCATGCACGGCCTGAAGGTTGCCGGCATCGAGCTCGACCGCAAGGTTCTGGCTCAGATGGCTTACGAGGACATCGAGTCCTTCAACGAGCTGGCTGCCATTGCCAAGAAGGCTCTCGAGGCCTAATAGATTCTGTTGAATCGCTAGGGGAGTGTCGCACTGTGCGCGGCACTCCCTCTTTTTATCTAGAGTGCTGGTTTATATAACAAAAGCGCGGGTAGATAGACACTTACAGGTGACCGATCTTTATATATCTCTTAATCGAAGGGTCATCATCTGATACGCGCAGTATTTCTGCACCAGCCTTTCTATTACTTATATAGGAAGCGATATGTTGTGTAGGAATTGTGAAGAGTGGAATTGACGTCCCACATCGCTTCGCGGTCTGGCAATATATCTCCTTGCCGCGCGGCCCGGTGCAACCGGATCAGCCGCAGAGCGTGCACCTTGAGAACCGGATACTGCGAGGATGGACACTCACTTCAGTGTC
>JAXKGF010000043.1:0-52670 GCA_036550515.1 Collinsella sp.
AAGTGAGTGTCCATCCTCGCAGTATCCGGTTCTCAAGGTGCACGCTCTGCGGCTGATCCGGTTGCACCGGGCCGCGCGGCAAGGAGATATATTGCCAGACCGGAGGGCCCCCGCGGGCGGGAATCTGGGCGTACACATTTCCTACACATATTTTAAGCCAGCCTACGTTTGCCAGCCGTTCTCTACCGCTCACCGAGGGTCTCTTTATAGTGAAGCGTCATATGGCTAAAGCTGATAGGCTCCCTTAGCCAAGGCACAGCCGGCATCGAGCAACTCATCGCGCTCCTCCACCGAGAACCCCTCGGCGTATACGCGAACCACCGGTTCGGTCCCGCTAGGGCGGATCAGCAGCCAGGTGTCATCCTCGAATGCCAAACGTAAACCATCCATATGGCTTACAGTCTGCGGCGCCTTGCCGCAAATCGATTTGGGATTCATGCCAGGAAGCAGCGTTCGCAGCGATTCGGCGTCTTCGGCCTCAAGGCGCAAATCTCGACGCCCATAGCTCGTCTTACCAAAACTGGCCTCGAGCTGATCGACCAAAACGCCCAAGGGCGCGCCCGTCTTTGCCATAAGCTCACACAGAATCAGACAAGCAAGGATTCCATCACGCTCGGGCATGTGCGCGGCGATGCCGATACCGCCGGCCTCCTCGCCTCCCATGAGGACGCCGCCCTTCTTCATCTCTGCAGCTATATATTTGAAACCGACCGGCTTAACGGTCACACGACAGCCAAGCGCCTCAGCAATGCGGCGCACGAGCGTCGAGCACGAGAGATTGACGACGACACGCCCCTCCAAATTGCGGAATTGAACGAGGTCGCCCAAAACAAGCGCCATGATTTGATGCGGATGTATATATCTACCGCGTTCGTCGACCGCGCCGATACGATCGGCATCGCCGTCGGTCACCAGACCCGCGCACGCCCCGTCCTCGACAACCGCACGCTCGCAAACGTCCACCCATGGCTCAACAGGGTCGGGGCAAATGTCCTCTTGATCGGACGACTCTCCGGCATGAATCTCGTGCACCTCGACGCCCAGCTCCCGCAGCAGGTCGGCAAGATATCCCTGGGCCGCGCCGCCCATGGGGTCAACTACCACACGCAGGTGAGCGGCTCGAATGGACTCGGCATCGACAAACGATGCCACCGCCTGCATATAGTCAGGAATAATATCCGCGGTGCGATAGCTTTCCTCGATCCCCATCGGCTCGGGGGCCATGGTCTCTTCGAGCTCTTCGATGACGTCCTGATTGGCCGTCGAGCCATCTCCCATGCGTAGCTTAAGGCACAGATACCCCTGCGGATGATGGGACCCCGTCACCATGAGCGCACCACAGGCCTCGCCGTCATACGCCGCCGCCCACGTAAGGGCGGGAGTCGGGACAGGCCGAGATGCGAGCACTGCGTCCAATCCGTGAGCGGCAAGTACGCCTGCCGCAAGCTCAGCGAACTCGCGCGCCTGCGGCCGGGTGTCGAACCCTATATATACTGTTTTGCCGGGATTGATCTTTTGCCACAACTCGCCGACGGCATCGGCAATGCGGGCAACGTTGTCGGCGGTAAAGTCGTCGTCGACGCGGGCGCGCCAACCATCAGTTCCAAAATGAATTATCGCGCACACGCGCAGACACCTCACAGTGTTTGGATCATGGTACGCATGGGGTATACCCGCAACGCTCGCCCAGCAACCTGCCAAAACCGGCATTCACTATTTGGGCAAATGCTACTGACGATGTGCAAGCAATAAAAAAACCGCCCCGTATGGAGCGGTTTTGACCTTTATATATCGAGCGCCTCGGCCATCGCCGCCGTGGTGATCGCCGTGGTTCCACAGCAACTGCCCACCATTGCGGCACCGGCATGCCTCCATTCGATGCAAGCACGCGCGAAGGCTTCGGGGTTCTCGCGCCACACAGGACCATCCTGTGTTTGGACCGGATCACCCACGTTGGGGCGTACCGTGACGGGCGTAGTCGCCGATGCAACCATCCTGGGTACCGCCACGTTCGCGGCCGCAAGTGAGCAGCAGTTAACGCCAACCGAGCTTGCGCCGTGCTTTTCGGCGTACAAAACAGCAGCCTCGATGTTGAGGCCATCGCCTAGCAGGTCGCCTTTATCGTCAACGACAAAACTCACCAAAACAGGCATGCCGTCGGCGGCATCCTGGGCGCCGGCAAGCATGGGCTGCAAATTACGGATAGACGTCACCGTCTCGATCAGCAGACCGTCAACACCAGCATTGAGCAGGGCGTATGCCTGCTCTCGCGAAATGCCTCGGATTTCTCGATACTCGGCAGAGTCTTCGGCAAACCACTCAATGCCGATCGGGCCCATCGAGCCCAGCAGCAGCTGAGGGTGCGCCTGGCGTGCATCGTCGACGGCACCGCGATTGACCTCAGCCACGGACGGCGTAATCTGATCTTGCTTGAGGGCATAGCTTGATGCCTGAAAGGTATTGGTAATGAGCACCTGCGCACCGGCGGCGACATACAGGCGATGGATACGAGAAACAGTCTGCGGCTCGGCAAGGTTCCAAAACGCCGGTGGGATGTCGGCGGCATCGTATTCACTCATCAGCACGCTGCCCATGGGGCCCTGCGTCAACAGGGTCTCGCTCGACATGCGGCGCATAAGTTCCTCGCCGCCGGGGCGGTTGTAATAACTCGTATCCATATATGTGTTTCGCTATTCCTCGACGCTGATTCCCTGTTTTTCGAGATAGGCGAGCCAGCGGCTCATCGTGTCCTCGGAAAGCGCATGTTCCATCATGCACGCCTCGGAATCGGCCCGCTCAAAATCGACGCCGAGCTCCTGGACCAAAAACGTGCGGATAAGGCGATGACGGTACCAGATTGCCGTGCCGACCTCGCGACCACGGTCGGTCAGGATGACCTTGCCGTAATGCGATTGCTCGACAAGCTCGGACGCCTTAAGCGCCGAAACCGCCTTATTGACCGATGCCTTGGAGACACCAAGACGTTGCGCGATGTCGACCGATCGCACGCCATTGGTCTCCCCTTCTTCGCTTTCGATGCGAACCATACACTCCAAGTAGTCTTCGTTCGCCACCGTTAGGTGCAGCTCGCGCGAGCTATTTGTCGTATCCATGACCTTCCGTCCCTTCTGCTTTCAAAGGCTGATTCTACCCCATCCAAGTGTCGCGGTATGCCGTGGCATACCGTGCTAGAGTTCTTGTTGCACACGACGACCAAGATTGGAGCGGTCTTTATGGAAAACAACGCCACGAACCCCGACGTCCTTGAGCGCTTTTTGCGCTACGTCCAAATCAACACGCAATCCGAGGATGCAAACTGCGACCAGGTGCCTTCGAGCAACGTTCAGTTTGACCTTGCCAACATCTTGGCCAAGGAGCTGCGCGAACTCGGCGCGGCCGATGCCCATGTGACCGAGCATGCCTACGTCTGCGCGCATATTCCTGCGAGCGCGGGTGCGGAGGACAAGCCCGCCCTGGGTCTGATCGCACACCTCGACACCACCGAGGTTGCGCCGGGCGCCGGTGTGAAGCCGCACATTGTGCGCTACGAAGGCGGCGATCTGGTCTGCGGTACCGTTGACGGCAAGCCCGTGGCCATGAGCACCGCCAAGCTTCCCGCCCTGAACGACCTTGTGGGTGAGGACTTGGTCTGCAGTGACGGCACCACACTGCTGGGCGCTGACGACAAGGCCGGCGTCGCCGAGATCATGGCGCTTGTCGCGCGTATCGCTCAGGACCCCTCGCTGCCCCACCCCGCACTCGGCATTTGTTTTTGCCCAGACGAAGAGATCGGTCACGGCGCCGAGCTGTTGGACATCGAGGCCTTCGGCTGCAAGTACGCCTACACGGTCGACGGCGGTCCCATTGGCGAGCTGGAGTGGGAGTGCTTTAACGCCGCCGAGGCAACCGTTCGCTTTGAGGGCCAGTCCATCCATCCCGGTGACGCCAAGGGCCGCATGGTCAACGCGGGCAATCTGTTCTGCGACTTTAACGCGCTGCTCCCTTATGCGCAGCGCCCGGAATACACCGAGGGCTACGAGGGCTTCTATCATCTTGAGGGCGTGTCTGCAACCGTCGACCACGCTACGGCGCGCTATATCGTTCGCGACCACGACGCGGCAAAGTTCCAGCAGAAGCTCGAGCTGATGGATGCCGCCGCAGCACTGCTCAACCAGCGCCTGGGTGAGGAACTCGTAACAGTCGAGATTAAGCACCAGTACCGCAACATGGCCGAGATCGTGCGTGACTACCCGGAGCTTATCGATATCGCCAAGGAAGCCTACCTTACCTGCGGCATTGAGCCCCAGGTGCTGCCGATTCGCGGTGGTACTGACGGTGCGCAGCTGTCGTTCCGCGGCTTGCCCTGCCCCAACCTTTCCACGGGCGGCTACTGCTACCACGGCGTTAACGAGTTTGTCCCGGTCAGCTCGCTCGTCAAGATGACCGACGTCCTCCAGGAACTCGTCGCCCGCTTCGCATAAGCCTGGCTGCACAAGCCTAATAGAGAAATCGCCCCGTCCTCACCAGAGAACGGGGCGATTATTTTTGGTGCACTGAGGACAGGCAGATGTGCGCCAGCCTCTTGGCGTAAGAAGTGTCCCAAACTGCCGGCACATAAGGAACGTCCCCAAGTGCCAAGTGTCAAGTGCCGCAAGAGTGTCCCCTTTGACTAGTCGTTTAAGAACGTCCCCAATGACTACTTTGACTAGTCATTTAAGAACGTCCCCAATGACTACCACTACACAGCATCGCAGGTTGAGCCAACGTCAGCGAGCGCCGCCCAAGGCGGACAAGTTGGCATGAAAAAGGCAGGGCATTGACCTTCTGGTCATGCCCTGCCTTTTGAATGACAAATTGTCGCTCTGGGCGGCGCGCAGCGTCGAGCCGTTACGCGGGCTGGTAAGCCCGCGTAACTCTAGTAGTTGGCTTCGTAGCCGTTGCCGTCGCCGGTGGGCTCTTCGTAGTAGTCCGAATCGCTCGAATCAGTCGAATCGTCCGAATCGTCAGAGCTGACCGATGAGGTTGCGGTGCCGTTGGCGTAATCATCGGACGTGTTGTTGTTCAGGTCGCCGATCGTAGAGCTGGAGCCATCGGACTGGCCCATGGTATTGGGGCCCTTGGGATCCTTACCAGCGTCGACGCGCTCCATCATTTCCTTAAGCTCGTCCTCGTAGACAAAGACGTAGCTCACGCCATCAATCATGGTGCTGGCATCGGCATACGAAGGCAAGTTGGCCGAATAGATGCCGTCAACATCCATGCCGCGCATGGCATTGACCGTAGAGACGATGTCCTGAACGCTCATATCGGTCACGAGCATGTCGGACAGCGAATTGACGAGGTCGAAGACCTTGGTGGCATCGAAGTTGTTGAGGATCTGGTTGGCGAGGGCGCCGAGCACCTGACGCTGGTGGCGCATGCGTGTGTAGTCGCCATCGGCATAGATGTAGCGGCAACGGGCATAGGTAAGGGCGGTCGCGCCATCCATGTGCTGCTGACCGGCGGTGATCTTAATGTCGAGATGCTCGGGGTCGTCGACATCGTCGGTTGCGTTAATGTCGATGCCGCCGACCGAATCGATGAGCGACTGCATGCCGTCGAAGCTGACCTCGGCATAGTGGGAAATCTGGACACCGCACAGCTCGTTGACCGCCTGGACCATGGCCTCGGCGCCGCCGTAAGTATGGCAGGCGTTGATCTTCATGGTCGAGCCGTTGTAGACGACCTTGGTATCGCGCGGAATGGAGATGAGCGTCGCCTGCTTTTGCGTGGGGTCGATACGCGCCAGGATAATCGAGTCGGCGCGGTATGTATCCTCGCCCGGGCGACCGTCAGTGCCAAGGAGTAGCACGTAGAACGGGTCCTTTGCCTCGTCGGTATCAACCAGGATCTGGCGCAGGTTGTCGGTAATGACATTGGAATCGCCGAGCTTGCCCATAATGGTGGCAAACCACAGGCCGGCAGCAGTCGTAGCGCTCAGCAGCACACCAATCACGGCAATGAGCGCGACGCGGCGAACCGTATGACCGCGACGACGCTGACGGGCGCGCTCGGAATAGCGGGCAACGTTATCGCGGCTATAGA
Organism: Collinsella sp.; assembly: GCA_036550515.1. GTDB lineage: Bacteria > Actinomycetota > Coriobacteriia > Coriobacteriales > Coriobacteriaceae > Collinsella. The sequence continues at coordinate 6,085 of JAXKGF010000043.1, forward strand.
TTTTTGCCTGAGCGCCGGTCGAAGGTCTTCGAGATTCCGTAATGGGCTTTTTCTTAAACATAGGCAACCTGCATTAGTAGATGACGGGATCGGGAACAGTGGCGTGCTCGACATGAGCACCAAGCGCCTGCAGCTTTTCAACAAACTGTTCGTAGCCGCGCTTAATGTGATGGATGGCCGAGACCTCGGTCGTGCCGTCGGCAATTAGGCCGGCGACGACGAGTGCCGCGCCACCACGAAGATCCGGTGAGGTTACCTGAGCGCCGGAGAAGCCCTTGACGCCGTGAATCATGGCGTGGTGGCTCTCGATGCGAATATCGGCGCCCATGCGCACCAGCTCGGATGCAAACATAAAGCGATTCTCGAAGATATTCTCGGTGATAACGGATCTGCCGTCGGCCAGGGCGGAGAGCACCATGATCTGCGCCTGCATGTCCGTGGGGAAACCGGGGAACGGGAGCGTCTGGATATCGACCGGCTTGATGTGCTCGACGCGATTCACGTGAACGCCATCCTCGATGCGTTCGCAATCGATGCCCATGAGCTCCATCTTCTTGAGCACCATTCCCAAGTGGATGGGGCAAAAGCCCGTGACGTCGACACCGCGGTCGTCTGCCATCAACGCACCGGCAACGATAAAGGTGCCGGCCTCGATGCGGTCGCCCACCACGCGATGGGTAACGGGATGTAGCTCTTCCACGCCCTCGATGGTCACGACGGGTGTGCCCGCGCCGACGATCTTGGCGCCCATCTCGTTGAGCATGTTAGCGAGATCGACGATCTCGGGCTCGCGGGCGGCATTATCGATAACCGTGGTACCCTGCGCGCGCACGGAGGCCATGATGAGGTTCTCGGTCGCACCGACGCTGGCGAACTCGAGCGTGACGGTGGTACCGTGCAGGCCCTGGGGCGCGTTGGCGTTGATATAGCCGTGGGCGGTATCGAACTCAACGCCCAAGGCCTCAAGACCCAAGATATGCATATCGATCTTGCGAGCGCCCAGGTTGCAGCCGCCGGGCATGGCGATCTTGGCGCGATGGAAACGGCCCAGCAGGGGTCCCATCACGGCAGTGGAAGCGCGCATCTTGGCAACGAGCTCATAGGGAGCCTCCCAGGAATCGACCTGAGAGGTATCAATCTCGAGCGTGTGCTCGTCGAGAACATCGATCGTGGCGCCCATACCCTTGAGCACCTTGCCCATCACGTGGACATCGGAAATATCAGGCACGTTCTGCAGCGTCGTCTTGCCCGGCGCCAGAAGCGTTGCCGCCATAAGTTTGAGCGCGGAGTTCTTGGCACCCGAAACAGGCACGGAACCTCCGATGGCGTGGCCACCCTCAACGCGGATAATATCCAAGGTCTACCCTTTCAAAAAGCATGCCCGGGGTGGCTGAGCCATCCCGGGCATGATGTGTTCGCAAATGGTCGAACGCTAAAACGTCTGACTATTGGGCAAGCTTGAGCTTACACCATGCGATTTCATTATAGAGGTAGGCGCGGCGTGCATCATCCTCCGACAAATTACCCAGCTTCTCTTCAAAACCTTGAATATCAGCTTTAACCTTGTCGGCGTCGACGGTCGCCAAATCGCAAGCGCGCTCGGCGAGAACGGTCACGACATCGTCCGCAACCTGGGCATAGCCGCCGGCCACGGCAAACGTGTGGTCGACAGTGCCCATGGCCTTATCGGAAACGCGAACGTAACCGCGGTCGATCGTGCAGATTTCGCTGGAGTGAGCAGGCAGAACACCAAACTCGCCATCCGTGGACGGAATCGACACAAACGCAGCGTCGCCCTCATAGGCGCAGCTCACGGGGCACACGATGCGGATACGCATAACCTACTTCTCCCCCATCTTGCGGGCGCGCTCGCGCACGTCCTCAATCGTGGAAGCATAGCGGAATGCCTGCTCGGGCAGGTCATCGGCCTTACCGTCGACAATCTCGGCGAAGGAGCGGACGGTATCCTCGACGCGGACGTAGACACCGGGGTTGCCGGTGAACTTCTCGGCGACGTGGAAGGACTGGGAGAGGAACTGCTGGATCTTACGGGCACGGTTGACCGTAAGGCGCTGCTCCTCGGACAGCTCGTCCATACCCAGAATGGCGATGATGTCCTGAAGGTCGGAGTACTCCTGCAGGAGCTCCTGGACCTTGACGGCGACACGGTAGTGCTCCTCGCCGACGATCGAGGGATCGAGAGCGTCGGAGGAAGACGCGAGCGGGTCGATAGCCGGGAACAGGCCGAGCGACGAAATGCTACGCGAAAGAACCGTAGTGGCGTCGAGGTGCGTAAACGTCGTGGCAGGCGCCGGATCGGTCAGGTCGTCTGCAGGGACGTAGACAGCCTGGACGGAGGTAATGGAACCCGTCTTGGTCGAGGTAATGCGCTCCTGGAGGTCGCCCATCTCGGTAGCCAGCGTAGGCTGGTAACCGACGGCGGACGGCATACGACCCAGCAGTGCGGAAACCTCGGAACCGGCCTGGGAGAAGCGGAAGATGTTGTCGATGAACAGCAGAACGTCCTGGCCGCGATCGCGGAAGTACTCAGCGGTGGTAAGGCCAGCCAGACCGATGCGCAGACGCGCTCCAGGCGGCTCGTTCATCTGACCATAGACCAAGCAGGTCTTGTCGATTACGCCAGACTCGCTCATCTCGAGGAACAGGTCGGTGCCCTCACGAGTACGCTCGCCGACACCGGTGAACACCGAGGTGCCGCCGTGCTCCTGGGCGAGGTTGTTGATGAGCTCCTGAATCAGAACGGTCTTGCCGACGCCGGCGCCGCCGAACAGACCCGTTTTGCCGCCACGGATGTAGGGCTCAAGCAGGTCAACGGCCTTGATGCCGGTTTCGAAGATCTCGGTCTTGGTGGTGAGCTCGTCGAAGCGGGGCGCTGCGTGGTGGATGGGATAGAACTCCTCCACCTCGGGCATGGGCTTACCGTCGACAGGCTTGCCCATGACGTTCCAAATGCGGCCGAGCGTCTTGGGGCCAACGGGCATCTTCATGGGCTCACCGGTATCGGTGGCGATGAGACCACGCTGCAGGCCGTCGGTCGAGGACATGGCGACCGTGCGGACGACGCCGCCCGGAAGCTGGCTCTCGACCTCGAGGATCGTGCTCAGGTGACCGATCGGGGTCTCGGCCTCGACCGTGAGCGCGTTGTAGATCGGGGGCACCGCGCCGTCAAACTTGACGTCGACGACAGGGCCGATGATACGCACGATGCGGCCATCACCGGCAGTCGTCTTCTTGGTGGCTTCCTCGACCGCAAGCTTTACGGTGTTATTAGCCATTACTGTTCCTCCAATGCTGAGGCTCCGCCGACGATCTCGTTGATCTCGGTCGTGATCGAAGCCTGGCGCACGCGACTATACGTGCGGGTAAGGGTCGAGATGATCGCGGTGGCGTTTTCCGTCGCGGAGTGCATGGCCTTGCGGCGCGCACCCTGCTCGGCGGCCGCCGAATCGATCAGGGCCTGGTAGATGACCGTCAGGATATAAGACGGTACAAGCTTGCCGAGAACATGCTCGGGAGAGGGCACGAACTCGAACGTGGACGAGATGCGCTTAGGGGCGTCGGTCTCGTTCTTACGCGGACCGTGGGCCATAGCGATCATCTCGGGATCGAGCGGCAGCAAGTGCTCGACGCGAAGCTCCTGATCCACGCGGTTCTTGGCGTGGTGGTAGACAAGCTCGACACGGTCAAGCTCACCGGCACGATACGCATCGCAGATATGAGAGGAGATCATGCGAGCCTGATTGAAATCGGGCTCGGAGGAATTGCCCTCAAAATGCATGATGACATTTGCGCGGTCACGGAAATACGTGGCCGGCTTACGCCCACACGCGATGATCTCGCACTCGATGCCATCGTTCGCCCAAGAAGCGGCGAGCTTTTCGGCCGTGCGCTCCACCGTCGTATTGAAACCGCCGGCAAGGCCGCGGTCCGAAGCAATGACGACAATCAGGCCATGCTTGACGCTCTCATGCTTCTGCAGCATGGGATCGGTGCCCGAGCAGGAGGCGTCGCCGGCAACCGTCAGCATGACGTCGGTCAGCGCCTCCTTATAGGGCTCGGCCTGCTTGGAGCGATCGAGGGCACGACGGATCTTGGCCGTAGAGACCATCTCCATCGTGCGCGTGATCTGCTTGGTCGTGGTAACCGAGGAGATTCGCTTCTTAATGTCGCGAAGGTTGGCCATAGGGCTTAGTTCTCCTCTGATCCAGTCGTGTCGGCATGGTGTTTGGCCATGAACTGCTGCTTGAAGTCACCAATGACACGCAAGAGCTCGGCCTTGGTGTCGTCGTCGATCTTCTTGGCGCGAACCTTGTCGAGCAGCGAGCCAAAGCCATTGTCCATATACTCGATAAGCTCGGCACGGAAAGGCAGCACGTCGGCGATCTCCAGGTCATCCAGGAAGCCCTCGTTGCCAGCAAACAGCGTAACGATCTGCTCGCCAACCTCAAACGGTTTATAACGCGGCTGCTTCAGGAGCTCGGTCATGCGAGCGCCGTGGGTAAGCTGCTTTTGCGTGGCCTCGTCGAGGTCGGAGCCGAACTGCGTAAAGCCGGCGAGCTCCTGGTACGAAGCAAGGTCCAGACGGAGGTTGCCGGCGACCTGCTTCATGGCCTTGGTCTGTGCATCGCCACCGACGCGGGACACGGAGATACCCACGTCGACTGCCGGGCGCTGACCCTGGAAGAAGAGCTCGGACTGCAGGTAGATCTGACCATCGGTAATGGAAATAACGTTGGTCGGAATGTAGGCCGAGACGTCGCCGTCCTGGGTCTCGATGATCGGCAGAGCCGTCATGGAGCCGTAACCGTTCTTCTTGGACATCTTGACGGCACGCTCGAGCAGACGAGAGTGCAGGTAGAAGATGTCGCCAGGATAGGCCTCGCGTCCGGGCGGACGATGCAGCGTCAGCGACATCTGACGGTAGGCCACGGCCTGCTTGGACAGGTCGTCGTAGATGACGAGCACGTGACCGCCGGGGTTGGTCTCGCTGGCAGGCTTGCCGTCCTCGCCGTTGTACATAAAGAACTCGCCGATAGCGGCACCGGCCATAGGCGCGATGTACTGCATAGGGGCGGAATCGGCAGCGGTGGCCGAAACGATGATGGTGTAGTCGAGCGCACCGTGCTGAGCGAGGGTCTCGCGGATGTTGGCAACCGTGGAGGCCTTCTGGCCGATGGCGACATAGATGCAGACCATGCCCTTGCCGCGCTGATTGAGGATAGCGTCGATGGCGATGGCGGTCTTACCGGTCTTACGGTCGCCGATGATGAGCTCACGCTGACCACGGCCGATAGGCACCATGGAGTCGATGGCCAACAGGCCGGTCTGAACCGGCTCGCACACCGGGGTACGGTCGATGACACCGGGGGCCTTGAACTCGATGGGGCGACGATGCGTGGCGACGATGTCGCCCAGACCGTCGATGGGCTGGCCGAGCGGATTGACGACGCGGCCGAGCATGGCACGGCTCACGGGGATATCCATAATGCGGCCAGTGGTGCGGCACTCGTCGCCTTCCTTGATGGAGTCGACGGCACCGAACAGAACGGCGCCGACCTCGTCACGGTCAAGGTTCTGGGCAAGGCCGAAGACGGTCTCACCGGTATCGGAGCTCTTGAACTCCAGAAGCTCGCCTGCCATGGCGCTCTTGAGGCCGGAGACACGCGCGATGCCGTCGCCTACCTCGTCGACCGTTGAAACCTCATGCGTATCGACCGTCGCGGAGAGGCTCGTGAGCTGCTCCTGCAGTTTCTTGGCGATATCCTGGGCATTGAGGGTTTCGGACATTAGGCTTCACCTCCGTACGAATTAGCAGAGTTTGCGAGGGTCTCCTGCGCGACGCGCAGCTGCGTCTTGACGGAAATGTCACGACGCTCGCCGCGGGCCTCGAGCACCAGGCCGCCCACGATAGACGGGTCGACCTGCTCGATAAGGAATACCTTGCGGCCGAAGTCCTGCTCGCATTTCTTAGTGATGGTTTGACGCAGCTCGTCGTCGAGCGGGATCGCCGTGGTGACGGTCACGCCCACTACATCCTCGTCTTCCTCGGCAACATACTCAAAGGCAGCTGCCACCTTGGGAAGAAGGTCGAGCTGGTCGCGCTTGGACATGGTGTCGAGCACGGCGATGATCTCGGGGCTGGCGCTAGCCAGGCGCTCGATCATCTCGAGGTCCTCGAACACATGGTTCTCGGCCTTGGCGGCTTCCAAAAGGGAGCGCGCGTAGGTCTCGAGTACCTTGTCCTGATAGCGGCTAGTCGGCATTCAGGCTACCTGCTTCCTGGATGTAGCGCTCGATGAGCTTCTTCTGCTCGGACTCGTCCTCGAGTGCCTCGCCCACGATCTTGGTGGCGACGGCAACGGACAGGTCGGCGATGGAGCTCGCGGCACCGGCGTAGATGGACTTGCGCTCGTCCTCGACGGTCGTATGGGCCTTGGCGATGATCTCCTCGGCCTCCTTGTGAGCAGCCTCGATGATACGGGCGCGCTCGGACTCGGCGTCCTTACGGGCCTCGAGAACGATGTCGGCAGCCTGACGACGGGCGTCGGTGACGATCGAGTCGGACTCAGCGCGCTTGGCGATGGCCTCCTGCTTGGTCTTCTCGGCCTCGTCGAGGCTCTCCTCGATCTTCTTGCCGCGCTCCTCCATGGTTTTCATGATGCCCGGCAGGGCGACCTTGGCCAGCACGATCCAGATAATCAGGAAGGCGATAAGCGCCGGGATGAACTCCGCCATCTTAGGGATGAGGATGTCCGCACCGGCAGCGCCGTCCTCGGCGAACGCGGAAACCGGCATGAGCAGCGCGGCCGCGGACGCGGAGAGTGCGATCGCGCTCTTCTGGGATGAAAGATTCATACTTGACGCTCCGTGCTATTTAACGATCAGCGCGACAACGAAGCCGATCAGAGCCAGAGCCTCGCCGAAGGCGGAGCCCATGATGAAGACGGTGAACACGCGGCCCTGGACCTCAGGCTGACGGGCCATAGCACCCGTAGCACCCAGAGCAGACAGGCCGATAGCAAGACCAGCGCCGATAACACCGAGACCGTAACCGATAACTCCCACGATTCCTCCTTTGTCGTGCGTGTCTTATTTCACGCAGGATAACCTTTTTATAACTGCCGGGCTCCATGGGTACGGGCACCGGCGGTTTAACGAATTGCCTTACCTTTAAGGCGCGAACGGAAGACTACTCCTCCTCCGCGACCTCCTCTGCCTCGGAGACATACACGGCGGTAAGGACCGTGAAGACGTAAGCCTGGATGGCGCCGACCACAAGCTCGATCGCATAGATCAGGATGAGGATGGCAAGCCAGGCCAGCGAAGGCAGGGCGCCGACGGCGTGGGCCGCGGAAACCTGCTGAAGCAGCGGCTGCATGAACATGCTCGCCATGATGGCGAACGAGCCCATGACCACGTGTCCTGCGAACATGTTGCAGAACAGACGGACGGCGAGCGTGATGAGGCGCAGGAAGGTCGAGAAAAGCTCGACGACCCACACAAGCACGTTCATCGGGAAGCTCACGCCCTGCGGGGCGAGGCTCTTGATGTAGCCGATCACGCCGTGAGCCTTGCATCCGTAGTAGATGAAGTACACGAAGGCGAAGATGGCGAGCGCAGCGGTGGAGCCGATTGCGCCGGTGCCGGGCTTCATTCCCGGGATCAGGCCGATCATGTTATTGATCAGGATGAACAGGAAAAGCGAGCACAGGAACGGGAAGTGCTTCTTCCAGTTCTCACCCACGACGCCCTTGCCGATATCGTTCTCGACGTACTCGATGATGTACTCGAAACCGTTGACGAAGAAGCCCTTGGGAACCAGGGTCTGCTTCTTCTTGAACACGGCCAGGACGATCAGGAGCACGATCGTGGAGACGATCAGCCAAAACGAGTACTGCGTGATGCCGCAGCTCAGATCGCCCACGACAGGGGTGGAGCTGAACTCGCTGACCAGATGATTAATCTCATCAGGCAGCTTTTCAAAAATTTCCACGACTTACCTTTCGACCTCATGAGGATCTCGCAGCGCCTTGGCGACGCGAACCGTGCAGGCGGCCATAAAGGCCACGAAGCCAATCGCCTCGCCCAGGAGGAACATGCGAAATGCCTCTCCGAACAACGCAAACACAACCAAGGTAAAGACGAGCAGGGCGACTGCCGAGACCGCCAGACTCACCATGCCCTTGAGCATGTCCGCATTCTGCTTATCGTCAAGAACCGGCTTGAGCGTAAAGACAAAGGGAAGGAAGGCAATTGCGCCCGCGATGGCGCCTGCAACGATAGCGAGCAGATCGGCTATCTGAAACACTGGCTTCCTCGCTTTCCTTTTTAACGCCTCACAGCACAGTCCCAGCCAAACATTGGTGACTATTGTACGAGCCAATCGCTAAAGTACAACCGTAAAACAAACGGTTAATACGCACCTGTACGTTTTCTTAAGGCCTTCTTTATGCCGCAGGTACGGTAATACGTTTTTTCGAACCCCTCAGCGCAAAACGTCCGTTAACAGAAGTGCGCGTGGACGACTTTTGCTCGCCCGCGCGCACCATTTCTTCGTATTTGTGACCGTAGCCGACAAGGCCCAACGACTAGAGCGTACCGTAGATGCGGTCGCCGGCGTCGCCCAGGCCGGGAACGATGTAGGCGGCCTCGTTGAGATGGTCATCGATGGCGCAGGTATAAATATGTACGTCGGGGTCCTTTTCGGTCAGTGACTTGAGGCCCTCGGGCGCGGCGACGATACACAGCATGCGAATATCCTTAACACCGCGCTCGCGCAGGTAGCTGATGGCCATCTCGGCCGAACCGCCCGTGGCGAGCATGGGGTCAACAACCAGGCAGATGCGCTGGTCGATATCCTTGGGCATCTTGCAGTAATACTCATGCGGCTCGTGGGTAACCTCGTCACGCTCCATACCGATGTGGCCCACGCGAGCGGAGGGCACCAGGTCGAGGATGCCATCGACCATGCCGAGGCCCGCACGCAGGATGGGAACAATGGCGAGCTTCTTGCCGGCAAGCTGCTTAAACATGGCGGTGGTGATGGGAGTCTCGACTTCGACGTCTTCCATGGGCAGGTCGCGCATGGCCTCGTAGCCGTCAAAGAGCGCAAGCTCGCGCACGAGCTGGCGGAACTGGTTGGTGCCAGTGCTCTTGTCGCGCAAGATCGACAGCTTGTGCTGGACGAGTGGATGGTCGACAAGCGTCACGCGGGACGTATCGTAGGTGACGGTCATGGGTTGATTGCCCCTTTCGTTGCGGCCGGAAGATGGCCTTGCTGACAAGACGCCTGGCGACGTTGTTGCCTCGCGCCGTGCATAAGTTTAACGGTTTGTTGTATCGAGCAGCTCGTCGCAACCCTACTGAGCGGTGTTGAGCGAACGCTTGACGGCATCACGCCAACCAGCGAGGTTGCTCTCACGGCGCTCGGCGGACATGTGAGGATGGAAGACTTTGACGATCTGAGCGTTTTGCTCCAGCTCCTCCAAATCCTCCCAATAGCCGACAGCAAGGCCCGCCAAGTACGCGGCGCCAATCGCCGTGGTCTCCACCGTCTCGCACTGCAGCACGGGAATATCCAGCAGATCAGCCTGGAATTGCATGATGAACTCGTTGCGCGAGGCACCGCCATCGACGGACAGGCGCTCAATCGAAAGTCCCACGTCCTGCTCCATGGCGCGTAGCGCGTCATAACTCTGGTAGGCCATGGACTCGCAGGCCGCACGCACAATGGTCGCGCGACTCGAGGCGCCGGTCAGGCCGCACACGATACCGCGAGCATGCGGGTCCCACCAGGGAGCGCCCAGGCCTGCGAAGGCGGGGACGAAGTAGCAGCCCTCGTTGTCGTTAATCGAAGTGGCGAGTTGCGCGGACTCGCTCACGCTCGAGATGATGCCCATGTTGTTGCGCAGCCAGTTCATGGTTGAGCCGGCGGCAAAGATAGAACCCTCGAGCGCATAGCTGATCTTGCCGTCCGCGGCGATACCGATCGTGGAGACCAGACCGTTCTTGGATTCGACGATCTCGTCGCCGGTGTTCATGAGCATAAAGCAACCCGTGCCATAGGTGTTTTTGGTCTGGCCGGGATGGAAGCAGCAGTGGCCGAACAGCGACGCCTGCTGGTCGCCCGCCACGCCCATGATGGGTGGCATGTTGGTCATGATGTCGCTCGCGACGCGGCCGTAGTCGCCCGAGCTCCAACGAACCTCGGGCATCATGGAACGCGGGACGTCGAAAAGCGCCAGCAGATCGTCGTCCCAATCGAGCGCATGGATATTAAAGAGCGCGGTGCGGCTGGCATTGGTGTAGTCGGTGGCAAATACCTGACCGCCGGTGAGGTTGTAGATGAGCCAGGTGTCGATGGTGCCGAACATGAGGTCGCCCGCCGCCGCGCTCTCACGCGCACCATCGACGTTGTCGAGGATCCACTGCACCTTGGAGGCCGAGAAATACGGGTCGAGCGTAAGCCCCGTGCGGGAGCGCACCAGCTCTTCTGCGCCCTGCTCGACCAGCTCGTCGATCAGAGGTGCGGTGCGACGGCATTGCCACACGATGGCGTTATAGATGGGTTGGCCGCTTATGCGGTCCCACACCACCGTGGTCTCGCGCTGGTTGGAGATACCGATGGCGGCGATGCGGTCAGAATGGATGCCGCTCTTAAACTGGACCTCCATCATCACGCCGATCTGACTGGCAAGCACCTCCGTGGGATCCTGCTCCACCCAGCCGGGGCGCGGGAAGCTGGTTTTGACGCTACGACGCGCCTGGGCGACGATGCAGCCGTACTCGTCGACGATAGTCGCGAGTACCGAGGTAGTGCCGCAGTCGAGCGCCATGATGTAGGAACCGCCAAAGCTAAACGAGGCGTCTTCCATACCCAGGCTACCTAGATTCAACGACATCGCTTACACCTTTCTATTGCATCGGGTCGGACAGGACCCGCTCGATCTCTGATGCGGGAAGCGCGCCTTGGCGCAGGATCTGGAGCTCGCCGTGCTGAAACGACACGATGGTTGAGGCGTCGCGACACGGGGTCTCACCGGCGTCGACGGCCACATCGACCCCCTCCAGGATGCGCTCCTCCACCGTGACAAAACTTGCCGGCGCGGGCGCGCCATGCGTGTTGGCGCTGGTGCAGGCAAGAGGGCTGCCGCAGGCGCGGATGAGCGCCTGCACCACGGGCGAGGCCGAAGCGCGAAGTGCCACCGTGTCGTCGGCGGCGCGCATAAAGGTCGGCACGCAGGGGGCCGCCTTAACCACGATAGTCAGGGCGCCCGGCCAGCATCGTCGGGCGAGCACGCGGGCCTCGTTAGGGATATCCACGCCATAGCGGTCGAGTGCCTCGGCATCATCGACCAGCCAGGCAACCGTTTGGGTGAGCTCGCGCTGCTTGAGGGTAAAGATACGACGATAGCCGGTGCCGAGTGCGGGGACCGCGGCGCCGTTGACGGTGGCCTGCGGATCGCGCGGCCACGGCAGAGGTTCACTTGTATCTTGTGGAACGGCATCCGAGAAGGCGTTGACCGCCACGGCGACACCGTAGACCGTCTCGGTTGGAATAAGCGCCAGGCCGCCGCGACCGAGTAGCTCGGCCGTGCGCTCGACTGCAAGCCGATGCGGCTCGCGCGCTCCCTCGTATACCCGATAGACCGTCTGCATGTGTATGCCAGCCCCTTACGCTCTGGTGCAAGTTTGTTTACTGTGGGGCATTCTCGCACGAAACGTTCAACCTATTTGCCCAGAGCGCATGTTGGTTTGGTGAGCGGCTCTAGTAGTCGGTGAAAGTGAGGGGGTTATTGGACGGCTACGAACTTCTTTGGTCTTCCGGCGTGACGTTCTTGGGCGGCGTAACGCTCGATGCTGTCTATCGTTATCATCCGACGGCCATCGACGAGTTCAACATCGAGCTTTCCGGCTTTGACCAGCGCGGTAATCCGCGGAGCGGAGACTTTGAGGTCCAGCGCCGCGTCTTTAAATGTTCGGCACGCCGCTTCCCGAGCGTCCTCGTGGTCGATTTCGACTGAAAGGGCCACGACCTCGGCCGAGCGTTCGTACCCTGCCGGAGTCAAACCGTTGTTGAGGTCGTCGGCCAAAAACGCCATCAGCGCCTCGGTGGCATGGGCAATCGCTTCTTCGCGCGTATCGCCATCGGCAAAGGCGCCGGGAATCTGCGGGAAGCTGGCGCAGTAACCGTCGTCTTCTTTTATGAGAACGCAGTCATAGGTAAATCGCTGCCTCATTTTGCCTCCAACTACCATCCAGCTTGGCGACGAATACTTGCCCACGTGCCCTTCTTTGGTCGATCACCACCAGAGCCGTTCACGGTGACAACACGGTCGCCAGAAACATACTTAGCATGGCTACCGACTTGCGCGACCTTCACGAATCCATCGTGCTTGAGTAGGGCAATGATTTCCCGAAAGGTAGGAGGTTGCATGGGCCGACCTCTTTCAGCCGTCCTAATTATAAACTACTTTATAATTTTTGCTAACCAGTTAATAAATATTACTGGCGCTGTTTGGGCTCGGTGACGATGGCTCGGACGATGCGGGGGCGATCGGTGAGGTCGTGGACGATGCGCACGTCCGACAGACCCGCTTGACGACAGAGCTCGGCTGCAGCGTCGAGCGCACCCTCGTAGAGCTCGCAGGCAAAGAGGCCGCCGGCGCACAACATGTAGGGCGCCGCGTTGAGCAGACGGCGGAAGATATCGAGGCCGTCGGCACCGCCCTCGAGCGCCAGATCGGGCTCAAAGTCCTTGACCTCGTGCGGCAACGAGCGCATGACATCGGTGGGGATGTAGGGCGGGTTGGAGACGAGTACGTCAAAGGTGCCCCACTCTTCGCGGGGAATGGAGCTCACCAGGTTCGTGAGGCTAAAGGCGACCTCGTCGGACGTGAGGCCGAGGGCGTCGCGGTTTTTGGTGGCCAGATCGATGGCGCGCGGCTCGATATCGGTAGCAGTGCAGGTGACGTGGCCGCGACGCTCCCAGGCAAGCGAGAGCGAGATGCAGCCCGTGCCGCAGCCGACCTCGAGAATGCGGGCAGTGCGGGGCTCGGCTGGGGCAGGTACGTTGGCCTCGGCGGCATCTTGCGCGGGAGTCGTCTGTTGGTCGTTGCCCTCAATGGCGATGCCGTATTCGTCGAGCTCGGACTCGGCGGCTTCCGCGGCTTCGGCTTCTGCCGCCTGCGCGGCTTCCTCGGCCTCGCGGTCGGCCAGTTCCTCGGCATAGGCGCGGCTACCGAGCACGTCGCCACCCAGCGCAGCCTCATCGGCGGCCGTCAGGTTGGCGGCACGGCGCTCGGCGGTCGCGCGTTCGTCGGCCAGCGCCGCCTCGGCTTTGCGAGCCTGCTCGACCTCATCGTTCCAAGGCAGCTCCACGCGCTGGCGGGCGGCGGCCTCGGGACTCAGCACCTCGGCATCCAGATAGTTCAGGACTTCTTCGACGAGCATCTCGGTCTCGGGGCGCGGGATGAGCACGCCGGGGGCGCATGCGACATCGATCATGCGAAATTGCGTGCTACCGGTGATGTACTGCAGCGGCTCGCCCTTCGCGCGTCGGACGACCGCCGCGTGCATGGTCTCGAGCTGCGCTGCGTCGAGCGTCTCGTCCATGCGCATATACAAGTCGATACGCGCCAGGCCCGTTGCCGCGCACAGCAACCACTCGGCAGAAAGACGGGGATGCTCCTCACCGCGCTCGGCCAGGTACTCCTTGGTCCACTCGAGACAACGCTTGATGGTCCAAATCTCGTTTGCCATGGGGTCCTCCCCTCTTAAGCGCCGGGCGGCGCACGAATGTCAGAGCAGATTGTACGCGAGAGCACCGCTTGGCAAGGGACGATTGAAAGCGATTATCGAGAATCAGCCCAGAATTTTGCTTGGATCGCAATCGAAGCGTTCATTCGCCGACGTCTAAATCTGCATCCGTCAAGCTTTTGGCAAGGTTGCCCCTAACCTGACCAATATCTAACCAAACGCTTGCCACATCGCTTGACGCGCGACGCGTCAAAAATCGCCCTGCGACTTCTTGGACGATTTTTCAGACAATATTTCCAATAGCAGATGCACACCGTTAATTGCTTTAAGCAGGTAGACAGTTTAACGGCCATCAAAGCCGATCGAACAACATCTCAAAGCAATGTGCCCAACCTAGTCATTTAAGAACGTCCCCAATGACTACCGCATCCGGAGCAAGGCAACGCCGCGGGCAGAGGACGAACAGACACTATGACCCAATCCGAGGGCACGGAAACGACAGGAGCCCCCGCTCGTGACCGCGGGTCGGGGCTGCGACAATGTTGTTGAAGTGCCAGAGGCGCAGCCGCGCCGCAACGAGGTTGGGAGGCTCCCGTGCCTAGATATTCTACCGCCTTCGGAATGGACGTACACCTCAGGTCCACCACCGTCTGCGCGCTCGACGCGGAGACGGGCGAGGCCGTGGCGAGGAGGTTCCGCGGCAACCCGTGGGGCGAGGTCGCGGAGTGGATGTCGGGCTTCCCGGGCCCGTCGTGTTAGCGCCAATCTATTTTTCACCAGTTTCGCTAAACAGGCGCACCGTTCGCGCAAAGGCGGTTTCACCGGTTGCGCTAACGCTTTTTCACCGATTCCGGTCACGGCTTGACGGGGCCGTCCCTCGGCAGGTCCTTCAGCCTGTAGGACCTGCCGGTTATCTTGACCAGGTGGCAGTGGTGGCACACCCTGTCCGCGATCGCGCTCGCCGCCACGTCGTCCCCGAACACCCTGCCCCAGCCGCTGATCCCCACGTTGGTGGTGATGATCGTCGAGCGCTGCTCGTAGCGCGTCGATATCAGCTGGAACAGCAGGTCCGCGCCCGCGCTGCCGACGTCGAGGTAGCCGAGCTCATCGATGATCAGCAGCCTCGAGTGGGCGTAGTACTTGAGCCTCTTCTTGAGGATGCCGCGCGACGAGGCGTCCTCCAGGTCCTCGACGAGCCGGGCGCAGTCCACGAACCTGACCTCGCGCCCCGCCCTGACGGCCTCGATGCCCAGCGCGACGGCGAGGTGCGTCTTGCCCACGCCGGGGCTCCCCACGAACAGGACGTTCTCGGCCCGCTCGACGAACCTCAGGGTCGCGAGCTCCTCGATCTCGGCGCGCGGGACCGACGGCTGGAAGTCCCAGTCGAAGTCCGCCAGCCCCTTGACGTAGGGGAACCCCGACGACCGTATGCGCTGGTTGGTGATCCTGACCTCCCGGGCGGCGACCTCGACGCGCGTCATCTCCTCGAGGGCGGAGGCGAAGCCCCGCTCGCCCGCGGCGACCATCCTCACGTAGTCGGGCAGGGACGCCGCCATCTCGTGCAGCCCGAGCGCGGAGAGGTTCGCCTGCGCCCTGATCGAGGGGTTGCCCTCCGCGACGGCGCCCATCACGCCCCTCCGAGCGAGTCGAGCAGCGCGAGGTTGGCGCGCGCGGCCTCGGCGATGTCAGCGTCGGCCAGGCCCCGCTTCCCCTCGAGGGCCTGCCCATAGTGGTCGGGGTCGTAGTTGATGGGCCTCGACGGCCCGGACGCGGCGTCGTGGACGGCGACCTCCTCGCCGGCCATCCTCACCACGACCTGGCCGCCGGGCATCGCCACGACGCTCACGCGCCGGCCGATGCAGCGCCTGGGCACGGACCACTCCCTGCCGGCGGCCCTGACGAGCATGGTCGGCGGGACGGTCTGGACGCTCACGTCGCCCACCATCGACTCGAGGAGACGGAGGTTCCCGATGGGCCGCAGGCTCTCCTTCTCCCGCATGAACAGCGCGTCGGGCGGCAGGCCGGTGGTGCGGTTCGGCTCCGAGTTTGCCTGGGCCTCGACCCGGGCCACCGCCTCGGCGAGGCCGCCCCACCCGGTGAACTCGCCGCCGTAGGCGAGCAGGCGGTTCAGGAAGCGGTTGGCCGACTCGTCCTTGCCCTTGGTCTGCGGCGAGCGCGGCGCGCAGAGCCTGAGCTCGAAGCCGGCCTCCCGCGCGAACCGCCACGCCCTCTCCTGCCTGGTCCTCCTGCGGCCAGAGACGGTCACCAGGCACGACATGTTGTCCGTGATGCACTCCTCCGGGACGCCGCCGAGGCGGGTGAAGGTGGCGAGCAGGCAGGACAGCAGGTCGTCGAGCGTGCGGCTCCTGACCGGTATGAAGCGGTGCTTCCGGGAGTAGCCGAGCGTCGCGGTGAACACGCTGAACTCGAAGACCTCGCCCTCCGAGTCGACGAGCCTCATGCCCTCCTTCCAGTCGAACTGCAGCTGCCTGCCCGGGGGCGTCTCGAACCGCGGGTGCGGCTCGCGGCCGCCCACGCCCCCGAAGGGCACGTCGCGGGCCCGGCACCATGCGGTGAAGGCGCCGTACCCGGGCAGCCCCTCCCCGCGGCCCTCGCGCAGGAACGCGTACACGGCCATCTTGGTCATGCCGGGCAGCTGGGCCTTCGCGCGGATCACCTCCTCGAGCGGGTCGAAGGCGCTGCCCCTCGCGGACCTCCCGTCGGCGGCGGACTCGCCATCCCGCCAGTACTTGGCGACCGTGTGCCGGTCCATGCCGTGCCTCCTCGCGATCTCGCTGAAGTTCGGTTTCGCGCCGGACCCCCTGTAGACGTTCAGCTCTCCCATTACGTTTCGCTCCATATCCCGCTCCTCCCGGGTCGGATACCCGATCGGAGCATAGTTCCGTTAGCGCAGTTGGTGAAAGTACGTTAGCGGGTTCGGCAAAAGCACGTTAGCGCATTCGGCGAGATGCGTTTGCGAAAGTGGTCAATTTTAGATTAGCGCTAACACGTCGCTCGCCGCCTACGAGAGCGGCTACCTCGGCTTCGCGCCGCAGAGGGAGCTGTCGGCCCTCGGCGTCGACTGCGTCGTCGCGGCCGTCTCCAAGGTCCCGAGGTCGGCGGCAGACCTCTCGTCCAAGAACGACCGCAACGACGCGGCCAGGATGGCCAAGGCGATACTGTCGCACGACGTCACCCCGGTATGGGTGCCGTCCCCCGAGATCGAGGGGCTCAGGGACCTCGCCGCCGCCCACGACGCCGCGACCGCCAGGCTCGCGGCGGCGAAGCAGCGGCTCCTGGCGTTCCTGGCCCGCCGCGGCTACGTCTACGGAGGCACGACGCCGGCCGGCAACCCCCGGAAGTACTGGACGTACGGCTTCCTCAGGTGGCTCGACGGCATACGCCCCGCCGACGACGGCGGCATCCGGGCGCTCGCGGCGCTGAGGAACGAGGTCGAGGCGGCCGACGAGACGAGGAAGGCCGTCCTCGCCGAATACAGGGCCGCCGTCGCGGCGGGCCCCCTCTCGGCCGAGGTCGAGGCGCTCCAGTCCATCAAGGGGTGCGGGTTCGTGCTCGCCGCCGCCTTCGCGTCCGAGGTCGGCGACTTCTCGAGGTTCCGCTCCGGCAGGCAGGTGACGGCCTACTTCGGCCTCGCCCCGAAGCAGAGGTCGAGCGCCGACTCCGTGCGACTCGGCGGAATCAGCGGGGCCGGCAACGCGCTCGTCAGGAGGCTGGCGGTCGAGGGGTCCTGGCGCTACGCCCAGGCCGGGCACCAGCCCAAGCTGATGCCCAAGGGCTCCGGAGTCCCGCTCGAGATAAGGATGCACGGGAGGAAGGGGTCCGAGCGCCTGCTCCGGCGACGCGAGGAGATGCTCGAGAGGGGCATGCCCCAGGCGAAGGCGAACGCCGCCACCGCCGCCGAGCTCGTGAGGTGGCTGTGGGCCCTCGGCATGATGTGCCGGGAGGCCGGCGAATAGACATAGCCCCCGTCCCGGCGAGCCGGGCAGCCTTCGGGGATACCCCCGTTCTCGCTGTGCGCGCGGCGGTCGCCGCATTCGCGTCGACAGACTTGGGGAACCCCCGCCGAAGGAGAGGATTGCGGGCCGCCAGAGCGGTATCCGCGGATATGAGACTGAGCCGAAGGCGTCGACGACATGCCGGGGGCGGACCGGGACGGGTTCAACGGCAGGCCCCGCCGACCGATTGCAAGCGGTCGGCGGGGCCATTGTGGCTCTTGACAGCGGATTGGGTCATATGAGCGAGCGCCGCCCAGGGCGAACAAGTTGACTAGTCATTTAAGTACGTCCCCAATGACTACCTCTAAGACGCCGCAGGTTGAGCATAAATCAGCGAAAACGCCCCTAAGCGAGCAAGGTGACGTGAAAGAGGAGGGAAGCGTACTTCGGTACGCGACCGACGATTGAACGTCAGATTGCCGCTTAGGGGCGTTTGCAGCGTCGAGCCGTTACGGCGTTTGGTAAAACGCCGTAACTTAAACTGCTTGTGCCAGCTTCTCGGCTCGCTCGGCGGCGGCAAGTGCCTCGATGACGGTGCCGAGTTGATCGCCCAGAAGGACGCCGTTGTAGGTGGAGTTGAAACCGATACGGTGGTCGGTCACGCGGTCCTGAGGCTGGTTGTAAGTACGAATCTTCTCGGAACGGTTGCCGTGGCCAATCTGGCTCTGGCGCTCGGCGCCGAGCTCGGCCTGCTGTTTCTCGAGTTCCATCTCGTACAGACGGGCACGCAGCATCTGCATGCAGACCTCGCGGTTCTGGATCTGGGAGCGCTGCTCCTGCGACTGCACAACGGTGTTGGTGGGCAGGTGAGTGATGCGTACGGCGGAGTAGGTGGTGTTAACGCACTGACCACCAGGGCCCGAAGCGCAGTAGGTGTCGATGCGCAGGTCGGACTGGTTGATCTGGACGTCGATCTCCTCGGCCTCGGGAAGCACGGCGACGGTTGCCGTTGAGGTCTGGATGCGGCCCTGAGACTCGGTCTTGGGAACGCGCTGTACGCGATGCACGCCGGACTCGAACTTCATGACGGAGTAGACGCGGTCGCCCTCAACCTTGAACTCGATGGACTTAAAGCCGCCGGCCTCGCTGGGGCTGGAGTCGAGTACGGTGGTCTTCCAGCCGCGCGACTCGCAGAAGCGCTGGTACATCTTGTACAGATCGCCGGCAAAGATGGCCGCCTCGTCGCCACCGGCGGCGGAGCGGATCTCGACGATGGTGTTCTTGTCGTCGTTGGGGTCGCTCGGGATGAGCATGTACTTAATGTCTTCCTCGAGCTGGGGAAGCTTGGCCTCGTTTTCGGAGATGTCCATCTGGAGCATCTCCTTCTCATCGGCATCGGTGGTATCGTGGAGCATCTCCTTGGCGGCCTCGATGTCATCGAGCGCGCCGATGTACTCGCGCGAGGCGGCGATGAGGTCGGACTGGTGCGCGTACTCCTTGTTGAGACGCGTGAACTCCTTAATATCGGAGGCGACGGCCGGGTCGGAAAGCTTCTTCTCGAGCTCCTCGTAGGCCTTGATGATCTTTTCGAGCTTGTCGCGCATGGCGGGACTCCTTTATATGCGTGAAGGTGAAAATCGGCAGAATTGATGGGGCGCACGGCGCCGCTGCGGGGGTAAGCCCGGCTAGAACATGTCGATCTTCAGATACATGCGCATCCCTTCGCGTATGGGGTACATAGTTGCGGTCTAACCCATACATGATAGCGTGCGCAGGCAAACCTGCATATAACCCGCACGGAATGATTGGTGCAAACAAACCTGACCCCATTGCACCAAGGGCTTGCTTTTTGGCTAGAGCGTTTGGAGTAGAGCGACGAGGAAGCGGATGCCTTGGAGGTAGGCGCGGCGGGTGATGCGCTCGTTGGTGCCGTGGACGCCGCGATCACACCCATCGTCATCAACCACAAAGGCCGAGAAGCGAATGCACTCAGGGCAAATGTGCTGGTAGTTGGCAGCGTCGGTCGCACCGATCACGGTCGAGGGCACAATTGCCACTGGCTCGAATAATCCGTTTTCCGCCGTCCCCTTTGGATCACGGAAATAGCGGGCGGCGATGGAGCGAACCGCCTCGAGGCCGGGACCACCGATGCGCGGGGACGGCGAGGGTTCGGAGCTGCCGGGGCCCAGCTCCACTTCGACACGACCGGCAAGATCCGCCCCGGCAACCGCCTCACGGCAGCGCGCCACAACGTCGGCCACGCTTGTGCCCTCGAGCATACGGAAGTTGATGTTGGCCCACATATCCTGCGGCATCACGTTGGCGCCGGTGCTGCCACCCTCAATCTGGGTCGGCGCGCAGGTGGTCGTCACCAGCGGATAGAGCTTCTTGCTGGCAAGGCAATCGCGGACAATGGTGCCCCCGTTGGCGGCAATTTCATCGGCCGTGTACAGCCCTAACTCGACAAGCTGGGCGGCAAGCAAGTCGGTCACGCGCGTCGGCCACTCGATATCGCAGATTGCGGCGATAGCGCGGCTCAGCACCTCGAGCGATGTGCCACCGTAGGGGTTGGAGGAATGCCCGCCCTCACTCTTCGTCTTGAGCACGATATCGGCATAGCCCTTCTCCGCGAGGTCGGCATGCATAAGCCAGCCCTCGCCCGCACCGTACTCGACAGCCGGAACGATGCGGTAGTCGCCCTCGTCGATCAGGTACTCAAGCTCAATGCCGCGCTCCTCGAGCGCGCGGCCGATGGCGCCTGCACCGTACTGCGTCGTCTCCTCGTCCTGGCCAAAGGCCAGGAGCAGCGTGCGCTCGTGCTGCCAGCCGTGCGCCAGCGCATACTCGACAGCCTCGAGAATGCCTGCGACCTGGTCCTTCATGTCGATCGCGCCGCGGCCCCAGATGTAGGTGTCGTCCACGTGCCCGCTAAAGGGGGCATGTGTCCAGTCGGCCTCGGTACCCGGCACCACGGGGACCACGTCCATGTGACCCATGAGCATGACGGGGTTAAGAGCCGAATTGCTGCCGGCAAGCGTCACCAACAGCGAGTGATCGATAAGCTCGACCTCGCCCGCCGCAAACACGCGCGGCCAGGCCTGCTGCATATAGGCGCGCAGATTGTCGAAGGGCTGCCAGTCCACCGCCTCGGCATCCATGCTCGAGATGGTCGGAAACGACAGCACGCGGCCCAAGCGCTCGCACGCGCCGACCTCGTCTATATCGGCAAAATCGCCCTCATGCGCAAAGAAGCGCCAAACCTCGGCCATGACATCCTTTCGATTGTGACGACAAAGGCCGCCCCACGGGAGCGGCCCTGCAACGTAAGCGTTTGCGGTCGGTTATTTGTCCTCGAGATAGCGAGCGAGGAACTCGCGAGTGCGCTGGTGCTTGGGGTTGCCGAAGAGCTCGGCCGGCGCGGCGTCCTCGAGCACCACGCCCTTATCCATAAAGACCACGCGGTCGGACACGGTTCGGGCAAAGGCCATCTCGTGCGTAACGACGACCATGGTCATGCCGTCGGCCGCGAGCTTGCGCATGACCTCGAGCACCTCGCCCACGATCTCGGGGTCGAGTGCGGAGGTCGGCTCGTCGAACAGCATGATCTGCGGATTCATGCACAGGGCGCGCGCGATGGCCACGCGCTGCTTTTGGCCACCGGACAGGCGACCCACGGCGGCATGCGCAAACTTTTCGAGCCCCACGCTCGTCAAATGCTCCATCGCGACCTTCTCGGCCTCGGCCTTGCTCATCTTTTTGAGCGTGACGGGCGCAAGCGTGCAGTTGTCGAGCACGTCCATGTTGTTGAACAGGTTAAAGCCCTGGAACACCATGCCGATGTCCTCGCGGAGTTTATTGATATTGCAGCGCTCGGCCGTGAGGTCCTGGCCGTGGAACCAGATGTGGCCCGCGTCCGGGGTCTCGAGCAGGTTGAGGCAGCGCAGGAAGGTCGACTTGCCCGAGCCCGAGGCGCCGATAATGGTAACGACCTCGCCGGGGTTAACGGACAGGTCGATGCCCTTGAGCACCTCGAGCGAGCCGAAGCTCTTGCGCAGGCCCTCGACGCGGATGAGCGGCTCATTGGTCTGTGCGGCGGCCGCGGTGCCGGTAGTGGCGATATCTGCCATGATGATTCTCCTCGTCTTGAGCCTAGTTGGAGCTGGGCAGCGTTGCCGGGGCCTCGGCGCCGAGCTTTTTGCCAAAGGCCTCGAGCAGGCGGCTCGCCACGAGCGTCAGGATCAGGTAGACCACGAGCGCCACGCAGTAGACTTCCATCTGGCGGTAGTACACGCCGGCGACGGTGGTGGTGGCGTACATGAGGTCGAACACGCCGATGACCGAGAGCACCGACGAGTCCTTGATGTTGATGATGAGCTCGTTGGTGAGTGCGGGGATCGCGTTTTTAATACCCTGGGGGAACACGACCTTGCGCATGGCCTGCCACTGCGACAGGCCCAGCGAGCGCGCCGCCTCGGCCTGGCCGGGATCGATGGACTCGATGCCGCCGCGCAGGACCTCCATCATGTAGGCGGTGGAGTTGAGCGAGATGGTGACGAGACCGGCGGTGAAGGTACTCCAAATCTGGTTGGCCTGGGCGGTCTCGAAGCCCATGCCGCGCAAAACGGTGAAGCCCGCGTAATAGATGAGCAGGCCCTGGACCATCATGGGCGTGCCGCGCACGATGGTAGAGTAGACGGTCGCAAAGCCGCGGCCGATGCTCTTAAAGAAGCGCGTGAGATCGTTATCCACGCGGTCGAACGTCTGAATGCGCAGGAACACAAAGAGCAGCGCCAGGAAAAAGGCGATGACGGTACCAAGGGTCGCAAGTGCGATGGTGATCTCGATACCGCGGATAAAGAAGTCCCCGCTCTTGTAGGTCATGTAGACCAGGCTCGACAAAAAGTCGCTGGGGTTGGAGTCTGAGACAATGCTCACCTGCACCAGATCGATAAACGACATGACGCAACGGTCGACAAAGAAGATCGCCGCGATGGCAACCACGACGTAGCTGCCTAAGCGTGCGCCACGACGAAAACGCTCGGAAGCAAACGGCGACGTTTCGCGATAGTCGTTCCAGTGCATGAGCTTGGTGACCAGCGCCGCCGCCGACACGACGAGCCAGGCCCAAAGAATCGCCCAAAGGCAGTCCTGGAAGATTCCGGTGGGCGCCAAGAAGCTCAGCGGCGTGGGGTTACGTTGGCTAAACGCCAGGCCGAGCGCCGCGATAACACTCGTGCCCAGATATACATAGCGATGGTCGGCCTTGATAAAGGAGGCCAGACGATTGATGGTTTTCATGCTGCCTCCCTATGCCGGCTGACGATCGAGGCACGCGTCCCACATCTGGTCGCGCTCCTCTTGGCTAATGCCCTTGAGCGTCTTATTGATAAGTTTGAGCAGTTTGTCCGAGCCCTTGCGGCAGCCGACGTTTGACGTGACCTCCTGCTTAAAGCCCTCGCCCTCCGCAAAGCGAATGGGCACGATGCCCGGGTTTTGGGCCATATAGCCCTTCTCGTTTTCGGTGTTGTAGGTCACGGCGTCGCAGGTGCCCTGCAGCAGGTTCGAAAACACCGTGGGCACCGAATCGACCGGATTCTTGTGAACGACGCCCGGGATCTCGTCGATGACGGTGTCGAGCATCGTGTCCTTTTGGCCGAGCACCGTGGCGCCGCTAAAGTCGCTGAGCTTGGTCGCGCTTTGGTAGGGCGAGCCCTCTTTTACGAACAGGCCAAAGTAGCCGATAAAGTACGGATCGGAAAAGCCGACGGACTCCTCGCGCTCGGGCGTGGTGCTCATGCCGGCAATAATGAGGTCGATCTGGCCGTTGTTGAGCGAATCGATGAGGCCCGAGAAGCTCTGCTTGACGGCAACGGGCTCGCCGCCAAGGGCCTTGCAGACGATCTTTGCGATCTGAACATCGTAGCCATCGGCGTAAGCGCCCTGCACGTTGTCGATGGGGATGGTGTACTCACTGGCTTCGGAAACCTGCCAGTTGTACGGGGCGTAGGCCGCCTCCATGCCAATGCGGATCTTATCCTTGCCGATCACGGAATCGGACAGGTCGTCGCGACCGCCGCCCGTCGTGGGCTGAACCACTTTGAGCGTGGACGGACGCTGACAGCCGGCGAGCGCGCCGGCGACGACGGAAGCGCTCGCAGCGAGAGCGCTACCCAAAAAGATGCGACGGCTGCATACCGGCTGGGTCTGCATGCCGCGCTGTTGCCGAGGTTGCATCTGGTGCCTTCCCTATTTTGCGTTACTGACAATAAGACAGGATATACGCCCGCGACCAGCAGCGCGTCATGTGCGCGAAAAATTAATAGACACACAGTAGTCGTTTAAGAACGTCCCCAATGACTACCCACCAAAAAGCCTCCCTGCCGGGGACGGCAGGGAGGCTTAGCGGGTGGGAAGGGACAAAGGGGCTGTCCCTTTGTCACATCTAGAGCAGCGTTACGCTAAAGCTACGTTTATCGGTAGCGCCGGGAGCCAAGGTAATGGTGTTGACCTTGTGCTCAAAGACGTCGTCCTCGGTGTCCATGGTGGTGTGGCCGGTCCAAGGCTCGAGCGCCACAAACGGGGCGTCGTTGGCGGCAGACCACACGCCGATGTACTTAAAGCCCTCAAAGTCGATCTTGACGCCGTGGCCCGACTTGCGGCCGCGCAGCGTGAGCGTGGAGCCCGGGGTATCGGTGAACATGATGGCATCGTTATCGAAGCTGCGGTGCGTGATGGGCAGCACGTCCGAGTTATCGGGAGCCTTGTAACTGCCCTCGAACGTCATAAGACCGTCGGGCGTGATGATGGGGGCCTCGTTGGTCCAAGCCTCGGTAAACGCCAGCTCGTAATCCTCGAACGCCTCATCCTCGGCACCGGGGGCGGGCACGTTAAATGCAGGGTGGCCGCCCACCGAGAACGGCAGGTCCACGTCGCCGGTGTTGGTGACGGCAAAGGTCTGCGTGAGCGTGGCGTCACCAGTCAGGGCATAGGTCATGTTGAGTTTAAAGTGGAAGGGGAAAGCCTTGAGCGACTCGGGCGTATCGGTGATCTCGTAGGTGACGGACGAGCCGTCCTCGGAGACCTCGACCAGCTTGTGCTCGACGATGCGCGCGAGGCCATGACGCGGCATCTCGCAGGTGCCAGCCGCAGACGTCGCTGTGTTGTTGCGCAGCGATCCCACGATGGGGAACAGAATGGGCGCGTGTTTGCCCCAAAAGGCCGGGTCGCCCTGCCACAGATACTCGTTGCCGTCGAGGGCAAGGCTCGTGAGCTGGGCTCCCATGGAATCGATGGCCGCGGTAAGGCCGCCGCGCTTGATGGTGGTGACGGTGGACATGCTACTTCCTCCAAAAGTAAACAACAGTGTTGAGGGCTATTGTGCCACTCTTGGCGGCACGGAGAGGCGGCAGGCGCAGTTATTGAGCGATTGCGTAAAGGTCGAACCCGCCCTGCGGTGTGCTGTCGACCGTATCGGGCGCCTGTGAGTTAAAGCTCACGGGGACCATGCGCTTTGAGGCGCGGAAGCGCGTGCCATCGGTGGCGACGGGCGGCTCGTCGACCGTGAGCTCGTAGTCGCCGGGCTTGAGTTCGATGCCGTCGCCAGCGGAGTTGACATATTGATACTCGTCAATCGCCTGCCCCCTGAGCGTGCGGCCCACGATGTGGATGAGCATCTGACTATCGCCGCGGGCGGTGTCCCATGTCGCACCGTCCTTGACCTCGACCGACACATGCACCGAGCGCGTGCGGCTGAGCGATTGCTCGACAGACATCTCGACCTTGGCGGCATCTTTGCGCTGTTGCTCCACATGGCTCCAGACATTTCCGATCGCCGAGCAAGCGATGACGCCGGCCATGAAGGCGATGAGGATGGGACCGAGCGGAGAGCGGCGGCCCGCGTCTTCCTCGCGAGCCAGGTCGGGGCGATGCGTGGGCGCAGGCGCCTGAGCACCCTGCGCGGGCACGTCGAGTATGCTGAAGGATGCCGTGCTGCCGGGGTCGATGTTATGGCGCGGCTGCGGGGTCTTGGCCGGCGAGATGGACATGTCCGCCGGCTCACCGAGTGTGGCCGTGGCATCGGCCTTAGCCTCGTCGGCCTCGGCTTGGGCCCAAGCCCGCTCAAAGGTCAGGGGCTCGGCGGCATCAGAGGCGGCGTCAGGCTCGACAGCGGCATCGTTGCCGGTCTCGTCCTCGTCGCTCGACACGTCACACGGCGCGGGCTCGTCCCACTCCTCGTCCGGAGCCTCGCCCTCGCTATACCACCATTCAAAGTTATCGATATCCATACGGGGCGCCCCTTAGGCCTCGCAAATAAACACTTGCTAGCCTTATACCCTCAGACGGCACGAGGGCTCGCATGGAATGCGAAAAAGGGCTGCTCCTTTGTCGCATCGAAACGAGTCTGCTTGCGTTTAGCCGCGGGTAATCTTATTTCTCAACAAGAAGTCGACTGCCCCCACGATTCTGATGCCATCGATGTCCGTTGGATGGTCGCCATCCCTGACAATCAGGATCTTCTCATACGAATCAGGAATTTTTCCTAGCGTGCTTAGCTTGAGCGGTCGCAGCTCGCGTTCTCTCGTCGCCTCGGCATCGATCCGCTCGGTAACCTGGATATATTTGCGGTCCGATCCCTCGCCGATTGCGACAAAGTCGATTTCCCCCGCGCGTAGATGGCCGCAAAACACTTCGTATCCTTCAAATACAAGCTGGTTGTAGATAACGTTCTCGAGCATCCTTCCGCTATCGCTACCTCTATATCCGTCAAGATAGCTGCGAATTCCCGTATCAGCTATGTAATATTTACCGCCTGTCTTAAGAAGCTCCCGCCCCTTGATGTCATACCTTTTTACTTTGGTAAACAGGTACGTCTCTTCCAGAGCGTCAATATATGCCGACACCGTCGATGCGTTGGTCTTACCGCCCGCCGATTCGTTGAGCGTCCCTACGATTTTGTTGACCGAGGTTTGGTTTGAGATGTTGTCTGCCAGATACGCACAGAGCCGCTCGAGAACATCGCGCTTGGTGATAGCTCCGCGACCCCTACGCGTCGCACGCGACAGGATATCGCGCGCGACGATCGTCTGGTAGAGGCTACGGATATAGTCGCGGCACAGCTCACGTCTCGGCTCATCATGGGCCAGAAACGGCATGCCGCCATAGGTTATGTACTGCTCAAGCACGGTATTTGAATTAAGGCGATCGCCCGTCTTGGAAACAAGTTCAACCCTCTCACCAAGCCCTTCAGCGGCGACCGCATCAATCGAGCGAAAATCAAGATATTCGCTAAACGTGAGAGGCTGCATCTTGACCTCGACATATCGGCCCGAGATAAGCGTTGCGAGCTCGCTCGATAGCAAAAAGGCATTGGAGCCCGTGACATAGATATCGCACGGCAAATCCACTCGGAGCGAGTTGACTGCCTTTTCCCAACCTTCGACATTCTGGAGCTCGTCAAAGAACAGGTAGGGATGATCGATGCCGTCGATGCGCTCCCGAACCATACGATAAAACGTCAGATAATCCGTAATTCCCGCGTACCCTAGAGATTCCATCTTAAAGGTCAGCAAACGCTCGGCTGGCACCCCCTGTTGCGCCAGATAGTCCCTCATCATGTCCAATAACGTTGATTTGCCACAACGGCGTATGCCCGTCACGATTTTGATGAGGTCGGTATCCTGAAAAGCAATGAGTCGATCAAGATAACGGCTTCGGCGAACGATATCCATAGAGTCTCCCTAGCGCCCGACCAGACATGAGATCTTATAAACTTGCATTTTTTGCAAGTTTATAAGATGTTACCTTAGAAACTTGCAGAATTTGCAGGTTTCTAAGGCATGGAATGTGACAAACGGACTGCCCCTTTGTCACATCGCGAGGGCAGCGCGAATGGAGGGGGCCTCGAGGGCCTCCTCGGGCGCAAACTTGCCCTCGCCCACTGCAACCTTTGTCGTGTGCATACCCATGGGATCTCCTGTCGCCCGCGATGTACCTGAGATCATCTTCGCCTGCATTGCGACTATACAGGCAAGCGCAGCCTGCGACAAAGGGGGCGAGCACCTGACACATTCTGGTAGAGTTGCAGGGACTGAATCCAGCTCATATAACGCAACATGGGAGCAACTGCCTTGACCACCGCAACTTCGTCCACAACAGCATCAACCGCCGCCGCGCTCTCCCCCGCGCGCACCAAGCTCTGCCTGGCGCTGCTCGTGTTGTTAGGCTTTTCGCTCGGCTGCTCGGAGTTCGTGGTCATCGGCATCGAGAGCGACCTGGCGACGGAGCTCGGCATCTCGCTTGCCACCGCGGGCCAGCTCATCAGCGTGTTCGCGCTCGTCTACGCTATCGCCACGCCGGTGCTTGCGCTCAGCACGGGGCGTTTTCGCCGCTACCAGCTGCTCGTGTGCTACAGCATCGTCTTTGTGCTGGGCAATCTTGTCATGGCTCTGGCACCCAACTTCCAGGTGCTGTTCGCCTCGCGCATCATCTTGGGCTCCGTCTCGGGCGCACTGCTCGCCGTGGGTGTGACGTACATCCCCGAGCTTCTGTCCCCGCAGCAAACTTCACTTGCAATCTCGGTGGTATATGGTGCGTTTTCCGTGGCAATGGTCTTTGTCACTTCGATCGGCAAGTTTGTAGCCGACACGCTCGATTGGCACGTAGCCATGTACGGCACGCTGACCTTTGCCGTTCTGATCTGCGGAGCGCTCGTGGCGTTTATGCCGCGCGCTGGGCAAACCGACGAGCCTGCCACCTTTCGCGAGCAGGCGGGGCTGCTGCGCGAGCCGAGCATCATCACCGGCATGCTCATCTTTTTGTTTGGCGTGGGCTCGGTCTATGTGTTCTACGGCTACGTGACGCCTTATCTTGAACAGGTGCTGGGCATGGGCACGGTCGAAGCCAGTACCACGCTTATGGCCTACGGCGTGTTCTGCCTAATCTCGAACATCCTGGGCGGATGGATCGACGCGCGCTTTGGCATGAAGGCGCTGCTTGTGACGTTTGTGCTGCAGGCTGCGGCGTTACTCGGACTGTTTGCTGTGGGCGGCACCATGCCGCTCGCGCTGGTCTTTGTCTTTAGCTTGGCGTTGCTCATGTACCTGTTCTCGGTATCGTGCATCACGCACTTTATGGACGTGGCACGCAGCCGCCATCCCAAGTCGATGGTACTCGCAAGTTCGGTTGAGCCCATGGCGTTTAACGTCGGCATCTCGTTTGGCACCGCAGTGGGCGGCGCCGTGGTAAGCAGCATTGGCATTGCGTACGTGGGCGCAGTGGGAGCCGCGTTCTCGCTTGTGGCCTGGGCGCTCACGCTGGTGACGATTAAGCTGGCTCGCTGGGAGCGCAAGCGTCAATCAGCACAGCCCCGGATGCAGGCATAGGGGCGAACTAGCCCAAGGTGGCGAGCAACCGGTGAAAACCGTCCCATACGAGTAGTGTTTATCCGCCTGCAAGCTCCAGCAGTGCAATTTCGTGTACTTCAGATACACTCTTTTCTACAATTTCGTGTATTTCAAGTACACGAAATGCGCGTGTGGTAACTCAAAGGCGGCGACAGACGCATTGTCTGCCGCCGCCTTTTGTACCGGATTTTATGAATTTTGGGACTACATCAGTTATGCCTCTTATCCGCAGAAATACCAACGTTTCCCAAGTTTTTGTAGATAATGAAGCAAATGCCCCGACTCCCCCGCGTTTTTACGGGAAGTCGGGGCCCAGCGGCTAACACTTGTCATAGGGCGTATTTACACTTTGCAAGTGTTATTCTCTCGCCATGCAACTCTCATGTAGTCGAACTCAACATCACGGGTAGAAAAAAGCACCGTCCGTCAACAACTTTCGAATACCCCCTCGAATCAAGGCTTTTTCTATCAAGACAACGGACTGACCGTCGTACGCAATTCAATAGAATCTCACTGGGCTATTGGTGTAACCACAACAAACGGATATCGTCGTTATCTCCCAAGTCATTGTAGAAAATACCGACATAGCAATCAGTGCGGTCATCTCTCCAGACTCGATCCGGCTCATTATAGTCAAACATATCAAGCTCCGATTTAGTTAGCTCTATGTCGTCTCCAAAATAAGTGTTGAGACTGGCAATAAACGCCTTCACCTCTTTTTTGTTATAGTCATCCTCTGATTTCCACCAAAATCCGTCGACTTTGCGGTCATTATCGATATCTTCGAATTCAATTGTTCCAGAAAGCCCCATGATTTCGGCGTCATTGTATTTGGGTGCGTTTTCGACTTCGGTGATTCTCCCCATCACAATAGGCCCTGTCACCTTATTTCCGAAACATTTGGCAAACGTCTTCACTGCCTTCTCGGTCTCTTCTTTTATCCTCTCTTGGTGTTCTTTCTCGAGCCTTTCAGCCTGAGGCTCCCCACCGAGGTAACCAGCCTGATAAGCGCCAAAGAGAAGCGACGCAAATCCCATGACGAGAATGAGCAGCGGAATCCTCCTTATCCACTGTTTTCTATTTTCGCGCCTGCGCTCATCACGTAACTTTTCCTGCTCGGCTCTTTTAACCCTACGGTCAGCCGCCGCGCGGGCAAAGTACTCTTCGCTGCATTCATTACTCAAATCATCAAAATGCAATCCACAGCTTACGCAAAATGAAATGCCAACATTGATTTGCCCACAAGGGCAAAGCGTCCAACCGTCATGTCTTCCGATGGCATAATGGGATGCCTTGCCTGATTCTCTGCAGCCCATTTCTCGAAGTTCGATTGATCGCTCTTCAAGTGCCACAGAGGACAGGGAGAGTAAATCTGGCTTTGGTATCGCTGATGCTGGACAGCTTGAAACCCACTCATTCAAGCTCTGTTTTGCCGACTCCGTTTTTACCTCGACCGAAACAGCATCTCCCGCCGAAAGCTCAAACGGTTTCGCATCATATTTCTCGCCCGGAAAAATATCCGCATCAAGGGGATTGAGATTAAGGGTCTCCCGCTCTCCGTTGTCGTATTGAACTGTAAATTCAACATTGAAAGAGTCTATTTTCTGACCCGATATGTTCCTGAATCTCGATTGGAGAAAGGCTTCCCCCGTATCGGTGTCTCTCGAAATCTGAAGCGCATCGAGCAGGAGAGGGCACCCCTCCTCCCACTTAATCTCTGGGGTCGCATTCGTCGAGTCGATTCGGTATATGACCTTGAACTCGCCCATGGTCTCGCCTCCTACAGCTTCGGGAGCTTGGGCATACCGCCCCGATCGCCGTCCTTTTTGGACGGTGCCGACGAGATTTCGTTAAGGCACCTGACCACTTCGCTGAATCCGAGCATGATGAGACCGGCGATAGCGGAGCCAAACGATCCGACCAGCTGGACATTTGCCGAGAGCTTGCTTACCTCTTCAAAGTACCCTGATGCATCCGCCATGGCACCCACGCCCGAAAAGAATTCGATAGCTCCAACGACGATGGCAATGATGCCAACGATGCAAAGTGCCTTGCCGATACCGCTTTCCTGAGTGAGATTCTTAATCATGGCATTCTTCCTTAATCCGACAACAACCGAACGTATTAAATGGAAAGATGCCTCTTGTTGCAGCGGTTGGGAGGACATCCACCCACAGTCACCACAACCGCTCAGCACTCGGTATAGCGAACCAGCCTGAGAGAAGGACAGATGTCCTCCCAGTCACTGGTTCGTTTCTCTTAAGTTGTGAGTGCCCTCATGTAAAACATGATTGCGGTTGTGGTGATTTAAATCTTATCATCGAACCTGAAGCACGGCTTTCCGCCTGAGCACCAAATCCGCCAACGAGCCCTTTCCTCGGTAATTTGCATTTCCACACTCCGCGAGATCGGCAACTCGATCTCTCGGGGTGCTCATGTTTCGATGCTATCGGCGGACAGCAGCATCACTTGTGAGAGATAGGCCAGCGGGATGCAAGACACTTTTTGCACACCAAGGCTCCGAATATGTTGAGCAACAAATACCCAATGCCCCGCACTTGGCATCACCTGTTTGAATACATCAAACTGCGATTTCAATTGATGTCCGCTCAGCCTATAGCAAAAATGCACGCTGAGAGCGAAATTAAGGCTTGGAATTGCACCGATGGGCACTTACCCCAACCCCAGCCCCAACGGGGCAAATAGGCCTCATTTCCTTTGATTTAACCCAATAAACGAACCCTTTCACCATGGCATAGACAACCCCATAGCTACAATCATGTTGTCGTGCTTGAGTCTCTGAAAGGAGATCCAAGCTATGTCGAATAGGAAAGATAACAAGGGTCGGGTTCTCCATCGCGGAGAAGGCCAGCGCCCAGACGGTCGCTGTAGCCGAATGGCACGTGCTGGCATGAGCCCAGCAAAGCTCAGATACATTATGGGACACTCAGATATCAACACCACCTACAACGTTTACACCCATCTTGGACTTGAAGATAATCAAGACGAGATGCTTGCTATTGAACAAAACCGCAGGTAAACATTGGTAGTAAAAATTTGAGTCGTACTACGTTTTTACTACTTTTGCTTTTACTTTTGACTGATTTTTGGCCTTAATAAAGTGGATTCTCCACCCTATATTGGAAACTGATTTTTAGAGCCATTCAACTCTTTGAGCACAGTAGAGGCGTTGGGATTAAAGGTCTTATCTTGTTATTATCGCAGGTAAACTACGCAGCGGGCTTTATTGGAGCAAACTGCCTCAAGAGCAGTCTGTAAACCCTGCGCGACCGCCTAGAAAGGAAACCGCTCATGCAACGCGTACTGTTTATCTGTCATGGGAACATCTGTCGCTCGACGATGGCTGAGTCGGTGTTTACCGAGCTGGTGTGGCGCACCGGGCGCGCGGGCGAGTTTGTCATTGATTCCGCAGCGACCTCGACCGAGGAGATCGGCAACCCGCCACACCACGGTACCGTTGCCAAGCTGCGCGAGGTCGGGATTCCCGTCGTCGCACATCGCGCGCGTCAGGTGCGTCGCGCGGAGTATGGCGACTGGGACCACATTGTCTATATGGATGCTGAGAACGCGTGTGGCCTGCGTCGCATCTTTGGCGACGACCCCGACGGCAAGATTACGCGCTTGCTCGATTGGACCGAGCGCCCCGGCGACGTGGCCGACCCCTGGTACACCGGCAATTTCGATGCCACGTACCGCGACGTACTCGCCGGTTGCACCGCTATGCTCGAGCAGCTGTAGGTGCTCGAGCGGCGCGGGCACACGGGCCACGCCATCGGCATAAAATGAGCGTGGATTTCCCCCACATACAAATTGAGCGTGGATAATCTCCCACTTTGAGCGCGAAACGGCGCTCTAAACGGGAGATTATCCACGCTCATTATCTAGGTGGGAGAAAATCCACGCTCGACTACTTGTCGACGATCTCGGCAAGCCAGACGTTCAGCGTATCGACTTCGGGGCAGCAGAACTTTGCCGTACCAGGCTCGTTGCCAGGCACGGTTCCGCCATAGCGCAGGATATCGATATAGGGAAAGCCCACGTGGCAGGCCATGGCGCACATCTTGCCGCGGTCTCGGTCGAAGTCAAAGACGTCGCCCGGCTTGTGACCATGGTGGCAGCGGCACGCACCCAGCTGGTCCACGCAGCTCACACGGATACGCGGACGCTTGCCCCGCGGCGCGCCGAGCGGCCTGTTCTCGCCCGCAGGCTTGGCGCCGCCCTCGCCAGCATTACTCATGGTCAATCACATCCAGGCAGGCCTCGATGGGAAGGCCGGCCGACTTGTCCTCTTGGTCGGCATTACGCTCGATAAGCTCAGCCACCACGCGCATGGCATCGGACGTGGCGCGCTGCAGACTCCAACCTGCCATAACGCGGCCGACGAGCACCGCCGAGAACGTGTCGCCCGTGCCCGGGAAGTAGACCGGAATGAGTTCAAAGGGAATCGTAAAGTACTCCCCCGCCACATGGTCGTAACCGATAACCGCGTTCGTGCCATTGACCACGGCGCTCGTAATGACCACCGACTTGGCACCCAGGTCGCGCACGGCGTCCACAAGGGCGCGAGCCTCGTCGGGCATAATTTGCTCGGCGATAGGCCTATCGGCAAGCAGGCACGCCTCGGTATAGTTGGGCACCGCGTAGTCTGCGCACTCCAGCAGGTGCCGCATAAGGCCAATCGTGGACTCGGGCACGCCCGCATAGAGCTTGCCGTTGTCGCCCATGATGGGGTCGACGAACACCTTGGTGCCCTTTTGCGCACGGCGGTGGCAAAAGTCCGAGATGATGCGTGTCTCTTCCTCGGTCACGATAAAGCCGGTCGAGATGGCGTCGAACTCAAAGCCGAGTTCCTCCCAGATAGCGAGGCTTTGGCGCACGTACTCGGTGGTGTCATGGATATAGAACTTGGGATAGTTGAGCGTGTCGGAAACGAGCGCCGTCGGCAGGTTATGGATACGGTAGCCCATGTGCGACAGCACCGGCAGCATGGCAGAAAGCGCGACCTTGCCGTAGCCGCACATGTCGTTGATCAGCAGCAGCTGAGTGTTCTTCATGAGTGTCCCCCTTGGTTCGGGCGCGGCGCGGCAGCGCCACAGTGCAACTAAGTGTAGCGCAGGGGACGTTGCGAGCGGAGTCGAACGGCACGAAGGGCAAATTGTTGCGGAAAGGTTTCGGAAACGAGGGGCTAGCTTGCTTCATTGCGGCTCATTTGCAGCCACTTATTCAGTGCCATTTCAAAACTATGCCGGATTACGGGGCTGAACCTGAATGAGCCAACCACACCCCCTATTTTCAAATCATAGCGAGCCTTCTACCTGCGGTTTTCTTTTTACCAATTTCGGCATGGTCGGCAATCCGTCGTTCAGCCCCGTAATCCGGCATAGTTTTTAAGTTAGTCGTTGGGGACGTTCTTAAATGACTAGGCAAACAAGAACGTCCCCAACGACTATCCCAACAAGGGCAACGCCGATGTTTTGGCGAAGTCAGCGAAAACCCGCCAGAGCGAGCAAGGTGCCTTGAAACGAGGCGGCATTGACCTTCTGGTCATGCCGCCGAAGTTGAAAGGCAGATTGCCGCTCTGGCGGGTTTGCAGCGTCGAGCGGTTACGGCGTTTGGCAAAACGCCGTAACTTAATAAGTTTGGTACCTTGACAATCAATCTATGCGCTCCTAAATTGGTTAGGCACAAAACAATTCCACTACCTAACTAAAGAAAGGAGCGAAGCTTAGATATGTGTGTTGAACCACTCGTCTATCCGCACGAGCCCGGCGGCGACCCGCCACAGCCGGCTGATGTACCCGAAGCGGTTGGCTCGGAAGACAAGCTTGCCAAGCGCATCCTGAGCGGCCTGGGTTTTTGCGGCCATTACATGCATTTTCATGGCGGAGGCGTGTCCGGCAAGGCGCCCATCATCTGCCTGCTGGCCAAGCAGCCCGGCGGCGAGATGTCGCAGCAGGAACTCGGCATGCACTTTGACCTCAAGCCGGGGTCGCTTTCCGAGATCCTGTCCAAGCTCGAGGTCAACGGCCTCATTGAACGCAGCCGTAACCCCAAGGATCGACGGCAACTCACCATTCGCCTGACCGAAACCGGCCGGGAAAACGCCCGCATCGACCAGGCGGCCCGCATCCGCTTTAGAGAACAGGCCTTTAGCGCGCTCACCCATGACGAGCGCGAGGATCTCGCCGAAATGCTCGATAAAATCCGTGTAACCTGGGAGGAACTGGATGATTAAAACCCTCGTGGGCAGCATCCGCGACTATATGAAAGTCACTGTTGCCACGCCATTGCTCGTGCTTGGCGAGGTGCTCTGCGAGATGCTGATTCCATTTATCACCGCCAACCTAATCGACGCCATCAAAGACGGTGCCACCGTAGCCGAGATGCTTCCCACCGCGGGCTTTTTGGTGCTCATCGCGCTTACGTCGCTTGCTTTTGGCGCCGCTGCCGGCGTCACCTGCAGCCATGCGAGTTGCGGCTTCGCCAAGAACCTGCGTCACGACCTGTTCTACAAGATCCAGACGTTCAGCTTTGCCAACATCGATGAGTTCTCGAGCTCCTCGCTCGTCACGCGCCTGACCACCGACATCAACAACGTTCAGCAGGCCTTTATGATGATTATCCGTATCGCCGTGCGCGCGCCGCTGGTATTGATCTTCGCCTTTACCATGGCGTTTATCATGGGCGGCAGCGTCGCCATGGTCTACCTGGCCATCATTCCGCTACTGGGCTTTGGACTGTTCTTTATCATCTTTAAGGTGCGCCCCATCTTCTCGC
This sequence comes from Collinsella sp., assembly GCA_036550515.1. Classification (GTDB taxonomy): domain Bacteria; phylum Actinomycetota; class Coriobacteriia; order Coriobacteriales; family Coriobacteriaceae; genus Collinsella. The sequence continues at coordinate 42,020 of JAXKGF010000043.1, forward strand.
GCGTGTTCCACAAGTACGACGCCCTTAACGAGTCCGTCGAGGAAAACGTCACCGGCATGCGCGTGGTCAAGAGCTATGTGCGCGAAGACTTTGAGAAGGAGAAGTTCGCGACCGCCGCACGCGACGTCCAGATGGACTTCACCCGCGCCGAGAAGCTGCTCGCCTTTAACAACCCCATGATGAACATCTGCGTCAACGGCGCGTTTGTCGTCATCATCTACCTGGGCTCCAAGCTCATCATCACGAGCCAGGGCACGCTGTTCGACGTGGGCCAGCTCTCCTCGATCTTTACCTACGGTTTTCAGATCCTCATGAGCCTGATGCAGCTGTCGATGATCTTTGTCATGGTGACCATGGCCGACGAATCGGCGCACCGCATTACCGAGGTGCTGGCCGCCGAGCCCACGATCGCCGATCCCGCCGAGCCCGTGCTCGAGGTTGCCGACGGCTCCATCGACTTTGACCACGTGAGCTTTAAGTATTCCGCGCATGCGAAGCGCCAGGCGCTCGACGATATCGACCTGCACATTAAGAGCGGCGAGACCATCGGCATCATCGGCGGCACCGGCTCGGCCAAGTCCACGCTCGTAAACCTCATCGCCCGCCTGTACGACGCCACCGAAGGCACCGTGCGCGTGGGCGGCATGGACGTGCGCGACTACGACCTGGACGCACTGCGTCACCAAGTGGCCATGGTGCTACAGAAAAACGTGCTGTTTAGCGGCACCATCGCCGAGAACCTGCGCTGGGGCGACCCGAACGCCACCGACGAGGAAGTCCGCGAGGCGGCACATCTGGCCTGCGCCGATGAGTTTGTCGACGGCTTCCCCAAGGGTTACGACACCTGGATCGAGCAGGGCGGCTCCAATGTTTCCGGCGGTCAGAAGCAGCGCCTGTGCATTGCGCGTGCCCTGCTGCGTCGCCCCAAGATCTTGATCCTGGACGACTCCACTAGCGCCGTCGACACCAAGACCGACGCCAAGATTCGCGCAGGGTTGGCAAGCTATCTGCCCAACACGACCAAGCTCATCATCGCCCAGCGCATTAGCTCCGTACAGGATGCAGACCGCATCATCGTCATGGAGGGCGGCCGCATCGCGCAGATCGGCAACCATGACGAGCTGCTTAAGACGAGCGAGATCTACCGCGAGACCTTTACCTCGCAAAACAAGATGTCTGCCGAGGGCGAAGGGGCCGTCGAGGCCGACACCGAGGCATCCGCAACGCAGGCTCAGACCCAGGAAGGAGGCGAGGCACATGAGTAAGGCAACGACCGCCGAGCGCGCGCTCAACCGCAAGGGCGGCACCATGTCGCGCCTCATCAAGACGCTCTTTGGCTTCTACCCCGTGCTTTTGCCCCTCGTCGTCGTCGGCGTGGTGCTCTGCGCCATCATCAACTCCATCGGCGCGACCTTCCTTCAGAGCGCCCTGCAGATTATTAGCGAATCGTGGCAGTCGGGCAATTGGACGACCGCACAGCCCAAGATCGCACAGCTCGTGACCACCCTCGCTTGCATCTACGGCGTCGGCATCCTGTCCTCGCTCTTCTGGAACCGCGCCATGGCCATCGTCACGCAGGGCTCGCTCGAGAAGCTGCGCGAGAAGATGTTCAACCGCATGCAGGACTTGCCGATTCGCTACTTCGACACGCACCAGCGCGGCGACATCATGAGCCACTACACCAACGACATCGACACGCTGCGCCAGATGATCAGCCAGTCGCTGCCCAACCTGCTCATGACGACCATCGTCATCGTCACGGTATTCTTTATCATGCTGTACTACAGCGTGTGGATGTGCCTGGTCATTGTGGCCGGCGTCGTCTTTATGACCTTTATGACCAAGCTGCTCGGCTCCAACTCCGCGCGTTTCTTTATTGCGCAGCAGTCCGAGCTCGGCGTGGTCGAGGGCCATATCGAGGAAGTCATGAACGGCCAGAAGGTCGTCAAGGCATTCTGCCACGAGTCTGCCGCCGAGGCCGATTTTGACGAGCGCAACGAAAAGCTCTTCGAGGTCTCGCAGAAGGCCAACATGTACGCCAACATCCTCATGCCTATCCTTATGAACCTGGGCAACCTGCTCTACGTGTTGGTGGCCCTTGCCGGCGGCATTTTCCTGGCGCTGGGCGTGCCCAACCTGAGCATCTCGGGCATGACGCTGTCCATCGCCGTCGTGGTGCCGTTCCTCAACATGACCAAGCAGTTCTGCGGACAGATCGGTCAGATCTCGCAGCAGATCAACGCCGTGGTCATGGGCCTCGCCGGCGCCGACCGCATCTTTGAGCTCATCGACGAGGAGCCCGAGGCCGACGAAGGCTACGTGACGCTCGTCAACGCGCAGGTGAACCCCGAGACTTGGGAGTTCGAGGAGGCCGACCACCACACCGGCATGTGGGCATGGAAACACCCGCACCGCGCAACCGGCGAGATCGAGTACGTACCGCTGCGCGGCGACCTGGTCATGGACAACGTCGACTTTGGCTACACGCCCGACCACGAGGTGCTGCACGGCGTGTCCGTGTTTGCCAAGCCGGGCCAGAAGGTCGCGTTTGTCGGCGCCACCGGTGCGGGCAAGACGACCATCACCAACCTCATCAACCGCTTCTATGACATCGCCGACGGCAAGATTCGCTACGACGGCATCAACGTCAACAAGATCCGCAAGGCCGATCTGCGCCGCTCGCTGGGCGTGGTACTGCAGGACGTGAACCTGTTCACCGGCACCGTGATGGACAACATCCGCTACGGCAACCTAGACGCCACCGACGAGGAGTGCATCGCGGCGGCAAAGCTCGCCGGCGCGGACGACTTTATCACCCGCCTGCCCGACGGCTACGACACGATGCTCACCGGCAACGGCGCACAGCTGTCGCAGGGCCAGCGCCAGCTGATTTCGATCGCACGTGCTGCCGTCGCCGATCCGCCGGCAATGATTCTGGACGAGGCCACGAGCTCCATCGACACCCGCACCGAGGCCATCGTGCAGGCAGGCATGGATAAGCTCATGGAGGGCCGCACGACGTTTGTCATCGCGCACCGTCTCTCCACCGTGCGCAACTCCGACGCGATCATCTGCCTGGACCACGGCCGCATTATCGAGCGCGGCAACCACGACGAGCTGATTGCCAAGCGCGGGTATTACTACCAGCTCTATACCGGAGCGTTTGAGCTGGAGTAGCTCAAAACAGCCCCAACGCTCCCAACGGAGTTCCCCGAGGGAGACGGGGTGTTTACTCCGTGCTCAAACATTCTCGCTTCGCTGCGAAACTGCGCGCGGAGCAAACACCCCGTCTCCCTCGGGGAACTCCTACGCGCAGCCTTTTCTCGCAGCCTAAAAAGAAGTGGTGAGGCCCTGGCCGTTTGGCCAGGGCCTCATTTTGTAAGGAGTCAAAAAAGTCCCGTTCCAGGTGAGCTACTTGAGGAGTTGGGCCATGGCGTTGACGAATTTTTGGACTTGGCGGGTGGGCTCGAGCGGATAGTGCAGAAAGACCGGTACCTCACGGCCGCACAGGAACGGCACGCCCACAAAGGCCGGGTGTACCCCCGACCATGCGCCGCAGGTGAGCACCGCGTCGCCCTTTTCCTCCGCCTCGTTAAAGAGCGCAAAGTCAAAGCTGTCCACGTCGATCACGTCCACGCCGCCGTCGGCCAACAGGTCGATGCGCAGGCTGTCCATAGCGTCGTTGCCGTGACGGAGCACGCGCAGGCGCATGCCCTCCAGGTCGGCAACCGTGATGCGCGTCTTGCGCGCCAGCGGGCTCGTGCGCGGCAGGTCGATATAAAACGGCACGTTGACAATGCGGAGCTTTTGGCAGGCATCGCCCCAGCGCGGAGTCGAAAAACTCGACTGCACTACATCCACCTCGCGGCCAAGGCTGCGCATGACGGATTCGCGCTCGTCGTAGAGATCGCTTACCGGCACGATCTCGAATCGCAGCGATGGCTCCATCTCGTGGATGCCCGTCCACATCGACAGCGTTTGGCGCCCCGGGCACATCATCGACACGCCCAGGCGCACGGCACCGCCATCGCCCGCCGCGCGTCGGGCACGGCGCAGCGCGTCCTCGGACTGCCGCATGATCGAGCGCGCGTCATCCACCAGCAGTGCGCCGGCCGGCGTCACCTTGACACCCGAGTGCGAGCGTTCGAACAGCGTGATGCCGAACTCGGCCTCGAAACCCGACACCTGCTTGACGAGCGCCGGGGTCGACACGCGCAATTTTGCCGCCGCCCGTGAGAAGCTTCCCAGCTCCGCGGCGGCCGATATGGCCTCAAGTCGTCGATCGTACACGTCAATCTCCCGTTTTCGCGCCTGTGACCGCATGGTGCCACAGGGGGTTGTTTTCGCAGGTCACGCGCTCAATTGAGAATAATCTGCATCGCACAGTGTAAACCTACGGTTAACGCCATTCTAACAAATATGCAATTCACCTGCGCAAATGCAAAGCATACGATAACCAGCGAAAACCACGTGGGTCGGTTAATGGGAACGACCCACCGGGAGGCACAAGAAGGGAAGTTCCTATGAGCAATTGGCTTAAGCTCGAGGGCGATGTCTGCGCCGTGACTGGCGCGCTCGGCGGTATGGGCGCCGAGATCTGCCGCGAGTTCGCCCGCAATGGCGCCAACGTCGTCATGCTCGACCTGGACGAGGAGAAGGTCAAGGCCGCTGCCGCCGACCTCGCTGCCGAATTTGGCATCCACGCCGAGGGCTACAAGATGAACGCCACCGACGAGGCCGAGGTTCAGGCTGCCGTCGACGCCACCATCGCCAACTTCGGCCGCGTCGACGTCCTCGTCAACACCGCCGGTATCCTGCGCTTCGCCGCTATGGAGGACCTGCCGCTGAGCGACTGGGAGCAGGTGCTCAACGTCAACCTCACCGGTTACTTCATCACCTCGCAGCGCTTTGGTCGCGAGATGATCAAGGCCGGCCAGGGTCGCCTGGTGCACATCTCGACCGTCGCCAGCCACTCCCCCGAGACGTTCTCGGGCGTGTACAGCTCCACCAAGGCCGGCGTCAACATGATGTCCAAGATGCTCGCCGCCGAGTGGGGCCCCTACGGCGTCCGCTCCAACTGCGTCGAGCCTTGCTTCGTTAAGACCCCGATGTCGGCCAACTTCTACGCCGACCCCGAGGTCGAAAAGAGCCGCAGCCGCCTGATCGCCACGCGCCGCATCGGCGAGGTCAGCGATATCGCCAACGCCGTCATGTTCCTGGCGTCCACGCGCTCGGACTTTACCACCGGCGACGCTATCAAGGTCGACGGCGGTTTCTCCAACATGATGGGCGACCTCACCGCCAAGCCCGGCGGCCGTCGCGCCTATGCCGACAACTACCTTAAGAACAAGGGTGTCGAGCTCTGGTCCGATGAGTCCGGCGTCGCAAAGCCGACTGACCAGTAAACCAACCTGACAGGGAGGCTCCGCAGACACGCCCGCTCCTCCCCCGTATCGATTAGAAAGAGTCAAATGGCTTCCAGCAACTCCAACAAGGGTCGCGCCGTCGTGCTTTCCGCCGCGTGCGTCACCATGTTCTTCATCAGCTCCATCGCGCTGTATTCCGTCGTGAGCAAGAACCTGCTCGCCGTCTACCCCGAGTGGTCCAGCGCTCTTACCTGGGCCTTCCCGGTCTTTCAGACCATCATGGCCGTGACGGGCATCTTCGCCGGCCGCATCTCCGATAAGATCGGCCCGCGCAACGTCGTGATCGCCGCCGCCGTGTGCTACGGCCTGGGCTGGTTCATGTCCGGCACCGTCACCGAGCCGTGGCAGTTCTACCTGTGGTTCTCGCTCGTCGCCGCCATCGGCAACGGCCTGGGCTACAACCCGGCGCTCACCACCGGCCAAAAGTGGTTCATCGACAAGAAGGGCCTCGCCTCAGGCATCACCCTGGCCGCTTCGACCGCCGGCCCCGCCGTGCTGTCCCCGGTGCTCGCCTCGCTGCTCATCCCGAGCCTGGGCATCTTTGGAGCCCTTAAGGCGCTCGGCGTCATCTTCTTTGTGACGATTGCCGCCTCCGCCCTGTTCCTGAAGGCCCCCGAGGCCGGTTGGCTGCCCGAGGGCTTCGAGGCCCCCAAGGGCGGCGCGCATGCCGGCACCTTCGGCGACCTCACCCCGGGCGAGATGGTCAAGACCCCGCGCTTCTGGGTCCTCATCGTCACCTTCGCCTTTGCCGCCACCGCAGGCACCCTGCTCGTGGGCAAGGTTGCCTCCATCGCCGCCGTCCAGCTCTTCGCCGACCCCACGAGCGCCGCGGCCGTCGCCCTCGGCGGTGTGGTGGTCTCCGTCAACACCTGCGCCAACCTGGTTGGCCGCCTGTCCTTTGGCCAGATCATCGACAAGCTCGGCGCCTATAAGTCGCTGCTCATCAGCCTTGTCGTCACCATCGTCGCGCTCGTCATCATGTCGATGAGCTTTACACAGAGCATGTTCTTTGTGGCGCTCGCCCTGCTCGGCTTTAGCTTTGGCGCCCTGCTCGTCATCTACCCGCCGCTCACCGGTGGCGCCTTTGGCACCAGCAACATCGGCGTCAACTACGGCATCATGTTTTTGGGCTACGCCGCTTCCACCTGGATCAGCCAGCCCATCACCGCTGTGCTGTATCACGCCGAGGCCGGCAGCGCCGCCTACCAGCAGTCCTTCTACGGCGCCATCGTGATCGCCGCCATCGCCGTCGTGCTCACCGTCTACATGATGGTCTCCGACAGCAAGAAGAAGTCCGCCTAGTTTTACCGATGCGACAAAGGGACAGCCCCTTTGTCGCATTCCACCGGTCACCAGTATTAAGGAGTCGAAATGTCTGAGCTCAACCCCGTCCGCATTGCCGTTATCGGCGCCGGCGCCATGGGCCGCAACCACATCCGCTTTGTCACCGAGGAGCCCGAGGCCGAGCTCGTCGCCATCGCCGACGCCTTTGAGGGCGCCCGCGCCACGGCCGAGGCCGCCGGCGTACCGTTTTACACCGATCCCGCCCAGATGATGGACGAGGTCAAGCCCGAGGCCGTCATTATCGCCACCCCCAACGACCTGCACTTGGGCGTTGCCCGCGAGGCTGTGAAGCGCAACATCGTGCCGTTGGTCGAAAAGCCGATCTCCAACGACCTCGAGGATGCCCAGGCCTTCGCCGCCGAGGCCGAGACCGCCGGCGTGCCCGTGCTCGTGGGTCAGCACCGTCGCCACAATCCCTTCGTCAACAAGGCCAAGGAGATCATCGAGTCCGGCGAGCTGGGCAAGCTCACCGTGTCGAGCTTCCACTACATGATCTATAAGAATGACGAGTACTTCGACGTCGAGTGGCGCCGCAAGAAGGGTGCCGGCCCGATCCTGGTCAACCTGGTGCACGACGTCGACCTGCTCCGTTACCTGCTGGGCGAGCCCGTTGCCGTCCAGGGCATGCAGTCCAGCGCCGCCCGCGGTTTTGAGACCGAGGACTCCGCCGTGGTCAACGTCCGTTTTGCCGATGGCGCGCTTGCGAGCATGACCATCTCCGACGCCACCGCCAGCCCCTGGAACTGGGAGGCCACCGCTCGCGAGGATCCGCAGTACCGCCCCTTCGACGCCGACGCCTACTTTATTGGCGGCACCAAGGGTGCCCTTTCGCTGCCCCGCCTGCACCAGTTCTCCTACGACGGCGCATCCAACTGGCACAAGCCGCTGCAGATGGAGATCCCGGCCGTTGACCCAGCGCTGCCGCACAAGATGCAGCTCAAGCACTTTGTGAAGGTTGTCCGCCGCGAGGTCGAGCCCGTCGTGACCCCCGCCGACAACGTCAAGACGCTCACGCTTCTCAACGCCATCAAGGAGGCCGCCGAGACCGGCCAGCTCGTCGAGCTGTAATGCCTTAAGAGCGGCCGCGGCAGAAACCCCATGCCGAACCCTTCGGTCCGCCACCAATAAGCCCCTCTTCTTTGCCCCGCGAGCAGCCTCCTGCCCGCGGGGCATTTTGCTACCTTGCCGACAATTTTTCTGGGGCGGGGGCTATTTTGCGCCTCAGCTTGGCTCGTGCGCCACGAAATGGGCCTATCTACTACGTTTAACCGACCACTCTCAACCATACCGAATTTCGCGAAATAAAAACCGCAGGTAAACGGCTTGCCGATTTTCGGAAAACCCAGGTATGGTCAGCCCCTACGGGTAAAACGTAGTAGAAAGGCCGTTTTCGTGGCGCGGCCCCAAAACAGCCTTTTGGGACGGGTGGTATCCTTGGTAGCCCTGTGCTGCAAACGCACCTTAAACGCAAGGAGTCCCATGGATCTTATCGCCCAGCTCGCCCGCGAGCTCAACCTTAAGGCCGCCAACATCGAAGCGGCCGTCAAGCTCATCGACGAGGGCAACACCATCCCCTTTATCTCGCGCTACCGCAAGGAAGCCACGGGCGGCATGGACGACGTCGTCCTGCGCGCACTCGACGAGCGTCTGTCCTACCTGCGCAATCTTGAGCAGCGTAAAGAGGATGTCATTCTGCTCATCGACGCCCAGGGCAAGCTCACGCCCGAACTCGAGCAGCAGATTCGCGAGGCCACGCAGCTCCAGCGTGTCGAGGACCTTTACAAGCCCTACCGCAAAAAGCGCATGACCCGCGCGCAGAAGGCCCGCGAGGCAGGCCTGGAGCCGCTTGCCAACATGATCATCATGCAGGCATCCGCCAAGGGCAGCGCGCTCGACACCGCCGCGGCCTACGTCAACGAGGAAGCCGGCTTCGACACGCCCGGGAAGGCGCTCGCCGGCGCGGCAGACATCGTGGCCGAGACGGTGGCCGAAGACCCCGAGAACGTCGCCGACCTGCGCGCCTTTACGCAAAACACCGCCGATATCGTCGTCGAGGCCACCGACCCCGCCGAAAAGACTCCCTACGAGCCCTACTACAACTATGATGAGCCGCTGCGCCGTATACCCAACCACCGCGTGCTGGCTATCGATCGCGGTGAGCGCGAGGGCAAACTCCGCGTGCGCGTGAACGTCGACGGCGCTGCCGCCACGGCACGCCTCGGCAGCCGTTGGCCCCGACGCCAGGGCGTGTTTGCCCCCATCTTCGATGCCGCCATCGCTGACGGTTACAAGCGCCTGATGGCCCCCTCGCTGGAGCGCGAAGCCCGCGCCAAACTCACCGTTCGCGCCCAGACCGAAGCCATCAACGTCTTTGCCAAGAATCTCGAGGGCTTGCTCTCGGCGCGCCCTGTGCGCGGCGCCCGCGTGCTCGCGCTCGATCCGGGCTACCGCACCGGCTGCAAGGTCGCCGTCATGGACGAGACCGGCAAGCTACTCGACCACGGCGTGGTCTACCCTACCAAGCCGCGCCACGACGTCGCCGGCACCAAGCGCGAGCTCGCCCGCCTCGTCAAGAAGGACGGCGTCAACACCATCGTCATCGGCAACGGCACCGCTAGCCGCGAGACCGAGGAAGTCGTCTCGGAGTTTATTGCCGAGCAGGCGCCCAGCCTTCGCTACACCATCGTCAACGAGGCCGGCGCATCGGTGTACTCCGCCTCCGAGCTCGCCAGCCAGGAGTATCCCGATCTGGATGTCACCGTGCGCGGCGCCATGAGCCTGGGCCGCCGCCTGCAGGACCCGTTGGCAGAGCTCGTCAAGATTCCGCCCCAGTCCATCGGCGTGGGCCAGTACCAGCACGACCTTGACCAGGCCGAGCTCTCGCGCACGCTGGGCCACGTGGTGGAGGACGTCGTTAACCGCGTGGGTGTCGACGTCAACACCGCAAGCGCAAGCCTGCTGGGATACGTATCGGGCATTACGCCGGGCGTGGCCAAGAATATCGTGGCCTACCGCGAGGAAAACGGTGCCTTCACCGATCGCCGCCAGCTCAAGAAGGTCCCCAAGCTGGGACCCAAGGCATACCTCAACGCCGCGGGCTTCCTGCGCATTAGCGGCGGCAAGAACCCGCTCGACGCGACAAGCGTCCACCCCGAAAGCTACGAGGTGGCCACGTCCGTCCTGGAGCGCGCAGGTGTGGCGGCCAGTGAGCTCAGCCGTGGCGGCGTGCCCGACATCGAGCGCCGTCTGGGCAGCATCTCGGCGCTGGCAAGCGACCTGGACTGCGGCACCCTGACGCTCATCGACATTGTCAACGAGCTCAAGAAGCCCGGCCGCGATCCGCGAGACGACGCGCCCGAGGTGGTCTTTAGCCGCTCAGCGCTTTCCATCGACGACCTGGAGCCCGGCATGGAACTCAAGGGCACGGTGCGCAACGTCGTCGACTTTGGTGCCTTCGTCGACGTGGGCGTGCACCAGGACGGCCTCGTGCACATCTCCAAACTGGCCAACCGCTTCGTCAAGCAACCGAGCGACGTGGTGCGCGTCGGCGACACGGTCAGGGTGTGGGTCGAAAAGGTCGATCGCGACCGCAAAAAGATCTCCCTCACCATGGTGCAGGGGAAGTAAACCGCCTAAAGCAAGGGTCCCCCTCTCGCGACGTGCAGAATCGCGAGTATTCTGCAAATTCCGCCGTTCCGGATGCCCCCCAGAGGCAATAAAGTCACAAACAGCCCCCGTTTTAGCGTCGTCAGAGCCAAAACGGGGGCTGTTCCGTGCTTCAGCGGTCGCGCGCGCAGACGTGGTGTAAGAGTGTCCTGAGGTCCGTCGCTGCAAGTCCCGATGTTACTCCTTCTTGAGACCGCGCTTCTCGACTATCTCGT
>JAXKGF010000044.1:0-22944 GCA_036550515.1 Collinsella sp.
CCTTCTTCCTCTTTCTGGACATGCCGTCCTCCGATCTTCCGGGGCCGGCCGGTCCGGCCCTCAGGGTATCGGGTTCCCACATTCATCCGTACATGTACGGATGAATGTGGGAGGTGTTCGGATGAAGTCGATAATCAAGGGAATTGAGAATCCGCTACAAAAATGTCGGTATTGTTGCTCAGATGTCTAAACAATCGTTACAATATGTACACTAAACGTGCGCAATTTCAGATTGCGCAGATACGTTTGATAGTGAAAGAGCAAGATCGCGGTCTCTTGGGGAGGAGACATCGATGAAAGCGAATTCAGACAAATCTAAGCAGAGTAATAAAGCGACGCGTCGTGTACTGGCAGGCGTTTTGTGCGGAGCCTCCGTTTTGAGCCTGGTACTGTCGCTCGTCATGCCTCCGATCTCGCAGGCCATTGCCAACGATGCCCAGGCGGGTTCTATCGAGGAAGCTGAGACGGCGGGTGGTTCCTCAAGTGGGTCTACTGGTGTGGACAACATTGCCGATGAGGATGCCGAAAGCCAGAATAGTGACGACGCCGAGAATGGCGCGAGCGAGGGCACCGTCGCGGCAGACTCGACTGCTGATGGCGCGGAAGTCAAGGGTGCCGAGCAGCCTTCCGACGCACAGCCTTCCGATAATGAAAATAGCGACGAAAACGCTATCGCTCCCGTCAGTGCCGAAGACTATCAAGATGTACACGGTAATGTTGCCACTGCATTCGATGGTGGCGGCAAGTATCGTTTGAGTGGTGAATCCTGGTCAGATAGACAGATCGCCATCACCGCAAACACCACCATCGATCTTAACGGCAACATGCTCTATCACCGTCCCGGTTCGGTGGAGTCGTTCATCGTGGTTCAAAATAACGCCACGCTTACCATTGAAGACTCTGCCAAAGTGCACGATGCGACTTCGCCTGTCGCCAACAACCCTGGTCAGCTTGCAAAGATGACATGGACCGGTGACAACCGCGGTGCTCCTCAGAGCCTAACCTATTATGAAACCACGAGCACGCCTAACACAGATGGCCTCGGCACCACCGAAACCACGACTGAGCATGTCGTCAGCGGTTTCGGCGCAATCGTTGCTGCGTCCGATAGCGGGTCGGTCCAACAGGTCATCTCTGTTGCGGATGGCGGTACGCTTAACCTCAACGGAGGCATGGTCACGACGCCGAGGGATTTGACCAACAACGGTCATATCATCTATGCCGAGGGGAAAAGCAACGAAACTCATGTGAATATCAATGGCGGTTTTATTACTGGCGCGAATCTCAATCAGCAACGTGGCGGCTGGGGCGGCGGCCTGTGCGTAGCGGGCGCGAAAGTCACGGTCAACATGACCGGCGGTGTGATCGCGGCGAATAAGGCTGCTTCCGGTGGTGGTATTTTTGCCGACAGCGGTGTCACGTTGAATCTCTCCGGCGGTGTCATCTCGGGTAATGCTACGTACGATAAGGGCATCGGCAACACCTGCGGCGGTGACACCGGAGACGGCGGATACGGTGGCGGTGTTTATACCAAGGGCGCGAACGTCACCATCGGCGGATCTGCCAATATTACCAACAATCGAGTTGACGCTTGGATTGCTGATTCCAGTGTTTACAACTTCGGTCTGCTTGGCGGCGGCGGAATTGCATGCACACACAGAGGGACGTTAACCATGACGGGTGGATCCGTTACTGCCAATTACTCCAAAGAGGCCGGTGGCGGAATCTACGCTGGTTTCCATAATCAGCCAATTACGTTCTCCATGACTGGCGGCACGATTGCCCGCAACAAATCTGTAAACGCCGAGGGTGGTGGTCTCCGTATTTCCACCGGTACTACCGGCGTTATTGAGGCGGCAAGTGCGTCCAACAAGGTTTACATCACCAACAACAAGACCATGACGGGCGGTGCTACCGGTCGCGGTGGCGACTGGGGTGGCGGTGGAGTCTTTGTCCAGACGGATGGTACGCTCAAGCTTCGCGCAGCGCTCGTAACCAAAAATGAAGCTGGCGGTTGGGGCGGCGGCATCGGTGCTTGCCCTACCGGTCAAACGATTGTGACGCACACTAATGGCGCGGCAATCTATGGTAACGCCGACCAAGGCGCGAATTTCTCTGCTGGCGGTAATGGTAAGAACGAGGACAGCCAGCCCGAATACATTACCGATACCTTCAAAGACTCCGGCCATAAGGATTTCTTCCTGGTGCGTAAAAAAGATGGTGCGAACTCGGCAATTGCAGTTGTGCTCGGCAAGATGCTCGGCGGCGACTCGGCTGGTTGGCAGGGCACTTGCGACGGCGAGAAGATCACCATTGACCCAAATGGCGGCGCCGAGGCCAAGTACATGTTCGGTCTTGAGGCCCATCCGACTGCCGATGCCATGGGAAAGGCGCGGACAGCGGCTACGACCATTATCAGTGGCAACTATTCCTACACCCACGGTGGCGGCATCATGACCAACGGCAATCTTGTCGTTGGCGAGGTCAATAATCTGAGTGCTTATCCGAACATGAAGCTCCATGCCACTAAGGTACTTATGAGCGCGAACGAGCAGCCGACAAGTCTTGAAGGACACAATTACAAGTTTAAGTTGCTGCGCCAGGATGGTACCAAAGAGCCTTTTTGGAAAGATGACCGCACGTTTGACATGGGCGATTGCAGTGTTGTAGGCGAAGCGACCGTTAAACCGGACGGCAGCATCACCTTTGACTCTGGCAAGGACTATTCTTCGGGGCAATACGTGTTCTATCTAGTTGAGAAACCTGTCAGCGGCGAAAACGAGATGAACACCAGATTCGATGAAACCATTTACAAGATAGTGGTAACTGTTGATAGCAGTTCATATAAGACTGAATACCTCATGGAGATTCCTATTAAGTATTACAAGGTAACTGGAGTAATCGTCTATAAAAAAGGCGAGAAGGACAGCGATTTTCAGAAACTAAATTCCGGAAGTTATTCTGTTGATTACTCGAATGATTGCACGACAGCTACGGTGAATCTCGGTAACAGTAGCAATAACCCTGCCTTTACCAACAAAATCGTGCCGTACACCTCTACTGGCTCCTGGACTCCTAAGGCGACTAAGGTCGTCGAGGGTGGCGAGATGAAGGAGTTTACGCTTCAACTTGCGAAAGACAGCAGTTTTAGAGAAGAAGACATCGTCGGCACTGCCGTGACCTCCGGCGATAAGAAGAAGCAGACGCTTCCGTTCTTCTTTGATAAGGGGATTGCGTACACGCTCTCTGATATCACGAAGGATCCCTACACTGCTGGTGACTCTACGGGTCGTGGCGCCTCCAAGACCTTCACGTATTATGTGCGCGAGCAGGACGAAAGCACGACCTATCCGCATTACAAGTTCGATCAGTCGGTCTATCGATTTGATGTCACGATGACGGACCAAAAAGACGGAACAATCAAGGCCACCACGGTAACCTACACCAAGATCAAGGGCGTCGACGGTAAACCGGTGAACGACACGTCCCATGAACTCACCGACGATTCCACCCCCACCTTCACCAACACCTACTCCACCTCTTTGCCCCTTTCTGGTATGTCGGGCGTCACTCTGACGTACCTTGCCGGCGCGGCGGTGCTTTGCGCTGCTGCGGCCTGGATGCACATTCGTCGCAAGGCGAATGCGAAGGGAGGTAAGCGTCATGAATAAGAAAGTTTGCTCCTTCCCGATCTTGTTTGCGCTGCTTACCCTCCTGATCGGCACCTGCGCGGTTGTGTTCCCCGCTTCCGCGCAGGCCGCGCCGACCTCGACCGGTTCCATCACGGTGAGTGGCACCGTTGCGAGCAGCTACGACGCCTACCAGATCTTTAGCGCCAACGTCGTCGACGGCGACAGCGACGCTAAGATCGCCACCGACCTCGCTTGGGCAAGCGACGCCGTGCGCGCCGCTGTCCTGCCTGTGCTGCATAGCGCCGGCATGCCCAATTCCCAGACCACCGCGCAGGAAGCTGCCGAGTGGCTCAACACCGATTCCCGCCTAACGAGCGCACTGAGCGCACGGCTCGCTCGTTCCCTCCAGAGCTCTGGCGCCGTGTCTGTGGCCCCCCTTAACGCGGGCACGGCGTCCGAGCTGCCCAGCGGCTATTGGCTCATCGTCGCCGACGACGACGCCATCGCCCAGAACGAGGCCGGCACCGCGCCGATCATGGCGCTGGTGGGCGGCAGCGCCGTCACCGTCAAGCCCAAGGCGGCGACCCCCAAGGTGTCCAAGCATGTGTTGCAGGACAGCACCGCCGCCTGGCAGAAGGCCGCCGACGCCACGGTTGCCGACGACCTGTACTGGCGTCTCTCGGCCACGGTCCCGGCGGGTCTTACCGCCTACGACACCTATACGGTGCGGTTCGTCGACACCATGAGCGCGGGGCTCGACCCCTCCAAGGTGGCCGCGAGCATGCGCGTGTACGTGGCGGCAGGCGCGGACGGCGGCTTTGACGCCGTTTCGGCCGACAAGGACGGCCGCGCCGGCACCGAGCCCGCGAAGGGTTGGACCGACATCACGGCCCAGTGCGCCACCAAGGTAGCGGCGGACGGAACCTTCACCGTACGCACCGGCGACCTGATCGCCGCGCTCGACGGGCCCGACGCCTTCACCGCTGGCGCCCGCGTGGTCGCCGTGTACAACGCGCCGCTCAACAGCGCGTGCAACCACGGCATCGCTAAGGGTAACCCCAACGAGGTCTACCTACGCTACCCGCGCTCTCCCTTTGCCGACCAGTCCGGCGATGCCGGCTTTACCCACACGCCGAGCGACGATGCGTGCGCCTACACCTGGGATCTCGCGCTCACCAAGCGCGGCAGCGACGGCGACAAGCCGCTTGCCGGGGCGGTCCTGAGCATCGCCGACGACCGCGGCCGCACGCTGGCGGCCGACGGCACGTGGGATGCGGAGGGCAAGGCCACCGTCACCACGGGCGAGGACGGCCGCGTGACCGTCTCGGGCGTGGACTCGGGCAAGCTGGAGGTCCGCGAGCTCAAGGCGCCCAAGGGCTACACCGCCTTTGAGGGCACGCGCTCCGTGACGGTCAAGGCCGAGGGCCTGGACGTCGACCAGGTGGCCGCCGCCAAGCCCAAGCTCACCATCACGGCCGAGTCGCCCCTGCGCGCCGACAGCGCGGACGGGTCGACGGGCAGCCTGGAGGCGTCGCTCATCAACACGCCCACCGGCACACCCCCTAGCATTACCACCGGAGGCTTTATGCCCTCGACTGGCGATATGGCAATGTACGCCGCGGCCGCCGCAGCGGTCGCCGGAGCCGCGCTCATCGTGGTCGCGCTCCTGGTCAAGCGGGGAGGTGGCAGCCATAAAGAGTAGCTGGCAGCCCCGCAGAGAGCGGGGCGAGACCTAGCGAAGCAGATGCTAAGACACAGACAGATGATGACCGATCGAATAAGAACCAACCGGAAAACGGAGGAAAAGAAGATGAGCATGAGCAAGAACATCGCACGCCTGGCAGTGACAGCAGGCCTCACAGCAGCGCTGAGCTTTGGCGGCGTCATGGCCCCGGTGACCATGGCGTTTGCTGAGGAGGGTGTCGCCCCCAGCTATTCGCTCACGATTAGCCAGGCCGCGGACAATGGCCCCACTTTGTTCAAGGCGTATCAGATTTTTACTGCTGACGTTATGGACGGAACGTCCGGTAAGGTTACGTCCAACGTTAAGTGGGCGAGTCCTGCCGCAGAGAATGCGGTCCTGGACGAGCTTGTTGCTAATAAAGTCCCTGGAATTACCAAAGACTCGACTGCTTCTGATGTTGCCGACTACCTTTCCACGATCACTGATACCACTAATACCACGAGTTTGCCGCAGGGCAGCATCCTTAACAAGATTGCCTTGGCTGTAGAGAAGAGTGTTACCGCTACGGGCAATTCCTTTGCTGCCGGTTCCACTTTCACCACTACGAAGGCCGGCTACTACCTGTTCATGACCGATACCGACTCGCTCAATAAGAAAGAGAAGCAGACCGGTACCTCGCCGATCTTTGCGGTCGTGGGCGGCGACGCAGTGAGCGTTACCGAGAAGACGAGCATCCCGACCGTGATGAAGCAGATCAAGGACGATGCTACGGGCGTCGAGTGGCATGACAAGGCGGACTCCCAGATGGGTCAGACCGTTCAGTACAAGCTGACCGGCACGGTTGCAAACAATGTCGACACGTTCGGCACCTACTATTATGAGTTCTACGATGAGCTGTCTGCCGGTTTGACTGTTGATAAGTCCTCTGTCAAGGCCGTGATTGGTGAGACTCCTATCACGCCTACTTCTGTGACCGTGTCTAATCCCGATTCAAATGGCAAGACGGTCTTGAGCGTAAAGTTTGACGATCTTAAGGCTGCCGCCGGGGCGGCCGGTGTCACTGTTGACGAGAACACAAGGGTCGTTGTCAGGTACAGCGCCAAGCTCGACCCGAAGATGTCCCAGCATGTTGTTGTCGGTGGCACGGGCAACTCCAACACCGTCAAGCTCATCTACTCCAACAACCCTGGCCACGATACCAAGGGTGAGTCTGTGCCCGACACCGTGCGCGACTACACCTATGCGCTCAAGCTCGTCAAGAAGGACGCGACTGATGAGAATAAGACACTTACCGGCGTAAGGTTCACCATCTGTGCCACTAATCCCGACGATACTACATCCAAGGACATGTATGTCCAGGGTGATGGCTCTCTCGATAATAGGCGTCATGAGTTCACGACCACCGACTCCGGCGAGATTTACGTCAAGGGCCTCGATGCCGGCACCTACACCGTCAAGGAAACCCATACGCTCGCCGGCTACAACACCATCCCCGATTTCACCTTCACCATCAAAGCCACTGGCCTCAACAATGCAGAGGGTGTGAGAGAAAACAAGCTCACGGTCAAGACGAGCACCACGGGTTCCAATTTGGTCGAGGTTGACACGACCAACACGGACAACGGTACTGCTGCTTTGATTGTCAAAAACAAGCAGGGCTCCGGCCTCCCGCTCACCGGTCTTAACGGTGTGACCTTCACTTGGATCGCTGGTGGCGCGGTGCTGTGCATCGGCGTGGCGCACCTCATCCGCAGCCGTAAGCAGGCTGAGGAGTCCGAGCAGGAGTAACGCTTACTCACCCATCCCTTTGGCAGGTGGGATGTGATGGCCATGAGACTTGCGGACACTTTTCTCGTCCATCCACGTTCTTGCTTTGCCATTCTCTTTTCGGGGCAGACTTCGCACTGGAGTCTGCCCTGTTTTTTGGCAACGCAGCCAGGCTCCATTGCCCGATGGATCAAGCGTATGAATATCGAACAGATGTTTGCAATTATTGCGTTTACCAGCTGTGGG
Source organism: Collinsella sp. (assembly GCA_036550515.1). GTDB lineage: Bacteria > Actinomycetota > Coriobacteriia > Coriobacteriales > Coriobacteriaceae > Collinsella. Next base: position 7,330 of record JAXKGF010000044.1, read on the forward strand.
TGCATACACTCGCAGTAAAATACCCTTGCGACGCATCCCGTGCGCGGGCGGCCGACGACTCGATCGGAGGTCCCCAAATGCTGAAATTCCTTAACGCGCTCGCCGCCCTCGCGGCGGTGGGCACGTTCGTCATCGCGTTTCTTGACTCGTATGAAGTTCGGTTTAAGGTCCGTAGGCGCACGCGCGGTGCGGACGGTAGAAGGCATTTGCGCCGCAACAAGCGCAAATAAGAATGCCCGGGGGTAGGATCCCGGGCATTTAACAAAACCAGAAAACTAGGCCGCCCGCGCTTTCGAACACTTACGCGGGGTGCGTCGTTTCCTATTGATATTGTATCCCGAATCGCCCCGCCGATCCGGGACATTTTGAAAACTCAAATGCTGGCTTATCCTCGACTGGGCGGTGCAGTCTAGCTGCGTTGTCCGGCGTGGAAGCTCGCTAATCGGCTATTATTTGTTTAGACAACTTGAGTTGTAGAGGAGTGACCGGCGATGGTGCAGGGCGCCAAACATATGAAGAGCAATAACGCCGCGGACAACGGCGGCTCAAGCCCTCAGCCCAAACCTCAACCAAAGTCCAAGCGCCGTCGCAAGCGACTGCCGCGCTGGGCCGACCGGCTCATCACCATCGTCATCATCCTTATTGGCGTGGGCCTTATGACCTGGCCGTGGATCTTGGACCGGCTCGAAGCCTCGGGCGTGTTCAACCAGATCAGCACCGTGTCCAGCACCGTGGACGCGCTGTCTGCCGAGGAGCGCGAGCGCATCCTGCTCCAGGCGCGCTCCTTTAACGAGCAGCTGGCGGGCGAGGCCACCGAGCTCCCTGCCGACCAGATTGAGCCCTACGCCCAGCAACTCATCTTTGACCGCGACCCCATGATGAGCTGGGTCGAGATCCCCTCCATCGACGTGAGCATGCCCATCTACCACGGTACGAGCGAAGAAGTCCTTATGGCGGGCGTCGGCCACCTGGAGGGCACGAGCCTGCCGGTGGGCGGCACCTCGACGCATTGCGTGCTCACCGCGCACTCGGGCATGCGTAACCTGAGCATGTTCGATGACATCCACTCGCTGGAGCCCGGCGACCTGGTTCTGCTGCATACCATGAACAAGACGCTCGCCTACAAGATGGTGGACTCCGAGGTGGTGCTGCCCGAGGAGATGGAGTCGCTGACCATCGAGCCCGGCGCCGACAAGGTGACGCTCGTCACCTGCACGCCCTACGGCGTGAACGACCATCGCCTGCTGGTGCACTGCGTGCGCACCAAGTACAACAAGAAGGACGTCGACAAGCAAAAGTCGCTGGCTGGTCGCCACTGGGGCAAGCGCGAGTTTGCCGTGCTCATTGTGGTCGTGGCCATTGTGCTGTTGCTGCTGGACATCGTGATCCACGCGATCCGCAAGCGCCGCAAGGCCAAGGCCTCGGCATAAGACATTCTCCAGAACCGCTACAAAGGGGACAGGCACCTTTGTGGTGGTCGGGGCTTCTAAACCATCACAACATTCGATGAAAATCGCGATTTTGACGAAAAGCGTCGAATGTTGTGATGGTTTGCGTTTCGGGCGGCGCGGTCTTCGTTGTGGGCGGGACGGTTTTCGTTGTGGGCGAGACGGTTTTCGTTGTGGGCGAGACGGTTTTCGCTGCGGACGGTGCGGTTTCGTTGCAGAACCGTCAGCTCGCCGCCTGCCAACCCGCCGCCCTCGTTACGTTTTCGCTGCATTTGGGTAAAGCACCTGCTCCAAGCGGCGTTGCCTTGTATACTAGAGCGGTTTATCTGTTATGCGGAAGGGAGCGCCTATGGCACTCAGCGAGAAAGACGTGCGCGGCATCGCCGAGTACGCAAAGATCGCACTGACCGATGACGAGCTCGCCCAGATGACGTCCTACATGAACGACGCCGTCCAGATGCTCGAGCCCGTCTTGCAATATGACTTGCCCGACGTGGAGCCCACGTTCCATCCCATCGGAAGCCTGTCCAACGTGATGGGCGACGACCTGCGCGAGCCCGAGCGCGACCTGCCGCTCGACGTTGCGCTCGAAAACGCCGGCAGCGCGCGCGACCGCTACTTCCGCGTGCCGTCCATTTTGGGAGAGGGGGAGAGCGAGTAATGGCGCTAAGCTTCGATTCCCTTACCGCCGCCCAGATTGCCGCGGGCGTTGCCGCCGGCGACTTTACCGCTACCGAGGTGGCCCAGGCCTCCCTTGCCGCCATCGAGGCGCGCGAGGGTGGGGTCCAGGCATTCCTGCAGGTGGCGCCCGAGCTCGCGCTCGAGGCCGCTGCGCGCGTGGATGCCGACCGTGCCGCAGGCAAGACATTGCCCCCGCTCGCGGGCGTGCCGCTGGCCATTAAGGACAACATGAACCTCGTGGGCACGCGCACTACCTGCGCTTCTCGCATGCTCGAGGATTACCAGAGCATCTACACCGCTACCTGCGTCCAGCGCATGCTCGATGCCGGCTGCCTGCCCATGGGCAAGGCCAACATGGACGAGTTTGCCTTTGGCAGCTCCACCGAGAGCTCGGCGTTCCACCGTACCAACAACCCCTGGGATACCGAGCGCGTGCCCGGCGGCTCCTCGGGCGGCTCCGCTGCCGCCGTCGCCGCGGGCGAAGTCGCGCTTTCGTTGGGCTCGGACACCGGCGGCTCCATTCGCCAGCCGGCGTCGCTGTGCGGCGTGGTGGGCTTTAAGCCCACGTATGGCGCCGTGAGCCGTTACGGCGTGGTTGCCTTTGGCTCGTCGCTCGACCAGGTGGGCCCCTTTGGCCGCACGGTCGAGGATGTCGCGCTGGCCATGAACGCGCTTACCGGTGCGGGCCACGATCCGTACGACTGCACCAGCCAGGATTGCGCCGTCGACTTTACCGAGCACCTCAACGACAGCATCGAGGGCAAGCGCGTGGGCATTATCCCTGCGTTTATGGAGGCCGAGGGCCTGACGCCCGAGGTCAAGGCCGCTGTTCATCGCGCCGCCCAGGAGCTGCAGAACCAGGGCGCCGAGCTGGTCGAGGTCGACCTGCCGCACCTGGATGCCGCCATCGCTGCCTATTACGTCATCGGCCCGGCCGAGGCGTTCTCAAACCTGGCCCGCTTCGACGGCATTCGCTACGGCTATCAGGAGGAGGGCTGCGCCAACCTGTCCGACCAGAGCTCGCTTTCGCGCGCCCACGGCTTTGGTGCCGAGGCCAAGCGCCGTCAGATGCTCGGCGCCTACCTGCTGAGCTCGGGCGTGTACGACAAGTACTATTACGCTGCGCAAAAAGCCCGCACGCTCATCACGCAGGACTACGACGCCGCGTATGCCAAGGTGGACACCATCCTCATGCCCGCCTCGCCGCGCACGGCCTTTAAGTTTGGCGAGATCAGCGACCCCACGCAGATGTACCTCTCCGACCTGTACACCATCTCGCTCAACATTTGCGGCAACGGTGGTATCTCGGTGCCGCTGGGCCTGGGCGAGGATACTCAGCTGCCCGTTTCTGCCCAGCTGGTGGGTCCGGCCTTTAAGGACCGTCAGCTGCTTATGTTTGCCCGCGCCCTGGAGCGCGGCTTTGCCGATGCCGCCACGGGTGCGCCCGCGCTTTCCGTCGCGCCCGATTTTGCCGGGAAGGGAGGCGAGCTGTAATGAAGGAGCTTTCCGAGGTCCTGCAGGATTGGGAGGCCGTGATCGGCCTGGAGATCCATACCGAGCTCACCGCACTCGATACCAAGATGTTCTGCAGCTGCAAGCTCAGCCACGATGACGAGCCCAACGCCAACGTGTGCCCGGTGTGCCTGGGCCTGCCCGGCGCCCTGCCGGTGCCCAACAAGCGCGCCATCGAGAGCATCGTCAAGGCCGGTCTCGCCACCAACTGCGAGATCCAGCGCCACTCGATGTTCTACCGCAAGCACTACTTCTATCCCGACATGGCCAAGAACTTCCAGACCACGCAAGGTCCGGTCGCCTTTGCCATGTACGGTCACCTGGACCTGGATGTGACCGGTCGCGGTGCTGCCGAGCGCCCCGACTGCGCATTTGGCGAGGCCGAGGCCCAGAGCCTGGCGAGCGCTTCGGCCAACGCCGAGGGCCTGTCCACGTCCATGACGTCGACCATGCGCGAGGGCAACCAGCGCGCCGGTCACCTGGCAAGCTACGATGCGTCCAACCTGCAGATGCCCGAGCGCCGCGAGGACGGTTCCTACACGGTGCCCATCCGCATCCTACGCATTCACATGGAGGAGGACGCCGCCAAGATGGTGCACGTGGGTGGCGCCGAGGGTCGCATTACCGCCGCGGCCGAGTCGCTCGTCGACTACAACCGCTGCGGCACGCCTTTGATTGAGCTCGTCACCGAGCCCGATCTGCGCACGCCCGAGGAGGCCCGCCTGTTTATGGAGAAGCTCCGTCGCATCTTTGTGACGCTGGGCATTTCCGACTGCTCCATGGAGAAGGGCTCCATGCGCTGCGACGGCAACGTGTCGCTGCGCCGCCGCGGCGAGACCAAGCTGGGAACCAAGACCGAGCTCAAGAACCTCAACTCGTTCAAGAGCCTGCACGACGGCCTTGCCTACGAGATCTGCCGCCAGGCCGAGGTGCTCGAGGAGGGCGGCATCATCTATCAGGAGACCCGCCACTGGGAGCCCAGCCGTAAGCGCACCGTGGTCATGCGCGTGAAGGAGACAGCCGACGACTATCGCCTGTTCCCCGACCCCGATCTGGCGCCGTTCGATCTGGACGATGAGTTTATCGACCGCTGCCGTGGCGAGATTCCCGAGCTGCCCGATGCCAAGCGTGCCCGTTTTGAGGCCGACTTTGGCATTAAGGCGGCCGATGCCGAGCAGATCGCCGGCGACCCGGAGTTTGCCGAGTTCTTTGAGGCCGCCGCTGCCGGAATGGCTGGCAAGGAGGCCCAGACGGTCGCAAACCTGCTGGTCAACGAGATGATCGCCTATCTTAAGGGCGCAGGCGTGTCGCTCGCCGAGTCCGGCATCGCGCCGGCTCAGGTGGCGGCGCTTGCCAAGCTGCTGGCGACCGATGCCATCAGCTCCAACCAAGCGCACGAGGTCTTTGAGGCTATGGCCCAGACTGGCGACGACCCCAACAAGATCGTCGACGAGCGCGGTATGCGTCAGGTGAGCGATGCCGGCGCGCTGCAGCCGATTGTGGACGAGGTGCTGGCAAACTGTGCCGATCAGGCGCAGCAGTACCGCGATGGCAACCAGAAGGTCATCGGCTTTTTGGTGGGCCAGTGCATGAAGGCGAGCCGCGGCAAGGGCAACCCGAAGCTCTTCAACGAGTTGCTGAGAACGTCGCTCTCGTAAGCGGGAACCGAGGGGCCGGGCGCAGGGCCTTGCCTCTCAATTTCGGACAGTCCTGACTCACGACGGAGGCGCCACTGGCGCCTCCTGTTCGTGCGGAACTCATTGAGAGGCAAGGCCCTGCGCCCGGCCCCTCGGTTCCGTGACGACTCGGCCGTTCGGGTCAGGTGGGGCTGAATGGAATAGAGTGAATGGGCGCGCCGTTGGCGCGTCCATTTTTGTGCGGGTGACAAAGGGACTGTCCCTTTGTCACAGTGCAATAAATGTGATGAAAGTGTGTCGAAATGAGCTTAAAACTTCCGTAAATGTGATAAATGTCACGTTTTACCTAGGGTAAAATGTGGGAAATATCACGTTTACGGAAGTTTCTTTGCGGGAGGTTCGTCCATGCAGCGAGATATCATTGCCAAGCTTAACGCTTGGAAAGCGTCAGAATATCGTAAGCCGCTTATCCTTAAGGGGGCGCGCCAGGTTGGAAAGACGTGGGCGCTTAAGGAGTTCGGCCGAACCTCGTACATCAATTTTGTGTATCTGACGCTCGAGGAGCCGTCACCTGGGGTACAGAGCGAGTACGCTCAGTTTTTCGAAGGTACGCGCGATCCTCGACGGATCATCTCAAATCTTTCCCTGGCACTTGGACAGCCTATCGAGCCCGGCGAAACGCTGCTTATTATTGATGAGATCCAGGATTGTCCTTCTGCAGTCGGCGCCCTTAAATACTTCTGTGACGAGGCCCCCGAGTATCACGTCGCATGCGCAGGGTCTTTGTTGGGCGTTCGCTTGTCCCGTGAGACCAGCGCTTTTCCGGTGGGAAAGGTCGAGTTCATGGAGATGCGCCCCATGAGCTTTTCCGAGTTTCTGAAAGCCGAGGGCGCTGCAAACTACGACGAATACCTTGGCGGCCTGGATCAGATCGAGACAGTGCCCGATTTCTTCCATGTCCGTCTCGTCGAGCATCTTCGTCGTTATTTTGCATGCGGCGGCATGCCAGAGGCTCTTGGCCGGTGGGTGGAGACGGGCGATATCGTTCAGGTCGATAAGGTGTTGTCTGATCTCTTGGATTCCTACGAGCGCGATTTTGCCAAGCATGGTGGCCGTGCGCAGTTCGCCAAGCTTTCACAAATATGGAACTCGATTCCAGCTCAGTTGGCGCGCGAGAACAAAAAGTTCGTTTGGGGTGCGGTGCGCGAGGGGGCTCGTGCTCGAGAATACGAGGATGCTCTGGAATGGCTTGCCGATGCTGGGCTCATCACGGCGGTTCGCCTTAATGCTGCTGGCGGTGTGCCGCTCTCTGCGTACGATGACCTCAAGGCATTTAAGGTCTACTGTCTTGATGTCGGCTTGCTGCGCCGCATGGCAAGGCTGGATGCGTCCGCTTTTGCCATCTCGGATGCGCTATTTTCGGAGTTCAAAGGTTCGTTCGCCGAGAACTATGTGCTTCAGGCATTACTTTCACAGTTAGATGCTGCTCCGCGTTATTGGACAAACGAGAAGCCGAAGCACGAAGTCGATTTTTTGATTCAAGTCGGAAACGAAATCGTTCCCGTCGAGGTCAAATCGGGAGAGGTCGTTCATTCCAAGAGCCTTAAGTACTATGCCGACAAGCATGCGGAGACGACTCCATTGAGGGTCCGCTACTCACTTAAGAACCTAAAGCTCGACGACGGGGTGCTCAACATTCCGTTGTATTTGGCTGATCGATCTGTCCCTCTTATCAAAAAGGCGCTTGATCGTGCACATCTTGACGTTTAGATCCTGGGTGAGCTGACGGGCGGCGGCTAATTAATCGCTCCGTTACGGCCAGGGAGCCTGGGCCTTAGCGATGCTTGCTTCGCCAAGCCGTGGGTGTCATGCCGGTGTATTGTTTGAAGGCTTGGGCGAAGGCGGCTTGCTGAGGGTAGCCTAGACGCTCTGCCATCTGCGCTATTGTGAGCGCGCTATCGGCCAAAAGGTCCTGCGCTCGCTCCATGCGGCGTCTGCGAATGTAGGCGCCCAGGGACTCGCCTGTTTGGGCCTTAAAGGTGGCGCATAGTTTGGAGCGGCTTGTGTAGAGCCTCTCGGCCACCTCGTTGATACCCACACGTCTGCCTTTGTCGAGCGCGCGCTCAATCATCGCCGTTGCTTCTTCGGCAATGGTTATGCTGACGCGTGTGTCTGCCGCCTGCCGCGCCTGCCTGTGGGCCGCGCGCGAACAGGCGAGCTCCGCGACCATGGTCTCCACGATGCCCTGCATATAGACGTGTCCGCCTACGGTGCGGGCGCGGTCCTCGTTAATCCGGCGCAGCGTGTGGCAGATGGCAGACGTCGCTTCCTCGTGCCATGGCTCGGCAAACGCCTCAAAGATTCCCGCGAACTCGGTGGGATAGCGGTGCTCCAGTTCGTCAAAATATCCAGGCAAAAAGAGCACCGAGCGCGAGTGATAGATCTCCCCTGCAAACAGCGGGCTTAATTCCTCGCCACAGCTATCTTGGATAAAGCTGCAAACGGCATTGTTTGGCCACGGTCCATGCAATGGTTTGAGGTTCGCGGGCGTTATGCCAGCCTCGGGCATGCATGTAAGTGTGGGCGCGCTGACCTCGCTCACGCATGCGTACGGTTCGGGCGTGTATTCGGCTAGGTGCATGTTGCGCGTCGGGGTTATGAAATGCTCCATGACGATGCAGGTGGGGGAGAGGGGCATGATCCATGCGCGGCCGTGCGCCCGGTCGTTTGCCACCTCGCCGGTAAAGACGGCGCCCTTGCCGGTAAGCTCCAGGCCAAACTGCTCAAATTGCGGTGCGTAGAGCTCGGTTATGTCGGTCGCTGCCCGCCGTATTTGCAAAAGCGTCCCTTTCCTTTGCAGAAACGTCCACGCCTGGCTTGATTGTGAGCCATGGCTAACATATCAATGATAAGTTCATTACGGTTAACTCTCAAGCCGTAGAAAGGAATCTCATGGCAAAGGAATCAAAAAGGGAAGGTGGAGGCATCGGCGAGTTGCTCGCGTATGCCGGTGACCGCAAATTCCTAACGTATTTGGGCATGGTGCTCTCGGCGCTCTCGCAGCTGCTGAGCTTTGGCCCGTACGTGTGCATTTGGCTTGTCGCGCGCGATCTGATTGCCGTGGCGCCCAACTGGAGCGAAGCCACTAACATTGCGATGTACGGTTGGTGGGCCGTGGGGTTTGCGCTGGCAAGCATCGTAGCTTATTTCGTGGGGCTCATGTGCACGCACCTGTCTGCGTTTCGCTGTGCGTCCAATATCCGCAAGACTACGAGCGAGCACCTGCTTAAGCTGCCGCTTGGCTACTTTGACACGCACGCCACCGGTGAGCTGCGCCGTATTGTAGACGGATGCGCCGCCTCCACCGAGACTTTGCTCGCACACATGCTGCCCGATATCGCAGGCGCCGCCGCCATGGTCGCGGGCTTGCTCGTGCTGCTTTTCGCGCTCGATTGGCGTTTGGGGGCGGCATGCCTCATCTCGGTGGCCATTTCGTTTGGCGCCATGGCCGCCATGATGGGCGGCAAGGGCGGCGAGTTCATGAAGGCCTACATGGGAGCGCTGGTCAAGATGAACAAGACCGGCACCGAATACGTACGCGGCATCCCCGTGGTTAAGGTGTTTCAGCAGACGGTCTACTCCTTTAAGGCCTTCCACGATGCGATCGCCGAATACGCCGACATGGCGCAAAACTATGCGGGCACGTTCTGTCGAGGTCCGCAGGTACTCAACCTTACCGCGCTCAATGGTCTTGTGGCATTCCTGTTGCCCGTGGCGTTGCTGTTGGCGCCGGGCGAGACGGACTTCGCGCATTTTATGACCAACTTCACGTTTTACGCGATATTTTCGGCCGTGGTGCCGACGGCCATGACCAAGCTCATGTTTGTGGGCGAGGCCTCTCAGATGAGTGCCGATTCGCTGGCTCGCATCCGAAGCGTCATGGATTCCAAGCAGCTCTCCGTGCCCGCCCAACCCAAGCACCCTGCCGGCGGCGACGTGCGATTTGAGGACGTGAGCTTTATCTACGAGGGTGCCGAAGCACCTGCCGTTAGCCATGTGAGTTTCAGCGTTTCCGCTGGTAGCACCCTCGCCCTGGTGGGTCCCTCGGGTGGCGGTAAGTCAACCTGCGCAAGCCTGATCCCGCGTTTTTGGGACGTCTCCTCGGGTCGAGTGCTCGTAGGCGGTGTGGACGTTCGCGATATGGATCCGCACGAGCTTATGGACCAGGTCGCCTTCGTGTTCCAGACCAACCAGCTGTTCCGGCAAACACTTGCCGATAACGTGCGCGCCTCCAAGCCTACGGCCACTGACGACGAAGTGCGTGCGGCCCTCTCCGCAGCTCAGTGCGACGACATTGTGGCCAAGCTCCCACAGGGTATCAATACCATGCTCGGCGCCGGCGGAGCATATCTTTCGGGCGGCGAGGTCCAGCGCGTGGCACTCGCCCGCGCGATTCTTAAAGACGCGCCTATCGTGGTGCTCGATGAGGCCACGGCGTTTGCCGATCCCGAGAACGAGGCGCTCATCCAGTGCGCCTTTAGCAAGCTGGCGGCGGGTCGCACGGTCATTATGATTGCGCATCGACTCTCGACTGTAGTGGGCGCAGACCAAATCGTGGTGCTCAACCAGGGCAGCGCGCAGGAGACGGGTACCCATGCCGAGTTGCTGTCCCAAAATGGCCTGTATGCCAAGATGTGGGCCGAATACGAACAGGCCGCGAGCTGGAAAATCACTGCAGCGACCGCGGATGCCGCCGTCACGAAGGGAGGCGAGGCCTAAATGTTCGCCTCATTCCAAAAGAAGTATTTCCTATCCGATAAAGGCGTCGCCGGCGTAAAACACGGCATTTTCTGGACCACGCTCACTAATCTCATTACCATGGCCGGCATGGGCTTTTTATTCCTGGTTATGGCCGGCTTTGTCGAGCATCTCGTCAGCGGGGCTGACCTGCCGGATGCCCTGCCGATCGTGGGCGGCCTCCTGGTCTTTTTCGTGTTGCTCTTTGCCTCTAACTGGCAGCAGTATTACTACACCTACTGCATCTTTTACGAGGAGTGCGGCAAGCAGCGCATGGAGATCGCCGAGCGCTTGCGCAAACTGCCGCTGTCGTTTTTTGGTCGTCGTGATCTGGCCGATTTAACCGAGACCATCATGGGTGACGTCCAGGCCATGGAGCACGCCTACAGTCACGTGCTGGGAGAGCTTTGGGGTGCCATCATCGCAAGCGCCATTGTGTTCGTGGCGTCGCTGTTCTTTTGCTGGCAGCTGGCGATCGCGGCGTTTTGGAGCGTTCCCGTGGCCTTTGCCGTGCTGTATCTAACACGCGGCCCCATGACTCCGGTGTTCGATCGCGTGCGTGCCGAGAAGGTCAAGGTTACCGAGGCAATTCAAGAGACGCTCGACTGCGTTCGCGAGATCCGCGCCACCAACCAGGAGGCCCATTATCTTGAGGGGCTCAACGCCGTGATCGATGCCGAGGAGCATGAGACCACCAAGGGCGAGCTCGCTAACGGGCTTTTGGTCAACTCCGCCTTTGCTATCCTGCGTCTGGGCATTGCCACCACGCTGGTCACGGGCGCCGCGATGGTCGCCTCCGGGCAGGTCGACTTTTTGGTGATGTTTGCCTTCCTGCTTATGGTGAGCCGTATCTATGCGCCCTTTGACCAGGCGTTAATGTTAATGTCCGAGCTGTTTGCCGCCGAGTCGTCTGCCAAGCGCATGCGTTCCATCATGGAAGAGCCTGTGGCGCGGGGCAGCGAGATATTTGAGCCCGTGGGCCACGATGTGGTGTTCGATCACGTGGCATTTGGATATGGTGCGGGCGAGGACGGCCGCGCCGGCGAGAAAGTTCTTACCGATGTGAGCTTTACCGCCAAGGAAGGCGAAGTTACGGCACTGGTCGGTCCTTCGGGTTCCGGTAAGTCTACGGTGAGCCGCCTGGCCGCGCGCTTTTGGGATGCCACCGCGGGCAAGGTTACCGTGGGCGGTGTGGATGTTGCGAGCGTCGATCCCGAGGTACTGCTGCGTGATTACGCGATCGTCTTCCAAGACGTGCTGCTCTTTGACGATACAGTGATGGGAAACATCCGCCTTGGCCGCCGCGACGCCACCGACGAGGAGGTCTTGGCCGCCGCACATGCCGCCAACTGCGATGAGTTCGTGAACCGCATGCCGCAGGGCTACGACACCATGATCGGCGAGAACGGCTCCAAACTCTCCGGTGGCGAGTGCCAGCGCATCTCCATCGCCCGCGCGCTGCTCAAAGATGCGCCCATCGTGCTGTTGGACGAGGCGACGGCAAGCTTGGACGTCGAGAACGAGACCGTGGTTCAGCAGGCGCTTTCCCGCCTGCTCGCGGGCAAGACGGTTATCGTTATTGCCCACCGTATGCGTACGGTGGAAAATGCCGACAAAATCGTTGTACTCAAGGATGGTGTGGTTGCCGAGCAGGGCACTCCGGCGCAACTCAAGGCGGCAGGTGGAGAATTCGCTCGCATGGTTGCGCTGCAAAAGGAGGCGGCGGACTGGCAGCTGTAGGAATATGACAAAGGGACTGTCCCTTTGTCATATTGAGTTCACCCCCATAGTTTCCAAAAAGTTAACCGTTGTTGAACTTAATAGTTAGATAAACTAAACTATTTTCCAAAAGTGTGCTCGAGCAAACTTGTTTACTCGGGTGCTGAGGCACCGTGCCGCGTCCAATGCGGTAAAAGGGAGAAGCAACATGAAGAAGTCGACGTTTAACACCCTACTTGTCGGTGGCGGTTTTCTGCTTGGCACGGCCGGCATCAAGCTGCTTACCAGCGCTCCGGTCAAGAATGCCTGCGTGCAGGGCATTGCGTGCGGCATGCGCATCAAGAACGGCTACCAGGACATGGTCGAGCAGGCCAAGGCCGAGGTCGACGATATGGTTGCCGAGGCTGCCTATCTCACCCAGAGCGAGGCCGCTGCGGACAAGGCAGCCGAATAGCGCTCCCAGGCATAAACAATGAGATTCTCGATTATTAGCGAGATCCCCGGCAGGACCCGTCTTCAGTTGGCGGGTCCTGTGCCAGAGAGCGATCTCGATGCGCTTCTTAAGCTCAGCGGCGATATCGACGGCGTGCACAAGGTGCGCGTTTACGGTCGTATTGGCCAGATGGCGCTCGAATATGACGAGCAGCGTCGCGCGGCCGTGCTCGATGCCCTGGACGCGCTCGATGCCCAGGCCATTGCCGACGCAAAGACGGGTTACGTGATGCAGCTTGAGCCACGCAAGCACAAGCTCGTCATGGATCTTGCCACACTTATCGGCGCCCACTACGCGCGCCGCTGGTTCTTGCCGACGCCTCTGCGTGCGGTGTTTGTCGTGGCCGGTTACATGGCATTTTTGCGCGCTGCCCTTCATGAGCTGGCGCAGCCGCGCCTGACCGTTCCTGTGCTCGACGCTTCGGCCATCGGCATTTCGTTCGTCAAGCGTGATGTCGACACCGCGGGGCAGACGATGTTCCTGCTTAATGTGGGCGAATTGCTCGAGGACTACACCCGCGCCATGAGCGAAAACGAGCTCATCAACTCGCTGCTCGATGTGCCCGACAAGGCGCAAAAGGTTGTCGGCGACACCGAGGTAAGCGTTGCCGCCACCGAGCTTGAGCCCGGCGATCTGGTCGCCGTGCGCACCGGCATGTCCATTTGCATCGACGGTGTTGTCGAGCAGGGGAGCGCCATGGTAAACCAGGCGACCCTGACCGGCGAGCCGCTGGCCGTCGAGCGCAGCGTGGGCGACGACGTGTTCGCCGGTACCGTCGTGGAAGACGGCGGCATCTTGGTGCGCGTGCGCGCCAATACGGCTCAGACCAAGCTGCGCTCGATCGTTTCGCTCGTGCAGACGGCCGACTCGCTCAAGTCCGAGGGCCAGTCGCACATGGAAGACCTCGCCAACAAGATCGTCCCGTGGAACTTCCTGCTCGCGGGCCTGGTTGCGCTTACCACCCGCAGCCTCATCAAGACCTCAGCGGCGCTGATGGTCGACTATTCATGCGCACTCAAGCTCACGGGTTCGGTCGCCGTCATGACCGCCATGAGCGATGCTGCCAAGATGGGCGTGATGGTCAAGGGCGCCAAGTACTTTGAGTCGTTTGCCAAGGCCGACACCATTGTCTTTGATAAGACCGGCACGCTCACCGAGGCGCAGCCGCGCCTGGCTTGCGTGCTGACGACCGATGGCCGGAGCGAGGACGAGGTCCTGCGCCTTTCCGCTTGCTTGGAGGAGCATTTCCCGCATCCGGTGGCACGCGCCGTGGTCAATGCGGCCCGCGAGCGCGGGCTCGAGCACCGCGAGCGCCATGCTGCCGTCGAGTACATCGTGGCGCATGGCATCGCTTCGTCCATCGAAGGGCGTCGCGCCATCATCGGTTCCGCGCACTTTGTATTCGAGGACGAGGGCGCGCAGCTCGAGTCCGACATCAAGGAGCAAATCGAGCTCCAGATGCAGGGCCTGTCGCCGCTGTATCTGGCGGTCGACGGCACGGTCGTGGGCGTGCTCGGCATCGAGGATCCGCTCAAGCCCGGGGTCCGCGAGGCCATCGCCGACCTGCATGCGCTGGGCGTCAAGCACGTCGTTATGCTCACGGGCGACTCCGAGCGCACGGCCGAGCGCATTGCGCGAGAGGCAGGTGTCGATGAGTTTAAGGCCGAGCTGCTGCCCGAGGACAAGTACTCGTATGTGGAGCGCATTAAGGGCGAAGGACGCCACGTTGCCATGGTGGGCGACGGCGTCAACGATTCGCCGGCGCTCGGTTTGGCCGACGTGGGACTGGCAATGGGTGGCGGAAGCGACATCGCCAAGGAGGTCGCCGATATCATCCTGACCGATACGGATCTGGCCGCAATCGTGCGCCTGCGCCGTATGAGTCAGGGCCTCGTTGATCGTCTGACGAGCTCTTACTCTAAGGTGATGCTCACCAACTCAGCACTCTTGGCACTGGGCATTACCGGCACGATTACCCCGCAGGCGTCGTCGCTGTTGCACAACGGTTCGACGATTGCCTACAGCCTGAGCAACGCGAAAGCGTATCTTCGTTAGGGTTTTCGATTGAGCTTATGGCCTGCATTCGGGCGGTACCGCAACCGCCAGGGTGCAGGCCTTTTTAGGCAAGTGCAGCTTTGATGGCGGGGACTTCGGTGAGCTGCTCGGCTGCCTTTTCGTTGGAGCTGTCGAGTGCTGCCAGACTGCGGTAGACCCACTCGTTGACCTGGGTGTTCTTGACGCCTGCGGTCTGCATGAGGGCGCCTACCTCGCGGATTGCTGCGAGCAAGTCGGCTTTGGGACCCGCGAGCTCGACCTCGATGCCGTGGTAGGCGGACACGCCGCGGTTCTCACTCACGTGGTCGATAAAGCTCTCGACGGTCTCGAGCTGCTGGGCGAGAGCAACATCATCGTCGGCGTCCAGCGCGACGAGTGCGTTCGATACTGTGAGTGCGGGATGCCCGCAGGGGACAAAGCCCTCGATGACATCCATAGCTTCGGTAATGGTTGAGCCCAGGCCTGCGAGGGCATTGACGAGTTGCTGCTTGGTATCCATAACGGTCCTTTCGACGGGTCGATTGTGCTTGGCGAAAATATACGTGACGCGATTGGTGGCAAAAGTGCGAAGTGCAGCGCACATTGGGGTCTTCACAGCTCGTGCATAGAACAGCTGTCCGCTTTCAGAACGTGGTAAGATAACACTCCACAAGCGGGGCTCGCCCCGTATGTTCCTTGAAAAGTCGACGGGTGTTGGGTACTCGTGCCCAATGCCATCCAGACTTTCCCGACATTCGGGGGCGACTGGTTTCGACACGATAGCTCTGAGAGAGGAAGCAAGCCGAGGTCTCCTCGCCTCGTTAAACAGGGGTACCGTCAAATTGAATTGACAACAACTCTTCTTTTGAGCCTATGGCTCTCGCTGCTTAGTTTATAGCGGCGCGTCAACCCGGTGATTTCCCCGACACCGGCGCGACGTCATTTTAGGGGAATGCTCCTGCGCACGTAATCGGTATGGCGCAGGCTAAGACCGAACCGGTTAGGACGCCGCGAGCGTGTCGCTGCGCGCAAAGCGTCCGAGACAAAACCAGCGACTGAGCTTGGAGATGCCAATCAGGGGGCTTTCGTGGACCGGAGTTCGATTCTCCGCGCCTCCACCAATAGTTACAAGCAGGTAGAGAAGTGTCTCTACCTGCTTTTTTATTACTTACAGATACCGCGGAGAATCGAACTCTGTGCAGGGCGCGGGCGTAAAGAAAACGCGTAAGCGTTTTTAGCCCGCGGGCGAGGACGCCGGCAGGCGGCCGAAGCCGGTGCGTATTTGCGAAGCAAA
>JAXKGF010000045.1:0-5567 GCA_036550515.1 Collinsella sp.
AGGATCTTGCAGACCTGGCGATGCAGGTCTATAGAAACCCAGATGAGCTTCCATTCACATATTTTCGTCCGATTAGGGATCGTCTGTACTCTTGGGGGTTCGACGCCATCAAGGACGCACAGGCAGTGATGTATCTCGGACGTGGCGACTACGATTCATATCAAATTGCCCGTAATGACCTTGAAGACAGCGGTTGGCTTTCTCCTGAGATTGAGATCAACAGCCTCGATAAGATTCCGCTTGGAGAATATCTTCAAGCCGGGATTTCGAAGATGAAATCAACTGATTGGGCTTAACTGAATCGCGAAGACCTCAAGAAACTCGTCAATCTTTCCGTCTTTTCCAGAGTTGTTTGCAGTTTGATGGGGAAGTTCGTGGTAATGAGAGAGGGGATGGCATTCCGAGTCCAAAATCTGGTACTGTGGTATGATGGTGCTATCCTAACAGAAAGGCGAAGTGCATGACGACCGGTATTACTTCAATCCTGAAAAATATTCTGAAATTCATAGCGTTCATCGTCACTGTCGTGGCGGCGGTCTTTCTCTTGCGGGCGTTTGTGATCGAACCGTTTGTCGTGCCGACGGGATCGATGGAATCGACGATTGAGGTGGGTGACTGCATACTTGCGCAGAAGATTACCCTTGAGACGGGAAGTGATTTGAAGCCAGGCGACATCGTCGTATTCAAGAATCCGAGGCCGAGGAACGGAGTTGACATCCTTGTCAAACGTGTCATCGCGACGTCCGGTCAGACCGTCGACCTGAAAGATGGCAAGGTTTATGTCGATGGCAGGCGCCTGGATGAATCCTATGCGATGGGGGAGAGCGAGCCACTGGATGCACATCTGTCATCAGCACCCGATTCCTATCCTTATACAATCCCCGACGGATGCATTTGGGTGATGGGAGACAACCGTGAGAATTCGGCAGATTCACGCTATTTCGGACCGGTGGAGGAGGATAGCGTAATCGGTATCGTATTCGCACGCTATTTCCCATTTGACAGGATCGGTTCTGTATCATAAGCCAGAGTCCTACGACACATGAAACGTGCCGTAGGACTTTTTTAATGCCCTCTGAGCTGAACCTAGGTTTTGAAGAATCCAGATCCATCAAGCTTTCTCGTCTGTAGTATCTTCCTACTGTGGTATGATGGTATTGCAATAAAGAAAAGAGTTGATGTTTTTGAAGCCAAAGGAGTCAGGATGACGCGTAAATACAGGCTGGAGCGGACGGCCTTCATCGGATGCCGGAACACCGCCTATATGGACGTAGACGATGCCGAGCCGTGGCCATTTTGCGGTAGCAGGCAGGTGACTATCTACCCCTACGGGCAGGGAACCACCTCGTATGTCGAGGGCGTACCTACGCTCTACCTTTCATCTGCCACCTGCAAATGTCGAGGTTGCACCGCCGAGATAGACGGTCCCCAGCGCAAATCGATTATCGAGGGCGAGGATGAATACAACGCCTGTATCGCAGCCATCAAGACTTGGAATACACGCCATGCGGATAAGGAGGCATAAATTGGGACAGCGTGAAGAGACGACAGAGGAGCTGTCCGAGCGCGTTTTGGCTCGGTTGCGCCGCGAGTATTCCCTGGTCTCGTCTGAGGTGTGGGTGGACGATGTCCATCGCGTCGATTTCGTCGGTTTCAGACCCGCGCGGAACTCACCGTTCCCATCATCCATCGAGCGGGGTGAATTCGTTTTCGTCGAGGTCAAATCGTGTATGAATGACTTCAAGAGCGGACACGGCCTGACGTTCCGGGGCGATGCGAACTGGCTCGTCTGCCCGCCTGATCTCGCCCAGACACTCTATGAGACCCGACAGCTCCCCAAGGACGCGGCAGTCTTCTGCCCGGACGCCCGCGGGCGTCTGCAGAAAAAATTCGACCTCGGGATCGGCTCGGGGAGCAGCCGGATTGCATCCGTCTCCGAGCTCCTGTTCCGAATGGTGAACCACAGTGCATACTCCTACCGTACATCGCGCGGGGTCTTTTCGAACGGCTATTGCCCGTGGTGCAGTCCGTACCGCGCCAAGCTCCTCAACGATATCGATGATGTCTGCGGGGATATGGACCTGATTGAGGGGATAGACCTCGCACTCGATGTCAGTGACCCGCATGGGGCGCATTTGACGATGTCTCACGATAACGATATCGACCGTGCATGGATTCCTATCAACTATTGTCCGATTTGCGGGCGAAATTTTCGGAAGGATAGATAAATGACCGTTATCCAGTATTGCCGCGAGAAGACCGAGGTGCGCGAACTCGTGATTATCCGTAGCGGCGGGTATGAGAGGTGCGTGGCCTATATCGACTGCGAGGATTTATTTCGCCTACCTCCCGATTACACCCATGCTGACGTCATCGATTCCTCCTACGGCCATATCAAGGTTTTGGACCATCGAGGCGTATACGTAAGTGTTCCGTGTACCTATCTGGATATCAAATAGGGAAGTGCGCTGGGTTGATCAAGACGAGATCTGTCCACACATATGGTTTTGCTGGCAAAGGATTTGATACAGAAGGGAAGTTCTAGATGGCTTGTGAATATCGCAAAGCTGATCGGAGCAAACTCGAAGCTACATCATCGTACGCTGGCGCGACTGCCGATGAGATCTATATCATCGACCGTGCCGGCGAGTATAGCGGCCCCTGCTTTGAACATCTCATCGAGATATATATGGCAATCGGGAGAAAGGAACCCAAACCGATCACCTACTGTCCGTTCTGCGGGCGAAAGCTGTAGATGAATATGCTGGATGGAATGCAGATTGATTCCAAAGATCGACACGGGGCTGTCGATACATATGACATCGACCCGAGAACCCTGCTTACGTCGGACAGGGCGAGGCGGTCCGCGGCAAACCGTTTGCTGAAAGTCTATGGCTACTCGAATGAGATCGGCGAGGCGGATCTTCATGATTTCCTGGCCGCTGTACTGTTTGGACCCGGAATCAAGATTAGTGGTAATAGACCGATTATCGGTAGGTTGTTTGAGCTGATAAACCGCCCGGTTTGTGTTGTTAGGACACTTGAGACCGATGAAGGGGAAATCGTTCCCGTATGTTCCAATTGCGGCGAACCGATTTCCCTAACCGATTCCTTCTGCCCGCATTGCTCTGCGGAAGTAGTCGGCAATGAGTTCGATTGCTGAGTCACGTCACCACTTCTAGGTTGCAATCCGGCTGGAATATGCTGACAGGCTTCGTCTCAACTACGGAAGCCATGTGGCGTTCGGTTTAGAGCATGGCATTAAAGGATGCGGCTTGCAGACGGCGAGTTCGAATAGGAAAGGAAATCAACTGATGATTCCACTGACGACAAGGGATGCTGCCGATTGGAGCATGATCTGTGCGTACCTTCGACTTGATGATGAGGGAAGAAAACGCGTCATCGAAGAGATTGAATATCAGACATCGAGAATGATGAAAGAGCGTGAAGAGGAAAGACGTGCATGGCTTTCTAAAGATATTTAGGGCGGAAAAATGGCCCGGTGTCCGATAAGGAGCCGGGTCATTTTTCCGCCCTGGTAAGTAGCACCGTTGTATTGTGGTATCATCGTATCAGCAAATGCAAAAAAGGAGGAACGAATGGGCTTAAATGGGCTTTCGAAAGAATATATCCTGATGTCAATCAAGCCGCATTATGCCAACCTGATATATACCGAAAGGAAGCGCTTCGAATACCGCAAGAGGGCTCCAAAGCTGGTTGACTTGCCGATCCTCCTATACGAGACGGTGTCGGTTCAGAACGTGACGGGCATTATTACCGATTGGTCGATACTACAGGCATCTCCGGAGGCCGTGTGGACGTATTCGAAGACCCACAGCGGCTTGACGGCTGACAGGTTCTTTGGATATTACGAGGGGTGCGATAAGGCCGTTGCCATCCGTATCTATTCAGTTGTTCCGTTCAAGGATTCGCTTGAGCTGCAAACCTTGAATTCTGAACTGAAACGGCCGCCCCAATCGTTTTGCTATGTACAATCCGAACTCGACTTGCCGATGAAAGAATGAGCTATGGTTTCCGATGATGATCTTCGCGCTTCAGTCAGTGGATTTCAAAAAGAACAGGCACGGAAGAAAAAGGTCTGCAGCCTGTGTGCACACTGCATACAGAACCCCCATGTTCGCGACAAACGTCATAGACCGGAGGACACCCAGATTCAATATCTGTGCGTCAGGCGCGGAGAGGAACATGCCTTTGAAACCGGACATGGCAATACATGCAGCTATTGGAAGGGACGGCCGTGAGCGATATCGACATCTACGCAGGGCTTGGAGGCGGTAAGAAGCGGGTCCGTCGCGATGACGGGAAGATCTTCGACAGTATTGCCGCGGCGAGTATGTCTGCCTACGGATATGCGGGGAGTGGGATCAAACGGGCGATTACCACCGGACGCAAGGCGAAAGGGCATCATTGGTACTGGGCAGACGAAATTTCAGAAGATTCTCAGAGGTAGTACTCTAGTACCGTGGTATACTGATACACGTCAAGAAAACAGGGCGTTACTAAACGAAATTGGCTGTCATCCGCTATAGTTGACAGCACG
This sequence comes from Collinsella sp., assembly GCA_036550515.1. GTDB lineage: Bacteria > Actinomycetota > Coriobacteriia > Coriobacteriales > Coriobacteriaceae > Collinsella. The sequence goes on from JAXKGF010000045.1 coordinate 4,562, forward strand.
TTTCGCAGAAAGGACGAAAGATTCATGTACGAGAAGAAGCACGCACTGCCAAACAAAAAGATTCACACGCCGAAGGGGATCGCGCGTCTGACCGTCACCGCGGCGACCATGGCCGCCATGACCGGATCGAGCCTCATCTCACCGTTCACGGCATTCGCCCAGACCGGTGACGGGGGCACGCAGCACCCCGCCGTGATGTCGCCGATCGCCGCCCACGCCGGCGCGGCATCCGGTACCGGCGCGAAATCCGCCGCACAGACCATCGCGGACCTGCAGAAGGCGGTCGACGAGGCGAAGGCGAAGGAGGACGCCGCCAAGGCATCCTACGATGAGGCCGCCGGTCCCTACAACGAGGCGGCTTCCGCCCGCGACCAGGCCAAGGCATCCTACGATTCGGCAGTCAGCGCCGGCGCGGCAGCCGACCGAGCGGCAATGGACGAGTACGCCCGTCAGGTCGCAGAGGGCAAGGACGCCGCCGATGCCGCCGGCAAGGACCTCGAGCAGGCGAAGGCAGGTCTCGCAGACGCCAAGGCGGATGCATCCGAGAAGGACGAGGCGTACCAGTCCGCCCTCAAGGCGGCCCAAGATGCCAAGGACGCCCTCGATAAGGCCAAGGCCGATGCCGTAGGCGCCACCCCGGAGGCTATCCGTGACGCCGAGCAGGCCGTGCGCGACGCCACGGATGCCGTGAGCAGGGCACAGGCCGAACTTGACAACGCCAACGCGACGCTTGCCGATGCCCAGTCCAAGCTGGTTGCGGCCCAGTCTGCAAAGGATTCCGCCGATGCCGTCCTCGCCGCAGCCCAGCAGAACAAGGACACGGCGGATGCGAAGGCCGCAGCCGCCAGCGCCGCCTACGAGCAGGCGAAAGCCGACCTCGCCGCAGCGGAGGCCGGTGCCAGCGGTCCGGAGTACGATGCGGCAAAACAGAAGGTCGCGGACGCAGAGGCAGCCCTCGCCGCCGCACAAGCGGCACAGTCCCAGTGCGAGTCCGAGCTCGAGCAGG